>NZ_JBAKFQ010000013.1:0-124673 GCF_053484255.1 Martelella sp. FLE1502
GCCGTCTCCGGAAGTGCCTCCGGCGTTCCAGTAAAGATCGTCGGCATAGGCGGCTGCGGGCGCGCCGCAATAGAGCGCAGCGCCACTCGCCAAGAGCAGCGTCGCAAACGCTGTCTCTGAAAGAAAGCGAGAAAGAATACGGCGTGGTTGCGGCTTCTCCAAGGTTAAGCCATTCTTGCAAGTCGCCAGATCTACGAAAATTTTCCTACGCTCTTCGATCATTTTATCCCCCAACGTGAAATTTCACAAATATTATCGCGAGCTTAAATATGGATGAATTTAAACTCATTTAGTGAAAATATATAATTCAATTTAACCAAACGGGCAAAAGATATTTTATTTTGTATTAAATATTATATTTTAATAATGAAAGTTTTTCGAATTTATACATGTAATAAATGTAATAAATATATATAATTTGCGGATTGGGATTCTTGTATAATATGTTTTAGGTCTATGATGAAATCGATTTAATTATTCTGTAGCGGTCAATCTCTGTTTGAAGCGCTTACTTTTTGTCGATGATTACGGAATGCTTGGTGCCCTAGAGGGCGCGCGACCTCCGCCGACCTTGTGTCGCCAGTCAGGAGAAGCATCTTAGCGGTTGCGTTTTACCGGTGACGGATGTTGGCGGCGGCCATCTGAGCAGCTTTGCACTTCGTCACCCGTCGGGCTGATCGGGTTTGAAGGCGGGCCGCCAAGGCTTCCTATCTGCGCGGATGGGCCCTGTCGTAAATCTCCAGCAGGCGGCCGGTGTCGACGCCGGTATAGACCTGGGTGGTCGACAGGCTGGCATGGCCGAGCAGTTCCTGGATGGTGCGCAGATCGCCGCCGGCGGCCAGAAGATGGGTTGCGAAGGAGTGGCGCAGCGCATGCGGCGTCGCCTTTTCGGAGAGGCCGAGCGCGCCGCGCATCGCCTGCATTTCGCGCTGGATGATCGCGCTTTGCAGTTTCTTGCCGCGCGCGCCGAGAAACAGCGGGCCGTCCGGGGCAAGATGATAGGGCGCAAGGCGAATATAGTCTTCAACCGCCGCAAGCGCCGCCGGCAGCAGCGGCACGATCCGCGTCTTGTTCCCCTTGCCGGTGATCCTGAGGCTTTCCGGCGCGCCGGCGAAATCGGCGGGCGTCAGCCCCAGCGCCTCGGAAATGCGCAGCCCGCAGCCATAGAGCAGGCAGAACACGGCGGCGTTGCGCGCCGCAATCCACGGCTCTTCCGCCAGCTGGCTGTCTGCGCGCGACAGCGCCACGGCGTCTTCGGCGTTCAAGGGTTTCGGCAGCGATTTCGGCTGTTTCGGCGCCCGCATGGCGCGCACGCCGGCGGCATTGGCGAGCCCGCGTTTTTCCAGCCACCGCAGAAACGAGCGGATGCCGGCGAGATCGCGTCCGAGCGTGCGCGCCTCCGCGCCGCCCTTGCGGCGAAACGCCAGATAGGCGCGGATATCGGCGGGCCGTAGCGCATCGATATCGGAAAGGCGCACAGGCCGTGCCACATGGCGGCACAGGAACTGTAAAAACTGACGCGTATCGCGCTCATAGGCGTTGATCGTATGGTCGGCAAGCCGCCGTTCGCTGTCCAGCGTTTCAAGCCAGTCGCGCCGAAGCGCCATCAGGGCGTCGTCTGCCGGGATGAGCACATTTTCCATCGATCGCTCGCCGTCATCCACAGGTGTTTATCCACGCCGGCCGGCCCGGGCCATGACCTCGGCGCTTGACGAAATCTTGTTCGGGGACAATCCTGCACTAGATTGCGTTAGAAAAAAGCTAATGCTTCGCGGGGGGTGTCATTGTCTTATCATATCGAGTTGGGATATAGACCTTCCACCATTGACGGGACTTTATATGGCGCGCCGTGATTCCTCATCTGCCTTGACGCATTTTGCCGAGACGCTGGCGCTTGTCTCGCAGGGACGGCCGGGCCATATCGTCGACACGCTGATCGCCGAGCGCGGCGAGAAAATCGTTCACAGCCCGTTCTGGCCGGTGATGCGGCCCTTCCTTTATTCCCTGCTCGGTTACGGCAAGGCAATCGAATTCGCCACCGAAACCCAGTCGATGGACGGTTACGGGGTCTTCAACTATCTCTCCGAAAAACTGACGCTGGACATCCACTGCCAGCGCCGCGAGCGGATACCGGAAGCCGGCGGCTTCATCATGGTTTCCAACCATCCGACCGGCATCGCCGATGGCGTGGCGGTGTTCGATCTTCTGAAGGATCGCCGCCCGGACATGATGTTCTTCGCCAACCGCGATGCGGTGCGCGTCAATCCGCGCCTGGTCGAGATGATCGTCCCGGTCGAGTGGCGCGAGGAGTTCAAGAGCAAGCTCAAGGCGCGCGAAACCCTGCAGGTCACCAATGACGCGATCAAGCAGGAAAAGGCGATGGTGCTGTTTCCCTCCGGCCGCATCGCCTATTGGGCCGAGGGCAAGCTCAACGAGCGGCCGTGGAAGAATTCGGCGATCGGCTTTGCCCGCAAATATAATCTGCCGATCCTGCCGGTGCATCTGAAGGCGCGCAATTCCGGCCTGTTCTACTGGTTCGCCAAATGGTCGACCGAGTTGCGCGACATGACGGTGTTCCACGAACTTCTGAACAAGAAGGGCGACCGGTTCGATTTCACCATCGGCAAGATGATCATGCCGGAGGAACTTAACGGCGATGCCGCCGACGTGACGACCGCGCTCGAAAACCACACCGTGCATGCGCTGGCGAAGGATCCGGATGCGGATTTCGCACTGCCGGCCGTCGAACCCAAGACCGCGGCAGAAGAAGGGGCGGCCTGAGCCGCGATCTGCTTTGGCGCTTCACATTCCAGACCTCGGCAGGCAAGCTTGCCAGCCATGAATTCAGATTCGCTCGATCTTTTCGGAAAGCCGGCAACGCCCGTTGCCAGACGCAGCGTGCCCGTGATGGTGCCGCTGCCGGTGGCGGGACCGTATTCCTATGCAGTGCCTGATGGCATGGCGGTGATGCCCGGCTCCGTGGTGCAGGTGCCGGTCGGACCGCGCAAGGTGATCGGGATCGTCTGGGACGAGGGCGATGAGACCGAAACCGTGGACGCGAAGAAGCTCAGACCCATCGAGCACGTTTTCGATTGCCCGCCGATCAGCCCGGCGATGCGGAAATTCATCAACTGGGTGGCGGGCTATACGCTGACGCCGCCGGGCCTCGTCGCGCGCATGGCGGTGCGTGCGCCGACCGCGCTCGAACCCGAGCCTATGGTGGAAGGCCTGCGGCTGACCGGCACCACGCCGGAGCGGATGACGCCGGCGCGGCAACGCGTGCTGGAACTGGCCTCGGACGGCTTCTCCTGGACCCGGCTCGGGCTCGCGCGCGCCGCCGGCGTCAGCGCCAGCGTGGTCGAGACCATGATGAAGCAGGGCGTGTTCGATACCGTGTTTCTGCCGCCGCCGCCCGCCGTCGGCGCGGCGGATCCCGATTACGCCCCGCCCGAACTGTCGGCGGACCAGCGTGACGCGGCCGAAAAGCTGAAGTCGGCCGTCGGGCAGGGCTTCGGCGTCACCCTGATCGACGGCGTCACCGGTTCGGGCAAGACCGAGGTTTATTTCGAGGCGATCGCCGAAACGCTGAGGCAGGGCCGGCAGGTGCTGATCCTGCTGCCGGAAATCGCGCTGACATCGGCGTTTCTGGAGCGCTTCGAGGCCCGCTTCGGGTCGAAGCCCGGCGAATGGCATTCCGATCTCGCGCCGCGCATGCGCGAAAAGGTCTGGCGGCAGACCGCGGAGGGGCGCATCCGTGTCGTTGCCGGCGCCCGGTCGGCGCTGTTCCTGCCGTTCGAGGATCTCGGCCTGATCGTGGTCGACGAGGAGCACGACACCGCCTACAAGCAGGAAGACCGGGTGTTCTACAATGCCCGCGACATGGCCGTCGTGCGCGCGCGTATTGGCGAGATTCCCGCCGTGCTCGCATCCGCCACTCCATCTGTCGAAAGCCAGGTCAACGCGCTTGCCGGCCGCTATGACCGGCTGCATCTGCCGGGCCGGTTCGCGGAAGCCGCGCTTCCGGACCTGAAGACCATCGACATGCGGCGCGCCCCCCCGGCGCGCGGCGGCTTCCTGTCGCCGGTTCTGCTGAAGGCGGTGGAAAGCGCGGTCGGGCGCGGCGAACAGGCGCTGCTGTTCCTCAATCGCCGGGGCTATGCGCCGCTCACGCTGTGTCGGGTCTGCGGCCACAGATTCCAGTGTCCGAATTGCTCGAGCTGGCTGGTGGAGCACCGGTTTCGCGGGCAGTTGATGTGCCATCATTGCGGCCATGCCGAGCCGGTGCCCGAGGCGTGCCCGGAATGCGGCACGCTCGACCATCTGGTCGCCTGCGGGCCGGGGGTCGAACGCATCGCCGAGGAGGTCGAGCACCACTTTCCCGAAAAGCGCACAATCGTTCTGTCGTCGGACCTTTCCGGCGGCGTCAAGCGGCTCAGGCTCGAACTGGAGGCTGTGGCAAACGGCGAGGCCGACATCGTCATCGGCACGCAATTGGTGGCGAAGGGGCATAATTTCCCGCTGATGACGGTTGTCGGCGTCGTCGATGCCGATATCGGGCTGGCCAATGGCGACCCGCGCGCGGCGGAGCGGACCTTCCAACTGTTGGCCCAGGTGACCGGTCGGGCAGGGCGCACGGGACTTACGAGCCATGGCCTGATCCAGACCTACCAGCCCGCCCATCCGGTGATGCGCGCGATCGTTTCCGGTGAGGCGGAGGGCTTTTATGCCCGCGAGATTGGCGAGCGCGAAAAAAGCGGCCTGCCGCCCTTCGGACGGCTCGCCTCGGTGATCGTTTCGGCGGAAACGCGCGGCGAGGCCGAGGCGCATGCGCGCGCGCTGAGGGCCGCGGCCCCGCAAAGCCGCTCGATCTCCGTGCTCGGCCCTGCGGAGGCGGCCCTTGCGTTGATCCGCGGCCGCTACCGGTTCCGGCTGCTGGTCCATGGCGCGCGCGGCGACGACATGCAGTCGTTTCTGGCGGCGATGCTCGAAAACGGGCCGAGGGCGCGCGGCTCGGTTAAGGTGCAGGTCGACATTGACCCGCAGAGCTTTCTCTAGATAATGAACGCCAGAGGGACGCGGGCGCGCGGCCCGCAATACTGGAGGGTTTGTAATGAGTTTCTATTGGCCGGATAGCTTCGTGGGTCAGATCGCCCTGTTCATGGCGGTGGTGATCCTGATCTGGGGGCTGATCGTGGCGCTGGCGCCGCTGCGCCTGATGGTGTTGACCGGGTTTTCGGGCCACAAGGTCGAAGACGGCGAAACCATCCATGTCCGCTCGCTGATCGGCGGCACCTATGCGGCCATGTCGTTGATGGCGCTGCTGTTCGACCAGCCGATGATCTACCGCACCTTCGGCCTTGCCCTGATTTTCGGGTTTCTGACCCGGCTGTTGTGGATGGCGACGATCAAGAGTCGGTCCATCAAGGGCGGCATCTTTCTTGCCTGCCAGGCGGTGGCCGGCGTGTTCATGCTGCTCTACGGTCTTGGCTGGGCATAGCGCGACCGGTTGAGGCGGGAGGCGAGGCGCTAATGCCTCCTGGATCTGCCGCTCCGGCGTGGTTTCCCGTTTCGGGGAATAAATGCGCTTCGTCAGTTGCCGTAAAATCTCGTCTTTTCAGGGCTTTTCGGAGATTGCGGCAAGAAACGCGCGCCAATGCCTCAAAGGGGCTTTGATCGTGTTGCGAGTCGCTATTACCTGTGCTAGACGGACCCCGACTATCGGGAAAGGCGGGTTTGATCACCGCAGTTCTCCTGGGGATATTGTAAAGTTCTAAGGGGCAGCAACGACGGCCACAACCGCCGTTGCTGCCGGTTTTAAAAAAAAGGGAATCTGTGCCTGTGGCGGACCTATCCCATTCTGTTTCGAGCGTCGCGGAGCGTTATGCCGCTTCGTTGTTCGAACTGGCCAAGGAAGAAGACAAGATTGACGCCGTGGGCGCCGATCTCGACCAGATCGACAAGATGCTCAAGGATAGCGATGACTTCCGGCGTCTGGTCATGAGCCCCGCATTCAGCGCCGACGAGCAGCTGGATGCGATGGCGGCCGTTCTCGAAAAAGCGAAGATCGGCGGCTATGTCGCCAACTTCGTCAAGGTCGTGGCGAAAAATCGCCGTCTGTTTGTCCTGCCGGGCATGATCGCCGCCTATCGCGGCGCGGTCGCGGCCCATCGGGGCGAGGTGACGGCCGAGGTGACGGTGGCCCATGCCCTGTCGAAAGAACAACAACAGGAATTGAAGACTGCGCTGAAGGATGTGACGGGCAAGGATGTTGCCCTCGATATCACCGAGGACGCGTCTCTTCTTGGCGGCATGATCGTCAAGGTGGGTTCGCGTCAGATCGACACATCGCTGCGCACGAAACTCTCCAAACTTAAGCTTTCACTGAAAGAGGTTGGCTGATGGATATCCGGGCCGCGGAAATTTCCGCAATTCTGAAAGAGCAGATCAAAAATTTCGGCGACGAGGCGGAAGTCTCTGAAGTCGGCCAGGTGCTTTCTGTTGGTGACGGCATTGCCCGCGTCTACGGTCTCGACAACGTCCAGGCCGGCGAGATGGTCGAATTTGCCGGCGGTGTGCGCGGCATGGCGCTCAACCTCGAAAGCGACAATGTCGGCGTCGTTATCTTCGGCTCCGACCGCGAGATCAAGGAAGGCGACGTCGTCAAGCGCACCGGCGCCATCGTTGACGTTCCGGTTGGTCCCGGCCTGCTCGGCCGCGTTGTCGACGCGCTCGGCAACCCGATCGACGGCAAGGGCCCGATCAACTCCGATACCCGCGCCGTCGTCGACGTCAAGGCGCCCGGCATCATTCCGCGCAAGTCGGTGCATGAGCCGATGTCGACCGGCCTGAAGGCCATCGACGCCCTGATCCCGGTTGGCCGCGGCCAGCGCGAGCTCGTCATTGGCGACCGCCAGACCGGCAAGACCGCGATCATTCTCGACACCTTCCTGAACCAGAAGCCGATCCACGACAACGGCCCGGACGCCGACAAGCTCTACTGCGTCTACGTTGCCGTTGGCCAGAAGCGTTCGACCGTTGCCCAGTTCGTGAAGACGCTCGAAGAGCGCGGCGCGATGGAATACTCGGTCGTGATCGCAGCGACCGCCTCCGACCCGGCGCCGATGCAATATCTCGCGCCGTTCGCCGGCTGCGCCATGGGCGAATATTTCCGCGACAACGGCATGCATGCCCTGATCGCCTATGACGACCTTTCCAAGCAGGCCGTTGCCTACCGCCAGATGTCGCTGCTGCTTCGTCGCCCGCCGGGCCGCGAAGCCTATCCGGGCGACGTTTTCTACCTGCATTCGCGTCTGCTCGAGCGCGCCGCCAAGCTCTCCGACGAGCGCGGCGCCGGTTCGCTGACCGCTCTGCCGGTTATCGAAACCCAGGGTAACGACGTTTCGGCGTTCATTCCGACCAACGTGATCTCGATCACCGACGGCCAGATCTTCCTTGAAACCGACCTGTTCTACCAGGGCGTCCGCCCGGCCGTGAACGTCGGTCTGTCGGTGTCGCGCGTTGGCTCGTCGGCCCAGATCAAGGCGATGAAGCAGGTTGCCGGCTCGATCAAGGGCGAACTCGCCCAGTATCGCGAAATGGCCGCCTTCGCCCAGTTCGGCTCCGACCTCGACGCCGCCACCCAACGCCTGCTGAACCGCGGTGCGCGCCTGACCGAGCTTCTGAAGCAGCCGCAGTTCTCGCCGCTGAAGACGGAAGAGCAGGTCGCCGTGATCTTCGCCGGCGTGAACGGCTATCTCGACAAGCTGCCGGTTGGCAAGGTGCGTGAATTCGAGAACGGCCTGCTGTCGCATATGCGCGGCGAGGCCAAGGATGTTCTCGAAGCGATCCGCACCGAAAAGGCGTTGAGCGACGATCTGAAGGCCAAGCTGAAGTCCGCCATCGAAGCATTCGCCAAGAATTTTTCGGCCGAGTAACACCAGACGGGGACTGAACACCCATGGCTTCATTGAAGGATCTGAAGCTTCGCATTGCCTCGGTGAAGGCGACGCAGAAGATCACCAAGGCGATGCAGATGGTCGCCGCGGCGAAGCTGCGGCGCGCCCAAGAGGCCGCGGAGAACGCGCGGCCTTACACGGAGCGCATGGCCACCGTGATGGCTGACCTGACGGCGGCCGTCGGCGAGGGCGAGGAAGTGCCCGCGCTGATGAAGGGCACCGGCAAGGATAACGTCCATCTGCTGGTTGTCTGCACGGCCGAACGCGGCCTTTGCGGCGGTTTCAACGCGCAGATCGCTCGTCACGCCCGCCTGCATGCCCGCAAGCTGATTGCCGAGGGCAAGACGGTCAAGATCTTCAGCGTCGGCCGCAAGGGCTATGACGCGCTGCGCCGCGAATTCGCCGACCTCGTTGTCGAGCGCAAGGACCTGCGTGACGTTCGCAAGATCGGTTTCGAAAATGCCGAGGATATCGGCAACCGCATCATCGAGATGTTCGGAGCCGGCGAGTTTGACGTCTGCACGCTGTTCTATTCGGAGTTCCAGTCGGTGATCTCGCAGGTCCCGACCGCGCTCCAGCTCATTCCCGCCGCTCCGCCCGCTGATGCGGAAGAGCGCGAGGGTGCGGCGCTTTACGAATACGAGCCGAGCGCCGAGGCTATCCTTGACGATATCGTGCCGCTCAACATCCGTGTGCAGGTTTTCCGGGCGCTTCTGGAAAATGTCGCCGGCGAGATGGGCGCGAAGATGACCGCGATGGATAACGCCACGCGCAATGCCGGTGAGATGATCGACAAGCTGACGCTGTCCTATAACCGTCAGCGTCAGGAAAAGATCACCACGGAACTGATCGAAATTATTTCCGGCGCGGAAGCGCTGTAAGAGCTTGAAAAGAGGGTTTTATCATGGCTGAGGCCTCTATCGGTAGAGTGACGCAGATTATCGGCGCCGTCGTTGACGTCGCTTTCGACGGCGACCTGCCCCCCATCATGAACGCGCTTGAAACCGACAACCACGGCAACCGTCTGGTTCTCGAGGTCGCGCAGCACCTCGGTCAGAACGAAGTGCGCACGATCGCCATGGACGCGACCGAAGGTCTGGTTCGCGGCCAGGAAGTCAAGAACACGGGTTCGCCCATCGAAGTGCCGGTCGGCGTCGAAACGCTTGGCCGTATCATGAACGTCATCGGCGAGCCGGTTGACGAAGTGGGTCCGATCAAGACCAAGTCCAAGCGCGCGATCCACCAGGAAGCGCCTCCCTATGTCGACCAGTCGACCGAAGCGGAAATCCTCGTTACCGGCATCAAGGTTGTGGACCTGCTCGCGCCTTACGCCAAGGGCGGCAAGATCGGCCTGTTCGGCGGCGCCGGCGTTGGCAAGACTGTTCTGATCCAGGAACTGATCAACAACATCGCGAAGGCGCACGGCGGTTACTCCGTGTTCGCCGGCGTTGGCGAGCGGACCCGCGAAGGCAACGACCTTTACCACGAAATGATCGAATCCAATGTGAACGTCGACCCGGCCGAAAACAACGGTTCGGCCGAAGGTTCGAAGTGCGCGCTGGTCTACGGCCAGATGAACGAGCCTCCGGGCGCCCGCGCCCGCGTTGCGCTTTCGGGCCTGACGATTGCGGAAAACTTCCGTGATGAAGGCCAGGACGTTCTGTTCTTCGTGGACAACATCTTCCGCTTCACTCAGGCCGGTTCGGAAATCTCGGCTCTGCTCGGTCGTATTCCCTCGGCTGTGGGCTATCAGCCGACGCTGTCGACCGACATGGGCGCGCTGCAGGAACGCATCACCACCACGACCAAGGGCTCGATCACCTCGGTTCAGGCGATCTACGTTCCCGCCGACGACCTGACCGACCCGGCGCCGGCGACCTCGTTCGCCCACTTGGACGCCACCACCACGCTGTCGCGCTCGATCGCGGAAAAGGGTATCTACCCGGCCGTTGACCCGCTCGACTCGACCTCGCGCATGCTCGACCCGATGATCGTCGGCGAGGAGCACTATCAGGTGGCCCGTGCGGTTCAGTCGACGCTGCAGCGCTACAAGTCGCTTCAGGACATCATCGCCATTCTCGGCATGGACGAGCTTTCCGAAGAGGACAAGCTCACGGTTGCCCGCGCCCGCAAGATCGAGCGCTTCCTGTCGCAGCCGTTCCACGTGGCTGAAGTGTTCACCGGCGCGCCGGGCATCCTGGTCTCGCTGGAAGATACGATCCGCTCGTTCAAGGGTCTCGTCGAAGGCGAATATGACCACCTGCCGGAAGCGGCCTTCTACATGGTCGGCACCATCGACGACGCCGTCGAGAAGGCCAAGAAGCTCGCCGAAGCAGCTTGATCTTGAAACGGGGCGGCGCAGGCCGCCCGGTTCAACCGGTAATCTTTGAAGACGGAAAGTAGACCCCTATGGCTGACACGTTGGTTTTCGAACTGGTGACCCCCGAGAAGCTTCTGGCTTCGACGGAGACGGATGCGGTCGTCATTCCGGCTTCCGAGGGCGAGATGACGGTCATGCCGAACCATGCGCCGACCATGGCGACGATCCGTCCGGGTCTGGTGAAGTTCAAGAACCATGACGGCAAGGAACTCCAGTTTCTGGTGTTTCACGGCTTTGCCGATATCCAGGGCAAATCCTGCACGCTTCTGGCCGAGACCGCCGTCCCGGTCGGCGAGGCCAGCGGCGCGATCGAGGATCGTATCGCGACCCTGCGCAAGGAGCTGGACGAAGCAAGCCATCACGAGCACAAGAATGCTCTGGAACAGATGTTGGGCGAACTGACCCATCTTGGCCAGACTGTTCTGCCCGCCTGATGTAGCCTTTAAAGACATTGGTATTAAAGCCGCGGTTTATGCTGCGGCTTTTTTCGTTTTTCTGCTAGTCTTGACGATCCAGGCGGCCGATAGAGCCGTAAAATTCGGGTTTGGGGGGGCACAGTAGCCTCCGCATGTCCGTTTTAACGGTCAGGAAATGTGGATTTGCGTCTGCCGAAATACGAAAGAAAGTATCTGAGCGACGTCATCATTCTGTGCCTTCTCGGCGTGGTGGTGATGATCGTTTTGATGGCGGTCGACTCTTTCGAGCTGCTTCACGACTTCTCCAGGGCCCATGAAGACTGGCAGCTCGACGAGATATTCACAGGCTTGATGGTGGCCAGCGTCGGTCTGGCGATATTGTTGTGGCGGCGGTCGCGAAGGTTGCGCACCGAAGTCGACCGGCGCCACAAGGCCGAGCGGCTGGCGCTGGCGCTTGCCAGGCAGGATTCGCTGACGGGCCTGCCAAACCGCCGCTCCTTCGAGGAGGAGTGTGACAGGCGGCTCGCGCGCGCGCGTCGAAAGTCCGACAAATTTGCGCTGCTGTTCATCGATTTCGACAGGTTCAAGCAGATCAACGACAATCTCGGCCACGAGGCCGGCGACCGTCTGCTTCAGGAGGTCGGCGAGCGGCTGAAGAAAAGCCTGCGGCCGGAGGATTTTCTCGGAAGGCTCGGGGGCGACGAGTTTGCCGCGATTGTCGATGGCGATGTCTCCGACGCGGTGATCGGGCAGGTCGCCGAGCGGCTGCTTGCCGCCGTTGGGCAGCCGATGATGCTGCTGGGTCGCGCGCTGACGCCCTCGGCGAGCATCGGCATCGCGGTCTATCCGCGCGACGGACAGGCGCGCGAGATGCTGCTGAAGAAGGCCGATGCGGCGATGTACAAGGCCAAGGAGGATGGCCGCCGGCGGTTCGTGGTTTACGATCCCGATATTATTCATGCCGAGCGTGATCATCAGATGCTGGAACTCGAGCTGAAGGATGCGATTGCCAACGGCGAAATCGTACCGTTCTACCAGTTGATCCGGGGCTGCGAGAAAGGCGATATCGGCACTGTGGAGGTTCTGGCGCGCTGGCGGCATCCAAAACTCGGTCTTCTGAGCGCCGGTGATTTCATTTCCCTTGCCGAGGCCTCGGGCCTCATTCAGGACCTGTTCGAATCGGTGCTCGATCAGGCCTGCCGCGACGCCAGAAGCTGGCCGGGCGGACCGGCGATCGCCGTCAATGTCGTGCCTCACCAGCTTTCCGACAAGGATTTCGCCGAAAAGCTGTTCGCGCTGCTGTCGCGGCACGGCTTTCCGCCCGCGCGACTTGAGATCGAGATCACCGAGGACGCGCTGGTGGTTGACGTCGTGGCGACGCGTCGCTGTATCCGGAAGCTGAAGGAGAGGGGCGTGCGCGTGGTGCTTGACGATTTCGGCACGGGTTATTCGAGCCTGCGGCAGTTGCGCGAACTACCATTCGACCGGGTCAAGATCGACCGCAGCTTTATTGCCGGCGTCGGCACGGACCGGCAGAGCGAGGAGATCGTGGTTTCCACGATCAACCTGTGTCGCGCTCTGGGGCTGCAAACGGTTGCCGAGGGGATAGAGGATCAGGCCCAGGCGGACTGGATCTGTGCCCACGGAGCGGACGCGGCGCAGGGCTTTTTCTACGCCCGCCCCGTTTCTGCCGAAGAGGTTCTGGACAAGCTGAAGGGGCTCAATCCGCGATCGTGATGATGCCGCAATCGCCCGCTTCCGAGGCAAAGGCAAGCCGCTTGCCGTCGTCATCCCAGGAAAGCGCGGAGATCGCGCCCTTGCCGGGCCGGCGCAGCAGCGCTTCCTTGCCATCCGAAATCCTGACCGCCAGCACCATGCCGTCGATAAAGCCGATCGCGAGCATTTCCTCGCTCGGATGAAACGCGACCTGGGTGACGAGAATATCGGAGCGCGTGCCGAGTTCCAGCGGACCCTTGCCCATCGGCCCGTCCTTGCCGGAGAACGGCCAGACGATGGCCGCCGGCGCACCGGACGTGGCGAGCCATTTGCCGCGCGGGCTCCAGGACCAGGATTTGACCTTGGCGGGGTAGCCGCTCATGCGCATGTCGCGGAAACCGTCCTTGGGCTTGCCGTCGAGCTTCCAGCCGTGCAGCGCGTTTTCCTGCATGGTGGTCACCAGAAAGCGGCCGTCGGGCGAGAAGGTGGCGCCAAGATGCGCGCCCTTCCACGGCAGCCAGATCGCCGGCGCGGCCCCGCCGACCCAGCGCAGGCTGACGCCGTCATAACGGGCGACGGCAATCCTCAAGCCCTTTGGCGCGAAGGCAATGCCCTCGACGCTGCGCTCCTCCGGAAAATTCACGGTCTTGCCATCGACGATTACCCGCGACTCGCGGCCGACGGCATAGGCCACCGCGCCCTGCGGGCCGCCGGCGACGACGGAAATCCACTTGCGCGGCTCGTTTGCGAGTTCCGTGATCGCGCCATCCGCGCCGATGCGCAGCACCCGGCCATCCTCGCCGCCGGTAATCAGCGAGCGACTGAAGGGGTCGCGAATGCAGGTCAGCAGTCCGTCGTGGGCCTCGGTGACCTTCTCGCCGTTATCCAGCCGGTGGATCGTGCCGGAGGCGGTGGCGAAAAACGGCACGCCGCCAAGAAAGGCGGCGGCGATGACATGATCGTCGATGTCGAAGGGCGCGACGCTCGGCATTACGACTTCGCCTCGCAGGCGCGGAAGCTCTTTTCAAGCTTTTCGCGGTCGAGGTCGCGGCCGATGAACACCAGGCGGCTCTCACGGGGCTCGCCCTCCTTCCAGGCGCGCTGGTGATCGCCCTCGATGATCATGTGCACGCCCTGCACGACATAGCGCTCGGGATCGTTCTTGAAGGCGAGAATGCCCTTGAGGCGCAGGATGTTCGGCCCCTGGTTCTGGGTGACCGACTGGATCCACGGGAAGAACCGGTTGGGATCGAGCTCGCCGCCGCGCAGCGAGACCGACTGCACCGTCACGTCATGATGGTCGGAGGGGCCATGGTGATGGTGGCCATGATCATGGTGATGATGGTGGTCATGGTCGCAATCCGGCCCGCATTCGTGATCATGGTCGTGGTGGTCGTCATGATCGAGGAAGTGGGGATCGTCCGCCAGCACATGCTGCAGGTCGAAGGCGTTCTGGCCGAGAATGTTCTCGAGGTCTATGCCGGAGCGTTCCGTGTGATGGATCTTCGCCGCCGGGTTGATGGCGCGCACCAGGCTTTCGACATTGGCGAGTTCCTCGGCGCTGACGAGGTCAGTCTTGTTCAGGAGCACGATATCGGCGAAGGCGATCTGGTCCTCGGCCTCGCGGCTGTCCTTGAGGCGCAGCGGCAGGTGCTTGGCATCGACCAGCGTGATCACGGCGTCGAGCGCGGTCTTGGCGCGCACATCGTCGTCCATGAAGAAGGTCTGGGCCACCGGAACCGGGTCGGCAAGGCCAGTGGTTTCCACGATGATGCCGTCAAAGCGCGGGCGGCGCATCAGGCCTTCGACCACGCGGATCAGGTCGCCGCGCACCGTGCAGCACACGCAGCCATTGTTCATCTCGTAGATTTCCTCGTCGGATTCGACGATCAGATCGTTGTCGATGCCGATCTCGCCGAACTCGTTGACGATCACCGCATATTGCTTGCCGTGATTTTCGGAAAGGATGCGGTTCAGCAGCGTGGTCTTGCCGGAGCCGAGATAGCCGGTCAGCACGGTCACGGGAATGGGCTTTGCGAGCGTTTCGGTCATGGTCAATCCTTGAAGCGGGCCTTGAGAGGGCGTTTGCGCCTATATAAGGAGCGCCGCAAGGCGGAGCAAGGAGGCGGCGGGGATGAGCCGTCCCTGTTGATAAGCCGCTTCTATTAAACCGATTGTAGATGGATAGTTGAAATAGCCAAGATTTTTGTTTAAAAAATTTAAATGAACGCGGCGCAGAGGGGTGCTGCAAGTCAATTCGGAGTATGTCGTGGCCCAGAAAGTCAAACTCTCCACCATCGCGGAGTCGCTGGGCATCTCGACGGCCACGGTCTCGCTGGCCTTGCGCGACAGTCCGCTGGTGGCGGCGGCCACGCGCGACCGGATCAAGGAGCAGGCCCGCGCGCTCGGCTATATATACAATCGCCGCGCCGCCAGTCTGCGCACCTCGCGCTCGGGCATTATCGGTGTGGTGGTGCATGACATCATGAACCCGTTCTACGGCGAGATCCTGAAGGCGATCGAGAGCGAGCTCGACCGCAACCAGCATACATTCATCCTTTCCAACCATTACGACTCGGTCGAAAAGCAGCGCAATTTCATCGAGACGCTGCTGCAGCTCGGCGGTGACGGCGTGATCATGTCGCCGGCGATCGGCACGCCGGCCGCCGATGTGCAGCTTGCCGAGGATAACGGCATGCCGGCAATCTTTGTCGCGCGCACGCTGGAGGAACTGGACCTGCCGACCTATCGCGGCGACGACAGCTACGGCATCGCGCTCGCCACCAATCACCTGATCGGGCTCGGCCATCGCTGCATCGCGATGATCGGCGGGACCGACCAGACGTCCACGGGCCGCGACCGTTATGCCGGCTATGTCAACGCGCTGAAGAAGGCCGGGATACCGGTTGATCCGGGTCTGCGCATACCGGGCCCGCGCTCCAAGCAGGGCGGGTTCGAGGCGGCGGTGCATTTCCTTTCGTTGCCGCAGAAGCCGACGGCGGCGGTATGCTGGAACGATCTGGTGGCGATCGGGCTGATGAACGGCATTTCCCGCGCCGGGCTGACGCCGGGCGTCGATATCTCCGTCACCGGCTATGACGACCTCGAGGAAGCCTCGATCGCTACGCCATCGCTGACGACCGTTTGGAACGGCCAGGCCGAGGTCGGCCGGCTTGCCGCGCGCGCGCTTCTGGACCGGCTGGCAGGCTCCAGCGCGCCGAACGGCATGCACCTCATCAAGCCGGAAATGCGTATCCGCCAATCCACCGGTCCCCATCGCGAGGCGGCGGAAAACCCGCTCGCCGTCTAATTCATCATTGAGAAAAGAATACCCTCGGAGGCCCCATGCCCAAACCCGCCGTGCTGCTGTCGCAGAAGCTCAACAAGTTCATCGAAGAGGCGCTGGCCGATGACTACGACCTGCTAGACTTGCCCGAGGAGGGCGTGAATGCGCTCGGCGCCCGCGCGGCCGATATCCGCGCGGTGATTGCCTTTGGCGGGTTTTCGGCGGAGCAGATGGACGCGCTGCCGAACCTTGAGATCATCACCTGCCCGGGCGTCGGCTATGATGGCATCGACACCGACCACGCAGCAAGCCGCGGCATCTTCATCACCCACACGCCGAACGTGCTGAACGACGAGGTTGCCGACACGGCGGTGGCGCTGCTGCTCAACACGGTGCGGCAGTTCTATTTCGCCGAAAAGTGGGTGCGCGATGGCCGCTGGGAGCGCGACGGCGCGTTCGAGCTTTCGCCGTTCACGCTGAAGGGGCGCAAGGTCGGGCTTTACGGTCTCGGCCGGATCGGCGAGGAGATCGCGGCGCGGCTGGAACCGTTCAAGGTCGAGATCTCCTATCACACCCGCAGCCCGAAAAAGGGCGTGGCCTATGCCTATCACCCGACCCTCGCCTCGCTGGCCGAAGCCGTCGATACGCTGATCTGCATCGTTCCAAAAACCGAAGAGACCCACAAGACCATCAACGCCGATATCCTGAAGGCGCTCGGCCCGAATGGCATCCTCGTCAACGTCGGCCGTGGATGGACCGTGGATGAGGACGACCTGATTGCGGCTCTTGAGGCAGGCACGCTCGGCGGCGCGGGCCTCGACGTGTTTTACGACGAGCCGCATGTGCCGGAAAAGCTGCTCTCCTTCGACACCGTCAGCGTGTTGCCGCATGTCGCCTCGGCCTCCGTCGCCACCCGCCGCGCCATGGCGCAATTGGTGGCCGACAATCTGAAATCCTGGTTCGCCGAGGGCCGCCCGGTCACCCCGGTCCCGGAAACGCCGTTCACGCCGAAAGCGTGAGGTCGAAGATTACGATCGCTGCTTTCTGGCCGCGATAATCTTCTGTATGAGTGAGGTGAATTCTGCGCTCTCCTCGTCCGAAAGGGCGTGGAGAGCGTCTTCGTTTTCCGCCGTGGCGGCGGCGATCGCGGGATCGCGCAGGGCGCGGGCGCGCTCCGTCAGCCGGATGCGCTGAACGCGGCCGTCCCCGGGGTCCTTTTCCCGCCTGATCAATCCGTCGCGCTCCATGCGCGACAGGGTGTTGGCCATGGTCGCCTGCTCGATATCAAGCCGCTCCACCAGTTGTTTCTGCGTCAGTCCGTCATTTTCCCATAATTCCAGCAGTGCCGGAAAGGTGCCGGTCGTCAGCCCGAGCGGCCGGATGCGGGCGGCCAGACCGCGCTCCAGAAGCCGTGCGAGGTGGTTGGTCAGATAGCCGGCCGATGAGTCTTTGAAAAAGGTCATGGGGCTGGATAGCAGTTGCATAGCTTGCTATGCAATGATATATAGCTTGCTATATAATTTGACAGGAGCACGACCATGCTGAAGACCATGCATCCCGTAGCCGGCGCATTGGCGCTGGCGATCATCGCCACTTTCTGGCTCTCGACTGTTCTGGCGGAGATTTTTGCCGGCCCCGAACTGGTGACGCTGGTCAAGGTCGCGATCCCCTGGGGCTTTCTGCTGCTGGTGCCGCTTCTGGCGTTGGCGGGCCTTTCGGGCTTCCGCCTTGCGGGGAAGATGCGCGGACCGCTGGTTTCGGCAAAGCGCAGGCGCATGCCGATCATCGCCGCCAACGGCATAATCGTGCTGATCCCCTGCGCGCTGTTTCTCGCGTCAAAGGCGGAGGCGGGCGCATTTGATGCGTCGTTTTATGCCGTGCAGGGGCTGGAGCTTGTCTTCGGCGCGATCAACATCACGCTGATGGTGATGAACATGCGTGACGGACTGCGCATGAAGGGGCGGCGGCGCTGACTTTCGCCATGCCGCGCAAATCTTGCCTGGCTCTACTGAGCGGCGGCGTTGAACCCGTCCTTAGACCGGGCAAAGGTCCGCACCGCGTCGCCGAAGGCTTCGAACAGCTTGCGGGATGCGCTGTCGGTGCGGGCCCAGTATTCGGGGTGCCATTGGACGCCGACGGCGAAATTGGTGGCCCCGATGACCGAGACGGCCTCGACGGTGCCGTCCTCGGCGACGGCCTCCACCGCCAGTTTCGGCGCGAGATCGCCGATCGCCTGCCGGTGCAGCGAATTCACCGTCACCTCGCCGGCACCGAGAATGTCCGCGAGGCAGGTGCCTTCCTTGATGAAGACGGGCTGGCGGATCACGAACTTCTCATCGCGATTGCCGGCCTCGGGTTCGCGATGGTCGATGCGGTCATCAAGCTCATGCACCTCGCTGATCAGCGTTCCGCCGAGTGCGACGTTCAGTTCCTGAATGCCCCGGCAGATGCACAGAAGCGGGATGCCGCGCGAAATGGCGCGGCGGATCAGCGGCAGGGTGATGGCATCGCGGCCGGGATCGAAGGGGCCGTCCTTCTCCTCGGCCTGCTTGCCGTAAAGCTGGGGCGCGACATTGCTGGCGGCGCCCGTGATCATCACGCCTTCCACCCTGTCGAGCACGGCGTCGATGTCTGCGCCCTCGGCATAGGCCGGTACGATCAGGCTCATCACGCCCGCCACATCCAGCGCCGCCCCGACATATTGCTGCTGGGCCGAATGCCAGGTGATCTCGCCCATAACCTTGGTGTCTGCGGGAACGGCAATGATGGGGGTGGACATGGATTTTTCCCTGCCTGTTGCGAATGAGTGAAGTGATGTCGAGTGGCAGCGGCGCTGTCAAATGTTTCCTTTGTCGGCGCGATGCGAATTTCGATTGGCCTGATAAGCGAAATTGATCCGCCGCCTATTAGACCTTCGTTTAAGGCCGGGCATCTGGCGGCCTAAAAACGCGCTTGGCGGCTCGTGCAGGAGTTGAAACCACGGGAGCAAAGTGCTTTCCTCGCATGACGTCCGCCGGAGGAATTTTGTGCGGGCACACCACAACTGGGAGGTATTTATGGACCGTCGTTCCTTTATGAAAAAGGTCGGTGCGGGCGGCGTTGGCGCTGCTGCCGCCACCGCGCTCGCAGCACCCGCCATCGCGCAGGAGAATCCGAAGATCACCTGGCGTCTGACGTCGTCGTTCCCGAAGTCGCTGGATACGATCTATGGCGGCGCGGAGGATATCGCCAATCACGTCGGGGCTGCCACAGGCGGCAATTTCGAGATCCAGTGCTATGCGGCCGGCGAGATCGTTCCCGGCCTGCAGGCGCTCGATGCCGTTCAGGACGGCACGGTGGAAGCGGCGCACACCTGCTCCTACTATTTCTGGGGCAAGGACCCGACATTCGCAATCGGCACGGCAATCCCCTTCGGGCTCAACGCGCGGCTTTCGAATGCCTGGTTCTATCAGGGCAACGGCAACACGCTGATGAACGAGTTCTTTGACGGCTACGGCGTCTATGGGCTGCCGGCCGGCAATACCGGCGCGCAGATGGGCGGCTGGTTCTCCAAGGAAGTCAACACGGTTGACGACCTCAAGGGCTTGAAGATGCGCATCGCCGGCATTGCCGGCAAGGTGATGGAAAAAGTCGGCGTCGTGCCGCAGCAGCTTGCCGGCGGCGATATCTATCCGGCGCTGGAAAAGGGCACGATCGACGCCGCCGAATTCGTCGGCCCCTATGACGACCAGAAGCTCGGCTTCTACAAGGTCGCCAAATACTACTACTATCCCGGCTGGTGGGAAGGCGGTCCGGTGATCCACGGCTTCTTCAACAAGCAGAAATATCAGGAACTGCCGAAGCACTACCAGGCCGCGCTTGATGATGCCTGCGCCTTCGCCAACACCAACATGATGGCGAAGTATGACGTGAAGAACCCGGTTGCGATCCGCGAACTGATCGCCGACGGCGCGCAGATGAAGGGCTTCAGCACGGACATCATGCAGGCCTGCTACAACGCCGCGATGGAAGTCTATGCGGAGCTTGGCGCCGAGAACGCGACGTTCAAGAAGATCTACAACGATCAGACCGTCTACAAGAACGACGCCTATGGCTGGCTGAAGACCTGCGAATTCCGCTACGACCAGTTCATGATGGCCGCCCAGAACGCCGGGCAGATCAAGCCGCTGTCCTGATCGGCGACCGAAAAGGAAAACCCCGGAAGCGGCTACCGCTTCCGGGGCTAAATTGTTGACAAAGCTCGCCCCACTCTCCTTCGTCACCCTCGGGCTTGTCCCGAGGGTCTAAGCACGTTTCAAAACGACAAGCGTCTCGGACAAAAAGTCATTTCAAACAATCTGTTATGGCCCGCCAACTCCGCTCGTGCTGAACGGTGGCTAGATCCTCGGGACAAGCCCGAGGATGACGTCCGTAGAAGGGATAGGTTGTCGGCAAAATTAACCCCGGAAGCTGCCGCTTCCGGGGTTTTTTGTGGTCAGTCGGATTAGTTAAAATTCAGATCCGGCGGATCATCGAGGTTGAAGCCATCCGAGCCGCCGCTTGAGGGCTGGTCGCCGCTGCCGAAATCGGGCAGGGCGAATGGATCGCTGCTTTCGCCGCCGAAGCCGCTGTCGAAGCCGAAATTATCGCCGCCTTCGCCGAAGGACGGCATTTCGATCTGGATCGTGTCCGGATCCACCCGGACGACGTCATCCTGGTAATGGGTGACCAGTTTCGGGAAGAAGATCACCGCCAGGATCGCCAGGAACTGGATGATGATGTACGGCACGATCCCCTTGTAGATCTCCAGCGTTCTGACACCGCGCATCATCCTTCCCGTCGCCTTGTCCCGCCACTCGCCGGCCGGCGTCACCGAACGCAGATAAAACAGCGAGAAGCCGAAGGGCGGCGTCAGGAACGAGGTCTGCAGGTTGAGGCCGAGAATGATGCCGAACCAGATCAGGTCGATGCCGAGCGCCTGGGCCGGCGCCACCAGAAGCGGCACCATGATGAAGGCGATCTCGAAGAAATCGAGGAAGCAGCCGAGGATGAACACGATGATCGTCACCACGATCAGGAAGCCGTATTCCCCGCCCGGCAGGCTGGTCAGCAGGTCCTCGATCCAGACATTGCCGTTGATGCCGTAGAAGGTGAGGCTGAAGACGCGCGCGCCCATCAGGATCATCATCACGAAGGCGGAGAGTTTGGTGGTGCTGTCGAGCGCAGCCTTCAGCGCCGTGAAATCGAGACGGCCCTTGGCGATCGCCAGAACCAGCGCGCCGGTCGCGCCCATCGCCCCGCCTTCCGTCGGCGTTGCAATGCCGAGGAAGATCGTGCCGAGCACCAGGAAGATCAGCGCCAGCGGCGGCACCATCACGATGATGACCTGCTGGGAAAGCCGCGACAGGACGTTGAGCTTGAACCGGTCGTTGGCGATTGCGAACAGATAGATCACGATCACGCCGAAGAACAGCGCCGCCACGAACCGCCAGGCCTCGTCAAGCGCCGTGAACAGCACGTGATAACCGAGGAAGTAGAGCGCGACTGCGATCGCGATCATCACGAACAGCGAGGTGACGCCGTTGCCGAGCGTGCGCGCCTCCACCGGCATGGCCGGCGCCGCCTTCGGGCGGATCAGCGTGGTGATGAACACGTAGAGGCAGTAGGCCGCGATCACCATCAGCGAGGGATAGAGCGCGCCGATATACATGTCGCCAACCGAGCGGCCAAGCTGGTCGGCCATCACGATCAGCACCAGCGAGGGCGGCACGATCTGCGCGAGCGTGCCGGAGGCGGCGATCGTGCCGGTGGCGAACGAGCGGTCATAGCTGTAGCGCAGCATCACCGGCAGCGATATAAGCCCCATCGCCATGACGGAGGCCGCGACCACGCCGGTGGTGGCGCCCAGCAGCGCGCCGACCAGAACCACGGCATAGGCGACGCCACCGCGGATCGGGCCGAAGAGCTGCCCGATCGTATCCAGCAGGTCCTCGGCCATGCGCGAGCGCTCGAGGATGATGCCCATGAAGGTGAAGAACGGAACGGCAAGCAGCGTTTCGTTTGACATGATCCCGCCGAAAAACCGGTCGGGATGGGATTGCAGCAGCGGCCAGAACAGATTGATTTCCGGCGAGATCGAGGAGAACTCGACGCCCAGCACGAAAAAGATCAGCCCGCCGGCGGCCAGCGTGAAGGCGACCGGATAGCCGAGAAGCAGCATCGCCATCACGGAAACGAACATGATGGGCGCGAGATTGTGCGCGACGAGATCAATCATGCGGCAGGTCCTCGGTCATCACATGGGCGGCATTGCCGGCGTCGGCATAGAGTTCTTCGTCTTCTTTCAGATGGCCGGAAAGCGCGGCCGCCCGTTTGATGATCTCGGAGAAAGCCTGCAGCAGAAGCAGGACAAAGCCTATGAGGATGAAGGATTTCGCCGGCCACAGGATCAGCCCGCCGGCATTGGTGGAGTGCTCGCCGGACAGGAACGAGCGCAGGAACCATGGCCAGGCCAGGTAGACCATCATGGACGCGAACGGCACCAGGAAGATGATGTGGAGCACGAGATCGATCCAGTCGCGGGTCCGCCGGGACCACGACCCCGAAAGGATGTCGATGCGGATATGCTCGTTCTTCAAGAGCGCGTAGGCGGTCGCCAGCATGAACACGGCGCCGTAAAGGTACCATTGCAGCTCCAGCATGGCATTCGAGGACAGCGAAAACAGCTTGCGGCTGACCGCATTGCCTGCGCTGACCAGGATCGCTACCAGAAGGAGCCAGGACACCGAATGTCCGATGAATTCGTTCAGCCTGTCGATCGTACGGCTTATTATTATTAGTGGTCTCATTGGGGCCTCCAAACCGTCCGTCTTCCTTAATGGAAGTTGTCAAGGCCACGCAACATGCCTTTGGTACAATACGGACCGAAAAACGGGCAAAAACGAACGCTTTGCTCAAAAGAGTGGTGCCGAGCAGCAGTTTTATTGCGGAAACGCGAAAGGGCGGTTCCTGACCGGTCCGCCAAGGAACCCTCTCATGAGTGAAGTCGTGGTGGCGCGCATGCTTCGATATACCTTCGCTATGACAGCGCGGGATAGCCGGTCAGATGATGTAGGTTGATGCAACCTAACGAGTTGCTGTGAATTCTCCCCATCAATAATCGATTGAATGCGTGCAGTTTCCCGCCGCCATTGTTGAAAGCGTGAAACAAGGTATGGTAATCGAAAGCCCCGAGGGAGTTTGGCCGGCCGAGATGGCGGCGATCGCGGTGACGCCGCAAAGGAGGGAAGTCTATGCAGAATGTCGAAATGTCCCAGCCCGCAGACGAGGCGGATTTTTCGGAACACGCCAAAACCTACAAGATGTTCGTCAATGGCACGAAGTACGGCACAGTCCACCTGATCGCGCTGATGGTTGCGATGGCGGCTGGCCTGCTTGGGCCTTTCGGTTTCATCGGCAGTCTGATCATCTTCATCGTCATCAGCGTGCTTGGCTACGTTATCCTGCGCTGAAAGCCTTGGAAGAAAATCGATTTTCTGCGGAACAGGGCGTGCCGGCAAGCCGGCGCGCTGCTGACGGCTGCCGTCCGTTCCGACTTCAATCTGGGAGCATGTCTTGAGCAAGACACTATTCGTACCGAAGGAGACGGCGGAGGCGGAAACGCGCGTTGCCGCTTCTCCTGACACGGTCAAGAAACTGAAGGGCCTCGGCTTCGATGTTATCGTCGAAAGCGGCGCCGGCCTTAATTCACGCATGGATGACGAGGCGTTCCGCGCCGCCGGCGCCGAGATCGCCGGCCCCGAAGCCGCGGCCAACGCCGATGTCATCTTCCGCGTTCGCCGCCCCGGCGAGCAGGAATTTTCCGGCTACAAGAGCGGCGCGATCGTGATCGCGACCATGGACCCCTATGGCCATGAGGATGCACTTTCGGCGATGGCCGGGAAGGGAATTTCCGCTTTCGCCATGGAGCTGATGCCGCGCATCACCCGCGCGCAGTCGATGGACGTTCTGTCCTCGCAGGCAAACCTTGCCGGCTACCAGGCCGTGATCGAGGCGGCGGCGGTGTTCGACCGCGCCATGCCGATGATGATGACGGCGGCGGGCACCGTTCCGGCCGCGCGCGTGTTCGTGATGGGCGCGGGCGTTGCCGGTCTCCAGGCGATCGCCACCGCGCGCCGTCTCGGCGCCGTGGTTTCGGCCACCGATGTGCGCCCCGCCGCCAAGGAACAGGTCGCCTCGCTCGGCGCGAAATTCATCGCGGTCGAGGATGACGAGTTCACGGCGGCCGAAACCGCCGGCGGCTACGCCAAGGAAATGTCGGCCGAGTATCAGGCCAAGCAGGCCGAACTCGTGGCATCCCACATCGCCAAGCAGGATATCGTCATCACCACCGCGCTGATCCCCGGCCGCCCCGCGCCCCGGCTTGTCAGCCGCCAGATGCTTTCGGCGATGAAGCTCGGCTCGGTCGCCGTTGACCTCGCGGTCGAGCGCGGCGGCAATATCGAAGGCGTGGTCGCCGGCGCGGTGACCGAAGTCGAGGGTGTCAACGTCATCGGCTACGAGAACCTGCCGGGCCGGATCGCCGCCAGCGCTTCTGCGCTCTACGCCAAGAACCTGCTGACCTTCTTCGAAACGCTGGTCGACAAGGAGACCGGCGATCTGAAAATCAACCGGGAAGACGAACTCGTCGCCGCCACGCTTTTGACGCATGAGGGCGCGCTCGTTCATCCGAAATTTGGCGGTCAGCCCGCCGGGGGAGAGGCCTGATGCCGTTAGATGATGTTCACAGCTCGCTCGATCAGGCGATGATGTCGCTGGAGCACGCCAAGAGCGCGCTCGGCAATCTCGAGGACGGCTCGCTTGCCGCCCTTGCCCATGGCGCGACCGGCGGGGTCATCGATCCCTTCGTATTCCAGCTTGCGATCTTCGTGCTCGCAATTTTCGTCGGTTATTACGTGGTGTGGTCGGTAACCCCGGCGCTGCATACCCCGCTGATGGCGGTTACCAATGCGATCTCCTCGGTGATCGTGGTTGGCGCGCTTCTCTCGGTTGCCCTTTCGGCAAGCGGTATCGCCACCGGCATGGGCTTCATCGCCCTGATCCTGGTCGCAATCAACATTTTCGGCGGCTTCCTCGTCACCCAGCGCATGCTGGCGATGTACAAGAAAAAAGAGAAGTGAGGCCATAGACGATGTCTGTCAATCTTGCAGCCTTGCTGTTTCTCGTCTCCGCCGTGCTGTTCATTCTGGCGCTGCGCGGCCTGTCGCACCCCTCCACCAGCCGCAAGGGCAACCTTTACGGCATGGTCGGTATGGGGATCGCGATCGTCACCACGCTGTTGCTCGCCAAGCCGGATTTCCCGGCGCTGATCCTGATCGTGCTGGCGCTTGCGATCGGCGGCGGTATTGGAGCCTATATCGCCCGCACGATCCCGATGACCGCGATGCCGCAGCTTGTGGCCGGCTTCCACTCGCTGGTCGGCCTTGCCGCCGTGCTGGTGGCGGGCGCCGCGCTCTATTCGCCGGAAAGCTTCGGCATAGGCACGCCGGATGATATTCATCTGCGCGCCCTGATCGAGCTTTCGATTGGCGCCGCGATCGGCGCGATCACCTTCACCGGCTCGATCATCGCCTTCCTGAAGCTTGATGGCCGCATGTCCGGCAAGCCGATCCTGCTGCCGGCGCGCCATCTCATCAATATCGCGCTTCTGGCCGGTCTTGTACTGTTCATCGTGTCGCTGTCGGCAACGGCCAATCCGGTCCACTTCTGGCTTATCGTCATTCTGGCGCTGGTGCTCGGCGTGCTGCTGATCGTGCCGATCGGCGGGGCCGACATGCCGGTCGTGGTCTCGATGCTGAACTCGTATTCGGGTTGGGCGGCCGCCGGCATCGGCTTCACGCTCGGCAATATGGCGCTGATCGTCACCGGCGCGCTGGTCGGCTCGTCGGGCGCGATCCTGTCCTACATCATGTGCAAGGGCATGAACCGCTCGTTCATCTCGGTCATTCTCGGCGGCTTCGGCGGCGAGAGCGGCGCTGCCGGCGGCGTTTCGGATATCGACCGCACGGTCAAGACCGGTTCGGCCGACGATGCGGCCTTCCTGATGGAAAACGCCTCCCGGGTCATCATCGTGCCGGGTTACGGCATGGCGGTTGCCCAGGCGCAGCACGCGCTGCGCGAGCTTGCCGACAAGCTGAAGGAAAAGGGCGTCGAGGTGAAATACGCCATTCACCCGGTCGCGGGCCGCATGCCGGGGCACATGAACGTGCTCTTGGCCGAGGCCAACGTGCCCTATGACGAGGTGTTCGAACTGGAGGATATCAACTCCGAATTCGCGCAGGCCGACGTCGCCTATGTCATCGGCGCCAACGACGTCACCAACCCGGCAGCGCGCGACGACAAGGCTTCGCCGATCTACGGCATGCCGATCCTCGATGTCGACAAGGCCAAGACCTGCCTGTTCGTCAAGCGCTCGCTCGGCTCCGGTTATGCCGGCATCGACAACGAGCTGTTCTACAAGGACGGCACGATGATGCTGCTGGGCGATGCCAAGAAGATGACCGAGGACATCGTCAAGGCGATCGAATAGCTAAAGCCTTGAAGTAACTGGAAACCCGGCGGCTCGTCCCGCCGGGTTTTCGTTTGTGGCGGACGCTTGAGCGGAACCGTCCATCACCACTGCACGTTGTCCCATGGCAACATCAACCGAGGACAGCCCGTGGCCATTTCCAGGAAACCCCTGACCGTCGCTCTCATTCCGGCGATGGCATTATGCCTGATGGCGCTCGACGTTCCCGAAAATCCGCCGGTGCCGGAACAGCGTCCGGATAGCGATGCCGCCGTTGAGGCGGAGGCTTCGCCAACGCCGGCGACGGAAGAAACGACGGTGACGGCGCAGCCCGCTCCCGCGGAAGGCGAGGCCGTCGAGGACGTTGAGGAGGATCTCCCGGACGATCCGCCTGTGCCCGAGGAGCGCGCGGATAACCCGCCGCCGCCCGATCCGAAACCGCCGGAGGAAGACGATGGCGAATTCCTGCGCTGCACGGCGGCGCTGACCGCGCTCGGGGCGGTCTATGAAGTGCTGGAGCCGATCGACGAGGAAGGGGCCTGCGGCATGGCGCGGCCGCTGAAGGTCACTGCGGTGATGGAGGGTGTCGCGCTTTCCCCCGAGGGCACGATGCGCTGCAAGACCGCGCTCGCGCTTGCCAGCTGGGCGAAGTCCTATGTCGAGCCGACGGCGAAGATCGCGCTGTCCCCGGATGCGCGGCTGACCGAGGTGGAACAGGCGTCAACCTATGTCTGCCGCAGCCGCAACAATGTGGACGGCGCCAAGATTTCCGAACATGCCAAGGGCAATGCCGTCGATATCCGTTCTCTGACGTTTTCGAGCGGCGAGACGGTGGAAATGCTGCCGCGCATGAAGGACGGCAGCGCCATGGGCGCCTTTCAGCGCACCGTCAGCGCGGCGGCCTGCCTCTATTTCACGACGGTGCTGTCACCCGGCAGCGACGCGACCCATCAGGATCACATGCATCTCGATGTGATCGAGCGTAAGAGCGGCTATCGCTACTGCCGGTAGGGACGGGGACTATTTCTCAAGCCATGAAATGGCTTCGCCCTGACTGTCGGGACCGAAGACCTTCACGTCGGCGTGGAACAGCAGGCCGAACATCTGTACCGCCTGGGTGAAGCCCTTGTTGGCGCTGACGATGGCGATGCTCTTGAACTCCAGCGGTTCGGAGCGGCGGAAGGGCTGACCGCCCATGGCGGTGCCGACATCCGAGCCGGCGAAATCCGAGGCTGTCACCAGCAGCAGGCGCAGTCCGCCACCCTTCGCGCTCTGGGTTTCAAGCGCCGGCAGCAGGACGTTCTGGTAATCATTCGCGCTCAGCGCCTTGTGGATCGTGAAGCCGATCAGATTGTCCGGCAGGCTTTCGATTTTCTCGAGCATGGAAGTCCCTCCGATTTCGCCATGTGTTGTAGCGCGCCCGCCGCGACATTGAAAGCGCCGCCGGAGAGGATTGCCGATTTGTAATGCCCGACGGCGACCAACACAAAAACATGACTATAATTATCATATTTAAACTTTATCTTTTTAATCAGGTTTTATAAGCTCGCCGCGACAAAGTGGAATCGCCCTTGATGAGGAGGCTGTCATGGCGAAGAAAAACCGGCGAAAAGCGGCCAGAGTCGAACAGAAATCCGGTGAGGTGACGCGGGTCGCGGAGGCGCCGGATGGACTTGCCGGCCGGAGTTTTCTCTATGTCGGTGGACGCGACTGTCAGGTCGCCCATTTGCGCGCGGTGGCGGACGGCTTCGGCGCCGAACTGATCCATCACGATGGCGGCCTGCGCGAGGCGGTGTCGCGGATCGACCGGGTGCTGCCCTCCGTCGACTGCGTGTTCTGCCCGATCGACTGCATCAGCCATGATGCCTGTGTGCGGGTCAAATCCGGCTGCAAGAAATTCAACAAGGCGTTCATCCCGCTGCGCAACGGCTCGAAATCCTCGCTGGAACGCGCGCTTCACAGCATGAATGAGCGCGGAAACTGATGATCTGTGATATCGATGGCATTCGCCTGATCGGCCTGCACCGGGTCGATGCGGCCGGCATGCCGGTCAGATGCTTCGCGGCAATGCGCGCCGGCGCTGCCGTCATCCCTTTCCCGGCGGCTCGGCGTGGGGCTGGCATGATGCGCGGGTCCGCCGAGGTGGTTCACCTCGCCGATATCCGCCGCCAGGGCAACAAAATGATAGAGGTAAGACAATGTATATCGCAATGAATCGCTTCAAGGTCGCCTCCGGCTCGGAGGAAGCTTTCGAGGCCATCTGGAAGGGGCGCGATTCGCGCCTTGCCGAACTCGCCGGCTTCATCTCCTTCCATCTGCTGAAGGGCAAGCATTTCGCCGACGAGGGCTACACGCTCTATGCCTCGCACACGATGTGGGAGAGCGAGGAGGCCTTCACCGCCTGGACCAGATCCGAGCAGTTTCGCGATGCCCATAAGAATGCCGGCGAGCGCAAGGCTGAATATCTCGGCCCGCCGGTCTTCGAAGGCTTCAACACGATCAAGGGCGCGTGATGAGCGACCCGGCGGAAATCGAAGTCCTGCCCGTTCTGCCCTCGGTCAATCTTGCCGAGACCAAGGCCTTCTACACCGAAAAGCTCGGGCTCTCGGAAGTGGTGCATGAGGACGATAGCTATCTCATCCTCCGCCGTCCCGGTCTTGAGCTGCACTTCTGGCTGACCGACGACAAGACGCTTTGCGAACGGACCTCGGTCTACATCCGCGGCGGCGGCATCGACGCGCTTTATGCCGAATACGAGATGCGCGACATCCTTCACCCGATGGGCTTTACCAAGCGCGAATGGGGCATGAAGGAGTTCTATGTCTCAGATCCGCACGGCAATCTGCTGCGCTTCGGCCGGATACCCGACGGCGAGGCGGAGTAGTCAGTCGCGGCTTGCCGGCAGCAGCGCGGCGAGCGCCGCCAGCAGCCAGCCGGCGATGATCGCGGTGCCGCCCACCGGGGCCGCCATGCGGAACAGCCCGGACCCCATATAGGAAAGCGCCGCGATATCGCCCGCAAACAGCAGCGTGCCAAGCGCGATCGCGATCCCCGCCGCCGTGGCCACCGCCGTGCGCATCGCGAGCAGCGCCAGCGCCAGCAGCGCCGGGCCATTGGCAAGGCAGACCAGCGCCGCCGATTGCAGCACCGCGCTGTCGCCGTGATAGGCGGCGGCGGCGAGCATGACGCCGGCGGCACCCGTAAGGCCGCCGCAGAACAGCAAGATGCGTGATGAAAGCGTAAGGCCTGCCATGCTCAGTTCCTGTTTTGCATATGATAAGCGAGTTTTTCGATCGGCGGCATGATCACGCCGCGCAGCCGGACATCGGGCACTGTCTCCTCCAGCGCGCGCCGGAAGCACAGCAGCCATTCGTCGCGCTCCTGCGGCCCGATCGGCGCCGGCATATGACGCATCCGAAGGCGCGGGTGACCGTGTTTTTCGACATAGATTGGCGGGCCGCCGAGATAGCCGGTCAGATAGTCGCGAAATTTCGCTTCCGAGCCGGAAAGATCGGCGGGATGGACCGCGCGACACCGCACCGCCTCCGGAAGCGTGTCCATCAGCTCATAGAACCGGCGCGTCAGCCTTTCCACGGCATCGGCTCCGCCTATTGCTTCGTAGAGCGTAATCGTTTCGCGCGTATCCATCGGCATTTCACAACTGAAGTTCTTGGCGTGATCTGATGAATACCGGATTCAGGCGTCAACGCAATGCAGCGCGACGCCTTTTTCCTGCAAGACGGTGCGCTGCTCCGGCGCTAGTTCGGAGCCGGTGAACACGGCGGTGAAGGTTTCGAGCCCGGTCAGGAAATGCAGGCCCGGGCGGCCGAATTTGGTGTGGTCGGCGAGCAGCACGCGGCGTTCGGCGCCCTTCACGATCAGCCGCTTGGTCTGCACCACTTCCGGATCCTGGTGGAAGGCCGCGCCCTCATAGATCGCCGAGGCGGAGATAAAGCCGATATCGGCGCGCAGCCCCCTCAGCGCGTCTTCCGTCAGCAGGCCGAAAAAGCCGTTGAACTTTCGGCTGTACTGGCCGCCAAGCGCCATCAGTTCGATCCCGGCAATGCCCGCCAGTTGCGATATAACACTCAGATTGTTGGAAATCACAGTCAGCGGCAGGCGGTGGGTGAGGTGCTCGGTCAGGTTCGCCGCGGTCGACGAATCATCGATCATCAGCGTCATGCCGGGCTCCACCAGCGCCGCGGCGCTGGCGGCGATCCGCGCCTTTTCATTGGCCGCCATTTTCTGGCGATAGCGGAAATCGGCCTGAAACATCGCAGACGACTGAACGGACGCCCCGCCGCGCACCTTGCGCAACTGTCCGGACGCTTCAAGTTCGTCGAGATCGCGATGCACCGTCATCTTCGAAACATGGAATCTAAGACTCAGTTCATCGACGCTCGCCGTGCCCTTTTCCATCAGCAGCGCCATCATCGCCGCCCGTCTTTCATCGGCTTTCACCGGCCTCTCCATGTCCAATGTTGTGGCGTCTTTGATTTAACACCGCTGTTTATGATACATATCACATTTTATAACGATTAAAATAACAATTAAAGTGTTGTTTGTAAAATGGTATTGTTATTTTCGGCGCAACTCCTATCATCAAAATACAAAGCTGCCATACTCGGGCGGCTGAGGAACATTTGATGAGCCGCCGGCCAAGGCGGCGCGCAATCACAGGAGACTTGGCGATGCCCATGATTACCTTGCGGCAGTTGCTCGACCACGCGGCCGAATACGGCTACGGCGTGCCGGCCTTCAACATCAACAATATGGAACAGGGTCTCGCGATCATGGCCGCGGCGAAGAAGACGTCGTCGCCGCTGATCATCCAGGCGAGCCGCGGCGCGCGCTCCTACGCCAACGACCTGGTGCTTGCCAAGCTGATCGAGGGGCTGTCGGAGCTCTACCCCGACATTCCGCTGGTGATGCATCAGGACCACGGCAACAACGAAGCCACCTGCATGACGGCGATCAAATACGGTTTCACCTCGGTGATGATGGACGGCTCGCTGAAGGCCGACGGTTCGACCCCGGCGGATTACGAATATAATGCCGGCATCACCCGGCGCGTGTCGGATTTCGCCCACTGGGCCGGCGCATCGGTGGAAGGCGAGATCGGGATTCTGGGCTCGCTGGAAACCGGCGAGGGCGAGAAGGAGGATGGTCACGGTTTCGAGGGCAAGCTTGAGCACGACCAGTTGCTGACCGATCCGGATCAGGCCGTGCAGTTCGTCAAGGAAACCCAGGTGGATGCGCTGGCGGTTGCCATGGGCACCAGCCACGGCGCCTACAAGTTCACCCGCAAGCCGGATGGTGACGTGCTGGCGATGAATGTGATCGAGGAAATCCATCGCCGCCTGCCGGATACCCATCTGGTCATGCACGGCTCATCTTCGGTGCCGGAAGAGCTGCAGGAGATCATCAACAAATATGGCGGCGAGATGAAGCCGACCTGGGGCGTGCCGGTGGAAGAGATCCAGCGCGGCATCAAGCACGGCGTGCGCAAGGTCAATATCGACACCGACAACCGCATGGCCATGACCGGCGCGATCCGCAAGGTATTTGCCGAAAACCCGTCGGAGTTCGACCCCCGCAAATATCTCAAGCCCGCCATGGAGGCGATGACCAAGCTCTGCATCGAACGCTTCGAGGCCTTTGGCACGGCCGGCCACGCCGACAAGATCAAGGCGATCCCGATGGCGGATATGGCCAAGCGCTACGCCGATGGCTCGCTGGCGCCGAAGATCGGGTAACGGGCGGCGGGGTCAGCCCCGCCGGTCCATCGACCGCGACACCAGCAGCACCGGGATCAAGCCCGCCAGAATGATGATGATGGCGGGCACCGAGGCGCTTTCGACCTCGGCGCGCGATGCGTCCTCATAGACGAGGGTTGCCAGCGTATTGAAATTGAAGGGGCGCAGCAGGATCGTGGCCGAAAGCTCCTTCAGCGTTTCGATGAACACCAGCAGTGCCGCGGTCCACAGCGCCGGGCGCATGTTGGGCAGCAGCACGGCAAACAGCGCCTTCAGCGGCGTTCGGCCGAGCGTGCGGGCCGCCATGTCGAGATTGGGCGAGAGCTTCTGGAAGCCGGAATCGACGCTGCCCTCGGCCATCGCCAGAAACCGCGCGGTGCATGCATAGACGATCGCAAAGCCGCTTCCTGAAAGCACCAGTCCTGTGGAAATGCCGAAGGCGGAGCGCATCAGCCCGTCGGTCCAGTTGTCGAGGCCGGCAAGCGGTATCAGCACGCCGATCGCCAGCACCGTGCCGGGAATGGCGTAGCCGAGCGAGGCGAGGCGCGCGAGGCTGCGGGTCCTCGGCGAAGCATGGCTCCTGACGGCGTAGGCGAGGGTGAGGCCGAAGATGACGGCGGCGATCGCGGCAAGCCCGGACACGGTGATGCTGGTCACCAGCGCCTCCAGCAGGCGGGCGGATGCAAAATCGTCCAGCCGTTTCAGTGCGAAATCGAGCAGCACCAGCGCCGGCACCAGAAAGCCGATGACGACCGGAATGGCGCAGGAAAGGGTCGCAAGCGCCGCCTTGCCGCCGGTGAGGCGCTGCCGGGCGGCCTCGCCGCTTGCGCGGGAGGCTGCGTAGCGTTGGTTGCGCCGCGCCAGCCGCTCGAGCAGGATCAGTCCCAGCACGAAGATCAGCATGATCGCCGAAAGCTGCGCCGCGCCGCCGAGGTCGCCCCGGTTCAGCCAGGTCTCGTAGATCGAGAAGGTCAGCGTGTTGACGCCGAGATATTGCACCGCGCCGATATCGTTCAGGCTTTCCATCAACACCAGCGTCACGCCGACGATGATGGCCGGCCGCGCCATCGGAAACTGCACCCGCCGCAGCACCCGCCAGCGCCCCGCGCCGAGCGTGCGCGCCACCTCGGCCGCGTTGCGCCCCTGCATGGCGAAAACCGCCCGCGCGGTCAGATAGACATAAGGGTAGAGTACGGCCGACATCACCAGCACCGCGCCGCCCAGCGAGCGGATATCGGGGAAATAGTAATCGCGCGCGCTCTGGAAGCCGAAGATCGAGCGGTAAAGCGTCTGCACCGGCCCGGTGAAATCCAGGAATTCGCCGAAGGCATAGGCGGCGAGATAGATCGGCATGGCGAGCGGCAGCACAAGGAGAGACGAGAGCAGGCGGCGGAAGGGGAAGTCGAACGACACCACTAGCCATGCCGTCATCACTCCGACCGCGCCGGTGATCAGGCCGTTGAACAACAGCAGCCAGAAGGTTCGCCGTGCGGCACCCGGCAGCACCGTCGTCGCCAGGTGGGAAATCGCCGAAAAATCGGAGGTGAAGGCGAGCCAGACGATTGCGGCGAGCGGCAGCAGCATCAGCCCCGCAATCGCGCCCGCCGCGAGCGTGAGCGGCGCAGGCGCAACCCTTCGGAACAGGCGCGTGGTGTTGCTGATCTCTGATGCGGACATTGTGCGGCCTTCCGGAAAGCCGGTTGTGGATGCCCGTTCTTACGGTTTCAGACCGCGCCGGGCAATACGCGCCGCGCGCTCAATAATGCAGCGGCCTTGTCTGCCGCTCGGGCAGGAACACCTCGACCAGCATGCCTTCATTGGGAACCGCCTGCACCTCAAGGCGCGCGCCGAGACTTTCGGCAAGCCTGCGGGCCTTTTCCAGATGGGTGTTTTCCGCGCCGCCCTGTTCGGACCGCGCGCCGCCATTGCCGACGCGCCGGCGCGAGGGCGCAATGCCATTGTCGCGGAACCGCAGCACCGTGGCCCCGTCCGCCGTCAGCGCCGTCGACACCACGACCTGACCGCCCGCCGGGGTGAAATGGACCGCGCCCATCAGCAGTTCATGGGCGATCTGCCTCAGCGTTTCCTCCGAACCCGGCGCGCTGCCGACGCTCGGCGAGAGCGCCGCGCGGATGATGATCCGCCGTCCATTGGCGCGCGGCTGGACCATGCTGACGGCCTCGGCGATGGCATCGTTTATGCGAGCAGCGTCATCCTTCCGGGGCTTGGTTTCAGGTTCGGCGGGGGGCGGAGCGATCTCGGGTTCCGGCTCCGGCTCGCCCAGCAGCCTGCCGATCACGCCGCGCGCGTGACGCCCCTTGAGCGCGATTTCGCGGGCAATGCGGTGATAGCGCTGATCGCCCATCGCGCCAAACGGCTGATGGTCGAGCGTTTCGGAAAGCGAAACGATCGCGTCGATCGGCTGGCGCACTTCATAGCGCAGCGCCGAGATGAAGGCATCGCGGTCGTCCTCGGCCTGCCGCGCTTCGCGCCGGGCGGCGCGCAAATCGTCCTCGCGGCGCTTCAGCGCGGTGATGTCGCGCAGCGCCATGCAGATGCCGTCCGATTGCGGCAGCGGGCCGAGCGTCACATAGAGCGGGATCAGCCCGCCGCCGGATTCCCGGCCGATCACTTCCAGCCCCTCTGTGGCGATCTCACCGGCCGGCCGCTGGCCGAGGCGGTCGAGGTGTCTGCGGAGGTCGCCATGGCTTTCCTCGGCGAACAGGATATCGACGGGCTTGCCCGCGACCTCGCCTGTGTCGGTGGCAAACAGCGCGGCCGCGGAGGCGGAGAGCGAACGCAGTCGCCGCTCCCCGTCCAGAATCAATATGCCGTCGGTGGCGGTGTCGAGAATCGAGGAGAGTTCCGCAACCTCGGCGTCCTTGTCCGCGCTGGGGGCGGGCGCTTCCGCTGGCTTCGGCGCGGCGCCGACCAGAGGCGTTGCGAGCGCGTCGGAATCCTGTGCCGGTCGCAATGTCAGGGCCAGCGCACGGCCATCGTTCCAAGCGATCGCCTGCATGTGGAAGGATACCGGAAGCCTGTCGCCATTGGCGGTGCGCAGGAACAGCCGGTCGTCGCCGCCGCGTTCGACAAAGGCATCGGTGCCGCCGGCGGCGATCACCGCCTCGAGCGAGCCATAGCCGGAGACCGCCAGAAAGGCGGGATTGACATGAAGAATGCGCTCTCCCGCCTGGATCACGATCGGATTCTCACTGCGATCGAATTCGGAGGTGTCCGCTGTGGTTTCGGGTTTTTCGGCAGGCGCGGTGGTGCGACGGATCACCGGGCCGCGGGGCTGAGGTTCCGGCGTTTCCTGCTGCATGTCTTCGGCGGCGGCCTCACGGCGCAAGTCTTCGGCAGGGACCGCGGAGCGCAACTGGCTTGCGATCTCGTCCAGCGCATGGCGCTCGTCATCCGTCAGCGTCTTCGCGCTTTCGGTCTGCCTGGCCTCCGGAACGCGTATCGGGCGCGGCGCTTCCCGCTGCTCGCCGAGCCTGACGAGGCCGAAGCCGCGAAAACCGTCGAAACGACGCTCGCGGGTAAAGGTGGGCAGGGCCGCGAGATCGACTGGGACGAGCATATTGGTGTTGCCGAGCGGCCATTCGACGCTGCGGCCGGACCAGGTTTCCGTCGTTTGCAGCAGGTCGCCGATCGCGCCGGCGCCCTTGACGCCAAGCTGCGTTTCCACCTCGCCGAAGGTGAGGCCGGAAATCGCGCCGGTTTCCTCGCCGACGGCTTCCACCAGTTCGCTCGAGACCTCGGTGATCCGCCCATAAATATCCGTGCGCCAGACGAAGCGGCGCGGAAGCGGTCCTTCCGCGACTTCCTGTTCCGGGGGCCGTGTTTCCTCGACCGCTGCGATTTCGGGCTGTTTCCTGATCACCGGGGCGGCGGGTTCCTCAGCGCTTGCCTCCATCAGCGCGCCGAGACTTTCGTCAATGGCGGCGATGGCGTCGCGGGCGGATCTTTGCGGCGCGGCCGGTTCACTGCGTTCGGGACGCATATGCGGCTTGATCTCCGCCGAGAGGTCCGGCGAGACGGCGAGCAGGAAAAGGTCGGGCGTGCTGGAAAGCCGTCCCAGCGCCACCGGCCAGATCCCGGCTTCGTTGGTGACCAGCCGTTCGATATAGCTTTCGGCCCGGCGCGAAAGGCTGTCGACCATGTCGGCAATATCGGCCTCGCCAATGGCTGTGACCGCGAAATCGTCGGAACGGAGCGTGATCTGGCCGTCGCCATCCACGAGCGCCAGGTGTTGCGATCCGTGCACGAGGCTTGCGTCATCCCGCGCGTCGGATTCGCATTCCAGCAGAAAGTACCGATGGCCGGCAAGAACGAACAGGCTCGCCGTCGCCTTCCTCGTGACCCGCCGGAATCGCTGAGTCAGGTGTATCGTAAGGCTCTCGCTATCGCCCGGCTCGGAAAGCCTGCCGGCGACGGCGGCGAACTGACGGCGGAGAATCGGATCGCTCGGGCCCCTCCCGATCGCCGCATCGACCCCGGAATAGCCGAAAAGCCTGGCGCCGGCATCATTGGCCCAGACGATCGCGCCGTCGGGTGCGTCGAGCACCAGCATGGGCCGCGCCTCCAGGAATCGCTGGCGCAGGGCAGGGTGCGATGCAAAGGCGATGAAGGGCGGGTTGCTCATGAACGGCTGTCCGGTTCGCGTTGTCGGCCTGGCGCTTGGCCTTTTAATGCTTTTTTAATGATAAATGCCAATACGGTCCAGAATGCGGTCCGGTTTTTCGCGCTCCACGGTTAATGTGCGGAAGCTCGGCTTCTCAAATCTTCTCGGGAAGAGATGTTGGGGCTTGCAAATTCGGTTCAGGCATTTTAAACGGGCCGCGATGCATCACGCGTCGCTCATCAAGCGTCGCTCATCAAGCGTCACCTTGTGCGGTTGTAGCTCAGTTGGTTAGAGCGCAGGTTTGTGGCACCTGAGGTCGGTGGTTCAACTCCACCCAACCGTACCATTTCTCCATCTTGTCGTATTTTCTGCGTTACAGACCTTCGGTGGCTGGGCATATGGCCGCGCGTCAACCATAAGTTAAGGTTAACAGCCCATTGTGACCGTTATAAACAAGTCGTTCTGCCGTCGGTATTGCGGCGTTCAGATGTTCTTGGCAATGAAAGAAGACTTTTCGGGCGCTTGTGAACAGCATGGCGATGATCTATGGTTTCGGCGATTTCAGAGACATTTTCGGCCGGGACCTGGCGGTTGACAGATAGTATGACCAACCTGACCGCTTATATCACGGGACTTTGCCTCTCGGCCGCCGCAGGCCTGTGCGCCGGCGCTGGATCTGCGTCAGCGCAGCTGCTGGAAGGGCCGGGCGCCCTGTTCCTCGATCAGACCCCGATCGAGATGATGGCTTCCAACTATTCGAGCTTCGAGACCGGCTATCTTCTGCCGCGCGGCGCCGTGTATCTGCAGGTCGGCTTCGACCAGACGACCGAGGGCGCGGGGACGGGGACGGAGGTTTATACGCTGCGTGGCGACTGGGCCGTTGCCGACTGGCTTCAGCTGGGCGCCTTCGGTCAGGTGTTCGACGATCCGCCGCTCTGCGGAACGCCGGCATGTGCCGACAACCTGACCTTCCTTGCCGGCGGCGGCGGTTTGAAGCTGGGTCTGGTCGAAAGTTATGGTCTTTCGATCGCCGCTTCCGGGTCGCTTGAAGCGCTGTATCTGTCCGGCGATCTCTATGCCAATGAAGCTTCCGGCAATTGGGAGATGGCGGGCAGCCTGCAATTGCCGATGAGTGTGACGGTTACGGACAGTCTCAGGTTTCACCTGACCCCCGGCGTCTCGTTTCTGCCGGAGACCGTCAACGGCGTGCCCTATTACGGCACGATCCCGTATGTCGGCGCGGGGCTCACCTGGCAGCCGATCACCGGCCTTCAGTCCTATGCCACCGTCATGCTGCCCTACGGCACGGATGGCAATGCTCTTTCGAGTTCCGGCGGGTTCGAGGTGACGCCGGTGTGGTTGGCAGGCGTCAAGCTTGCGGTGACTCCCAAGGCGGCCGTCGATATCTTCGCGACCAATGGCTGGGGGCAGACGCCCGCGACCAGTGTTCTGGCATTTCCCGGCAATGACGAGATCGCCTACGGCATCCGGCTGAGCTACACGCCCTGGGTCGGGGTCGCGACGCGCGACGTCTATTTCGACAGCTATCGGGCGGACATGCTGAGCCCGGTCACGCCACTCGAACAGGCGCGCCAGTTCGACGGATTGACGCTGACCAGCGCCAATACGCTCACCCCGCATCGGATTCTGGCGGAGGCCGGGATCGGCAGCCGGGATTTCATGGATGTCCATCTCGGCTACAGTCCGGACCAGGATTTGCAGCTTGACGCGATCTTCTCGCAGTATCCGGGCGGCGGCATGGCTGGTGACGCGGTCAGCCCTTGGGGGGATGAATGGGCCTATATGGTCGGCGGCAAATTGCGGCTGATGGACCAGAACTACGGCGACCTGTTTTCGCTCGCGGGGCAGGTTCTTGCCGGGCGCGACTTCAACAAGCCGACGACCGGTATACTTTACGCCTCGCTGCCGGCGAGCCTTGACCTTTCGGATACCGTCTCCGTGGCTGTCGAGCCGAAATTCGCGGCCTATGGCAACGAACGCCTGAAGGCCATTGGCGGCGGCGTGACCGTGCGTCCGCTGCGTGATCTGGCGCTGATCGGTGAAGTTACGGCGGTTCTGGACGGTGGCGATCCGGTGTGGGCGGGCGGCGCGCGTTACGCCCTTCCAAACACACCCTTCAGCGCGGATGCCTATGTTACAAATGCAACAGGTCTGCACGGAGTCGGAACAATGCTCGCTCAGGATGAGGCCCGCTATGGACTCACTTTACGTTTTGCGTATTAAAGTCACCCCGACCGGCTTGATCGGAGTGTTTAGTCGGTGACTGTTGCAATTGGTTTTGGGGCGGTTTGGCTTTTAATTTTTTTACATGCTTCTTGAGGTAGAACTGCTTTTAATTCATTTTCAACTGTTCGCGCGTATCTGAAAGCGAGTAATGCGTTCCGGTGCATGTGTGCAGAAGGCTCGAATGCCAGGGCAAACAAAAGGCAATTCGGAGAATTTCTAAGTGCGTGCCGTAACAACAATTTGTCTGACAGTGCTGCTTTCCGGCTGCAGCGCCATCTACAACGTGTCGGAAGTGCGCCCGGTCGTGGGCCAGAGCTCGTCGGTGAAGGTGGTGCCGGTCACAAGCGAGAATGTGCTGCTTGCAAATTCTCTCACGCCTTACACACCCCGTTCCCTGCCTCCGGTATTTGATCAGACGGCGACGCTCCAGGGCTCGGCCGTGCCGCAGATTTCCGCTTACAAACCTCAAGTGAAACCCGGCCCCGTCGCCACCAGGCTGCCACCGCTGCAACAACCTAAGTCCTACCGTATCGGGGTCGGCGATGTCGTGCTTCTGGCGACGCCGGACGCTGACTCCGCATTGAACGAGATCAACGGCCTGCTCGCGGCCCAGAACGCAAGGCAGGGCTACACCGTTCAGGACGACGGCGCGATTGCAATTCCCACCGTCGGTCGCGTCAATATCGCGGGTATGACGCTCCAGGAGGCGCAGTCCGCCCTGTTCCAGAAGCTTGTCGCGAGCCAGATTGATCCGACCTTCAACCTCGAGATCACGGAATTCAACTCGCAGCGCGTCTCCGTGGGCGGCGCTGTCGGCAACCCTCAGCTTGAGCCGATCACGCTTACCCCGCTTTATCTCGACGAGGCGATCACGACCGCAGGGGGCATCCAGACGGCCGATCCGAGCTATGCCACGGTGCGGCTCTATCGCGATGGTGAGGTCTACCAGATCGCGGCCAACAAACTGTTCGCCAAGAACGACATCCCGAAAGTGCTGTTGCAGAATGGCGACCGCGTTTTCGTTGACAGCGAGTATTCCGTTGAGCTTGCCGAGGGCTATCTCCGGCAGGAACTCGAACTCGCGAAATTCCAGCGGGACGTGCTGGAAGAACAGCGCGACATCTTTGAGACGCGGGTAAGCATGGACGCGATTGATCGCGACTATGTCTATGTCTTTGGCGAAGTGAAGAATCAGGGCCGTTGGCCGCTGCCCTTCGATCGCTATGCGAGCCTGGCCGACGCCATGTTCGAACAGGGCGGCATTTCCCCTGTGACGGGCAATCCCCGCCGGATATACCTGCTGCGGAAAAACCGCCTGCAAAGTTCTGGTCCGCTGGAGATTACGGCCTGGTCGCTGGATGCGCAAAACACCGCCAACCTGCTACTGGCGACCGAATTGCAGTTGCGGCCGAACGATATCGTCTTCGTCGCCAGCCAGCCGATTACCAACTGGAACCGCGTGATTTCGCAGATCGTTCCGTCGATCTCGATTCTCGGGACTGCAAACGGCATCCTGGATTAAGATGCATAGCGGCCTGACCCTTCGTTTCCGCTGATCGCCATCATCATGACACAATAAAAACGGCGGCACGATGCCGCCGTCGTCATTCGTGAGGCGTTCCTGACAATCAGGGCCCGTCGTTGAACCTTACCTTGTCGACCAGTTCGGAAGCTTCCTTGCGGTGGGCGGCCACCTCGGAAAGCGGCAGCGTATCGGGATTGATCTCGCCGAAGGATTGCACGATCTCGGAGGCCTCGGCGCCGGGCAGGACAGGATATTCAAAGACCTGCTCGGCATAGATTTCCTGGGCCTCGGGCGAGGCGAGGAATTCCATCAGCTTCAGCGCGTTTTCCGGATGGGGCGCATTCTTGGCCATGGCCATGCCGGAAATGTTGACATGTGTGCCGCGGTCATCGGCATTGGGGAACAGAACGGTGATCGCCGCCGCCCAGTCCTTCTGCTCCGGCTCCTTGTCGTTGGTCATCATCAGGCCGACATAATAGGTATTGCCGAGCGCGATATCGCATTCTCCCGACATGATGGCCTTGGCCTGGCCGCGGTCATTGCCGTTCGGCTTGCGCGCCAGATTGGCCTTGAAGCCGCGCAGCCATTCCTCGGTATATTCGGCGCCGTGATGCGCGATCATTGAGGCGATCAGCGCGATATTGTAGGGGTGTTGGCCGTCGCGGATGCAGATCGCGCCCTTCCATTTCGGATCGGCCAGTTCCTCATAGGTGATCGGAATGTCGCCGACGCGATCCTTCGAGGCATAGACCACGCGCCCGCGCTTGGTCAGCGCGAACCACTCGCCGTCTTCGTCGCGGTATTGCGCGGGAATATCGGCATTGATCAGTTCGCTTTCGACCGGCTGGGTGACGCCGCCTTCCTTGGCTTCCGTCAGACGCCCGATATCGACCGTCAGAATGACGTCGACAGGGCTGTTGACCCCTTCGGCCTGGATGCGTTCGACAAGACCCTTGTCGAGGAAGAGGACGTTCGTCTGGATTCCGGTTTCCTCCTCGAACCGCTCCAGGAGCGGCGCGATCAGTTCCGGCTGGCGATAGGAATAGATGTTGACCTCCTCGGCGGAAAATGCCGGCGCGGCGAACGCCACAGCCCCTGCCGTCGCCAGAATGCGGGTGATCGCGGAAAGTCTTGTCATTGCCTTCTCCCTGTGATCTCTTATCTTGAGTATCGTAATCAGGTAATAGCGGGTCCCTGTCAACCATGCCCTGGAAGACTTGAGTGAAAATTTCTTCTTTTGGAATTGTTCAAAAGAGGCAAAGGCGCTATAACGTGGAAAGATTCTAAAGAGGAGCACGGCATGCGCCTGACAAAGCAGACAAATTACGCGGTTCGGATGCTGATGTATTGCGCCGCCAATGACGGCAAGCTGAGCCGCGTGCCGGAGATTGCCAAGGCCTACGGCGTTTCCGAGCTGTTCCTGTTCAAGATCATCCAGCCGCTGCACAAGGCCGGCATCATGGAAACCGTGCGCGGCCGCAATGGCGGCGTGCGTCTCGGCCGGCCTGCCGCCGATATCACGCTCTTCGACGTGGTGCGGGTGACGGAAGAAAATTTCGCGATGGCGGAATGTTTCGAAGTCGGCGCCGAGACGGATTGCCCGCTGGTCGATAGCTGCGGCTTCAATTCCGCGCTGCGCGAGGCGCTCAACGCCTTCTTCGCGGTTCTGGCGAAATACACGATCGCCGATCTCGTGCGCCGCCGCACCGATATCTTCAAGCTGCTCAACATCGAGGAAGACCGCAAGACCGAACAGTCCGCGGCCTGAGCGGCGCTTAGCTGATCTCTGCGAACACCTCTTCGATGGTCTTTTCCAGGGTGTCGAACATCGCATCCATCTCGGCCCGCGTGATGATGAAAGGTGGTGCGAGAACAACGGACGCACCAAGCGGACGGCAGATCAGCCCGTTTTGAAGCGCCTTGTTGGCGATCTTCTCGGAGATGCCGACCTTGCTGTCAAAAGCGGCTTTTGTGGCCTTGTCGGCGACAATCTCTATCGCGCCCATGAAGCCGACACTACGCACCTCGCCGGCATGTGGATGGTCCGCGAACCGGCCAAGCCGTTCCTGAAAATAGGGCGTCAGCGCGCGCACATTGTCGATCAGCCCCTCATTCTCGATCACATCCAGCGCCTTCAGGGCGACCGCGCTGCCGAGCGGGCTGCCGGCAGCGGTGAAGCCATGGGGGAACTCACCGAATCGGTCGGACGCTTCCATCAGCGCGGCTGACAGCGCTTCGCCGAGAATGACCGCGCCCATCGGATAATAACCGGCCGTCAGGCATTTCGAAGCGATGATCGCGTCCGGTTCGATACCGTAGTGATCGCTGCCCCACATTTCGCCAAGCCGGCCAAAGCCGCAGATCACCTCGTCGGCGATCAGCGGAATGCCGTATTTCCTCAGGATCGGGCGGATCGCCTGAAAATAGCCTTTCGAGGGCGGGATCACGCCGCCGGCGCCCTGCACCGGCTCGGCAAACATGCCGGCGATGGTTTCCGGCCCCTCGCGCTCGATCAGGTCTTCGAGGTTGCGCGCCATGCGCTGGGTGAAGGCCTCCTCGCTTTCATCCGGCAGGCCGTAGCGCCAGAAATGCGGGCAATCGGCATGGAGAAAGCCCGGCAGCGGCAGGCCGAATTCGGCATTATAGGGCTTGCCCGTCATCGAAGCGGTGGCGATGGTGACGCCGTGATAGGCGTTGTGGCGGGTGATGATCTTGCGCCGCTCCGGCTCGCCCCTGGCGCGATTGATCATCCACAGCATCTTGACCATGGTGTCGTTCGCCTCGGAGCCGGAATTGGTGTAGTAGACCTTGCCGTCATCGAACGGCGACAGGCCAATCAGTCGCTTCGACAGTTCCACCGTGACATCGGCGACGCGGCCGAAAAAGGAATGGTATCCGGGGAAGCGCTGCGCCTGCGCGCAAAGCGCGTCAATCAGGCCCTGATGGTTGAAGCCGGCGACATTGTTCCAGAGCCCGGAATTGGCATCGAGATAGCGTCTGCCATCGACATCGACCACGTAAATGCCGTCGCCGTGGGAGAGCACGATCGGGCCGATCTCATCCAGCGAGGCGAAATCGGAAAAGCCCGGAAAGACGTTCTCCATCCCTTGTTTTTCCCATGCGTGCATCGTCATCTCCGTCATTTCCCGTGGCAGCGAGGTTTGTCGCGAACGGTCGCCGCCGTCAACCCGTTGTTCGTGCGGCATAAGGGCGGATTTAGGCCACACGGCGATACCAATTCTCTGCGAAACGATTTAAGCAGGACGGGAGCGTTTTGGCTGGCCTCTTTGCGGTCAGCGGCTAAGGCAACTGTCGGGAGGACATCATGACGGATAACGGTATCAGAAACCCCATATTGCCGGGGTTCAATCCCGATCCTTCGATCTGCCGCGTCGGCGATGATTACTATATCGCGACCTCGACCTTCGAATGGTATCCCGGCGTGCAGATCCATCATTCCCGCGATCTTGCCAACTGGCGGCTGGCGGCGCGGCCGCTGAACCGCGCCGGCCTGCTGGACATGCGCGGCAATTGCGACAGCGGTGGCATCTGGGCCCCATGCCTGACGCATGCCGACGGGCTGTTCTGGCTGGTCTACACCGATGTGAAACGCATTTCCGGCAGCTTCAAGGATGCGCCGAATTACCTCGCCACCGCGCCCTCGGTGGAAGGGCCGTGGTCAGACCGGATCTATCTCAATGCCAGCGGTTTCGATGCCTCGCTGTTTCACGCGCCGGACGGGCGGAAATATCTGCTGAACATGCTCTGGGATCACCGCCAGAAAGGCCATGGCGACCAGTTCGCCGGGATCGTGCTGCAGGAATATGATGTCGAGGCGCAGAAACTCGTCGGCCCGATCCACAACATCTTCCGGGGTTCCGAACGCAAGCTGACCGAGGCCCCGCATCTCTACTACCGTAATGGCTGGTACTATCTGATGACGGCCGAGGGTGGCACCGGTTATGAGCATGCGGTGACGCTTGCCCGCTCGCGCGATCTTCTCGGCCCCTACGAGATGCATCCGGATACCCATGTGTTGACCACGTTCGATGCGCCGGACGTGCCGTTGCAGCGCTGTGGTCATGCCGATATCGTCGAGACGCAAGCGGGCGAGACCTATATGGTGCATCTCTGCTCGCGCCCGGTCGATGTGGCATGGGACGAGGGCAAGGCCGCTTTTCGCCGGGGCCTTCCGGGAGAGGAAAACGAGCGTCGCCGCTCGCAGATGGGCCGCGAGACCGGCATTCAGAAAATGGAATGGCGCGATGATGGCTGGCTCTACCTCGCCGAGGGCGGTCACGCGCCGACCAGCCTGATCACGCCCGCCCCGAAAGGGCTTGAGCCCGCACCGTTCGAGGCGCCGCCGGTGCGCACCCGGTTCGCGCCCGGTTCTTTGCCAATCGACTTCCAGTGGCTGCGCAGCCCGGAGCCGGAGCGGATGTTCTCGCTCGACGCCCGTCCGGGTCACCTGCGCATTTTCGGGCGGATGTCGCCGGGCAATGTGTTCGAAAATGCCATGCTCGCCCGCCGCCAGACGGAGCATCGCTTTACGGCGACCACCGCGATCGAGTTCGATCCGATCGATTTCCAGACCTTTGCCGGGCTGATGTGCTGGTACAACATGGCCCAGCACCATTTCCTTGCCCTCTGCCGTGAGGATGACGGCACCAGGGCCTTGCGGATCATGTCGGCGCTCGGCGATTTCCCGTTTGGTAAGACGGTCTTCGGCTGCGATCCCGAGCCGGTGCCGGATGGTCCGCTGGAACTCCGGGTCACGGTCGACAAGGCGGCGCTGCGGTTTTCCTGGCGCAGCGGCGAGGGCGCGTGGCGCGATATCGGGCCGGTGCTCGACGCCACGATCCTGTCCGATGAGGCGGGCGTGGGCGAGGGCAATAATTTCACCGGTGCCTTTGTCGGCATGGCGGCCTATGACACCGGCGGTCGCGGGCACCATGCCGATTTCGCCTGGTTCGATTACGAGCTTCGCGATTGAGGGTGGTCTCGCTCGATTGACAATGGTGACTATTTAACTCAAGTATTGCGCCTGTTCGCAACCAGCAGGGGTCATCATGCATTCGGGCATTCTCGCATCCGCCGTTCTTTCCATCTCGCTCCTTTCCGGCGGCGTCGCGTTCGCCGGGCAGGTGATCGACCACGCCATGGGCACGACGGAGGTGCCGGATGCGCCCTTGAGGGTGATCACGCTGACCAACGAGACCACCGAGGCGGCGCTGGCGCTCGGCGTGACCCCGGTCGGCGCGCCGCAGTCCTGGTACGGCGATCCCTGGTATCCGCATCTTGGCGACAGGCTTGAGGGGACCGAAGTGCTCGGGACCGAGCTTTCCGTCAATGTCGAACTGGTGGCCGCGCTCGAGCCGGACCTGATCATCGGCAGCCGCAAGCGCGACGAGGAGATTTACGGCCAGCTTTCGGCGATCGCGCCCACGGTATTCATCGAGGGGCTTGGCGCCTGGAAGGACAATTTCACCTTCGTCGCCGACGTGCTGAACCGCGAGGCCGAGGGCGAGGCGGCGCTGGCGAGCTACGAGACGCGGGTCGAGGCGCTGAAAGACGGTCTCGGCGACAAGGCGGGCGAGAGCCTTTCGGTGGTGCGCTTTGTGCCGGGCCAGACCTATCTCTACCTGAAGGGCAGCTTCCTTGGTCATGTTCTGGCCGATGCCGGCTTCACCCGTCCGCCGCAGCAGGATGCCGACGGGTTGTCGCTCGCTGTCGGCCGTGAAAGCATTCCCGATATGGATGGCGATCGGATTTTCTGGCTGACCTATGACACCGGCGACGGCAAGGGCGATGCGATGGCCGAGGAATTCCTGACCGATCCGCTCTGGTCGCGGCTTGCGGCGGTCAAGGATGGAAAGGTGTACGAGGTTGATGACGGCGTGTGGGCCACCGCCGGCGGCTGGTTCGCGGCGCAGGAAATGCTGAGTGATCTCGCCGAGGTCTACGGCGTGCAACTGCCGCCGGCGGAGGCGGCCTCGAACTAAGCCGATTGCCGCGACAGCGGCACGATCACCGGCAGGTCGGTGTCCGGCAGCGGCAATATCCGGCAGTCGATATCGAACACCGTGCTGATCAGCTCTTCCGTTAGCACGTCGCGGGTCGCGCCCTCGGCGGCGATCCGGCCGTTTTCGAACAGCACGACGTGATCGGCATAGCGCAGCGCGTGGTTGAGATCGTGCAGCACGATCACGAAGCTGCGTTGTTCGCGACGGTTGAGCATTACCAAGAGATCCAGGATTTCGAGCGCGTGAGCGATGTCGAGATGGTTGGTCGGCTCGTCGAGGAAAATGCGCGGCGCATCCTGCGCCAGCGTCATCGCGATCCAGGCGCGTTGCACCTGTCCGCCCGAAAGCTGGCCGATGCTGCGATCGGAAAGCGCTTCCATGCCGGTGGTGCGCAACGCACCTTCGACCGCGCGCCTGTCCTCGGCGGACGGGCCGGAAAATCGGCTGCGGCGAGAATAGCGGCCGAGCATGGCGAGGTCGAACACGGTCATATCCTCCGGCGCGTCCGGCGATTGGCTGAGCATTGCGATCTCGCGGGCAAGCGCGCGCGGCATCCAGTCGTCAAGCGCCTGGCCCGCCACCTTCGCATCGCCGCCGCTTGGCGCGTGGAGCGCGCGCAGCACCTTGAGCGCGGTGGACTTGCCGCTGCCGTTCGGACCGCAAAAGGCGATGATCTTCTGCTCCGGCAGCGTCAGGTCGATCGCATCAAGCGCGGTGAACCCGTCATAGTGGGCGGAAAGCGTGGACATTTCGGCAAGCGGCTTAGACATTGCTGCGCTGGCTCCTGAGAATAAGCATGAGGAAAAGCGGCGCGCCGATCAGCGCGGTCACCGCGCCCGCCGGCAGTTCCAGCGGACTGGCGATGGTGCGGGCGAGCGTATCGGCGACGAGCACCAGCATGCCGCCGATCATCGCGGTCGCGAGCAGATAGCCGGCGGCGAACTGGCCGTGGAACAGCCGCGCGGCATGCGGCGCGATCAGCCCGATAAAGCCGATCGCGCCGACCTGCGAGATCGCCAGCGCCGTCAGCAGGACCGAGAGCACCATCAGCGCGATCCGGTTGCGGTCGACGGAAAAGCCGGTGGTTGCTGCCGTCTGCGCATCAAGCACGATCTGGCGCATCGGCAGGCGCATGAAGATCAGCACGGGCACCGCCGCCGCAAGGCCGAGCGTCACGACGCCGACATCGACCCAGTGGGCGGCGCTGATCGAGCCGGTGATCCATTGCAAGGCCTGGCTCGCGCGATAGACCGGTCCGATGATCATCATCAGCGTGACGGCGGCCTTGGCGAGTGCGGAAAGCGCGATGCCGTAGAGGATCACCCGAACGGGATCGCGGCGGCGGGCATCGGCGAGAGTCAGCAGCCCGACCAGGGTGGCAAAGGCGAGCGCGCCGATGATCGCGGCGAGCGGTTGCCACTGGATCGAGACGGTCAGCACATTGGCTTCATCCGAAAACAGCCACAGGAAGGTGACGACGCCAAGCGCCGCGCCATCGGTGATGCCGAGGATGGAGGGGGCGGCCATCGGGTTTCTGAGCGCGCGCTGCAGAAGCGCGCCGGCAAGGCCGAGCGCCATGCCGGCCGCGACCGCGAGCGCCACGCGCGGCAGGCGCAGGGTCCATACAATGACGGTGTCCATACGGCTGCCTTCGCCGAGGAGGGCGGCGATCACCCGTTCCGGGCCGATGAAGCTCGAGCCGAGCCCCGTCGCGCCGATGACGCAGAACGCCAGCAAGGCGGCAAGCACGGTCAGGCGAAGGGCAGGGGCGTTCATACGCCAACCTCCCGCAACCGCTTCGCGCGCAAGAGCACGATCAGGAACGGCACGCCGACAAAGGCGAGCACCGCGCCGATCGGCGCTTCGCCGGGGGCGACGATCAGGCGCGCCAGGATATCGGCGAGCACCGCGATGATCGCCCCCGTCAGCATGGCAAGCGCGGCCATGCCGAGAAAGGCCGGACGGCCCGTTGCGAGCCGGCGGGCGATATGCGGCGCGATCAGGCCGAGAAAGGCGACCGGGCCGGACATCGCCACCGCGCCGGCGGAAAGCAGCGCCGCAAGAGAGAGTGCCGTGATGCGGGTGCGCGCCACATCGACGCCGATCCCGGCTGCGCTCTGGTCGTCAAGCCGCAGCGCATCGATCGAGGGGCCGAGGAAGAGGCAGCCGAAAAGCGCTATCACGAGCGCCGAAACGCCCACCCAGAGCAGCGCCAGCGGGCGATCGGCAAAGCCGCCGGAGAGCCAGAACAGCAGCGTTTCCAGCGCGGTTTCGTCAAGAAGCAGGGCAAGCTGGGTGAGCGAGGCGAGCATGGCGGCAACCGTGACGCCGATCAGCAATATGCCCGTTGGCCCCGCCTGCGGTCCGAGCGCCGATGACAGGCCGAAGACGAGCGCGGTGGCGGCAAGTGCGCCGCAGACGGCGATGAGGCCGATCGCGCCGACCGAGACCACGCCGAACAGCACCAGGCCGAAGGCGACCGCGAAGGCGGCGCCGGCATTGACGCCCAGAAGGCCGGGTTCGGCGAGCGGGTTGCGGGTGGTCGCCTGCATCAGCAGGCCGGATATGGCCAGCGCCGCGCCGGTCGCCATCGCGTTCAGCGTGCGCGGCAGGCGCAGCGTGCGGATGATGATGTCGGCCGTGTCATTGCCGCCCGAAAACGCCGACCACACCGTCGCCGGACCATAGATCCGCACGCCGAGATGCAGGCTTGCAATCGCGGCGATCAGCAATGTCAGGCTCAACAGCAGCAGCGTCTTTCGCACGGGCTCCCCTTTCGCAGCGACGATTGACATTGCTGATTGAAATGGTCAACTTTAAAACCGAAAACATGAACGCAATATTCAAGTTGAGAGTATCCGTGACCCGATTGATCCGACTGGCAGCCGCCGCTGCCCTGGCCATCCTGCTTGCAACCCCGCTTGCCGCCCGCGACGTGAGCGATGCCATGGGCACCGTCACGGTTCCGGACCTGCCGGAGCGAATCGTGGTGCTGACCAATGAGGGCACCGAGGCGCTGCTGGCGCTCGGCGTTCATCCGGTCGGCGCGGTCAACTCATGGCAGGGCGATCCGTGGTGGGATCATATCGAGGCGCAGATGGGCGATGCCGAGCCGGTCGGGACCGAAAGCGCGGTCAATCTCGAACTGGTCGCAGCACTCCAGCCGGATCTGATCATCGGCAACCGTCAGCGTCAGGAGGATATCTATCCCCAGCTTTCCGCGATCGCGCCTACGGTAATGTCCAGCGAGCTGCGCGGCGACTGGAAGGTCAACTTCAAGCTCTATGCTGAAGCGCTTGGCCTCTCCGACAAGGGTGACGAGGTCATTGCCGCCTACGATGCCAAAGTCGCCGCTCTTCGGGAAAAGCTCGGGGACGCGACCGACGAGAAAGTCTCGGTGATCCGCTTCCTGCCGGGCCAGATCCGCATCTACCAGCTCGACAGTTTCTCGGGCGTGCTGCTGAAGGATATCGGCTTCCACCGTCCGGAGAACCAGAATGTCGAGGATTTTGCGATCCGCACCGGCAAGGAGAGCATTCCCGACATGGATGGCGACCGGATATTCTATTTCACCTGGGAGGTCGGCAACGGCGAGGGCAAGGCGCTTGAAGAGGAGGTTCTGGCGGACCCGCTCTGGCAGTCGCTCTCCGCCGTCAAGGCCGGAAGGGTCCACGGCGTTTCCGACGCGATCTGGAACACCGCTGGCGGCGTGCTCGCGGCCGACCTGATGCTCGACGACATCGCCCGCATTTACGGCGTTCAGTAACCGTTTCCGCTCTTTCTGACGTGTCGTACCGTGCGGGTGGAAGCCCGCGCGGCTTTTATCGTCAGAGCCTGCCGATTGACCTTGCGGCAACGAAGCGGTAAACGGGCGTCCCATGGCGTCCGGCCGGGTTCGAACCCCGTCAGACCGGATCGAATAGAACACGAACGAACCAGGACTTTTATGACGAGAGCTACCTCCTCGGCGCCCTCCCAGCGCATGCTTCGCGTTGGCGAACAGGTGCGCGCCGCCATCACCAAGGTGCTGCAGCGCGGCGATCTTCTCGATCCGCTGATCGAAAACACCGTGATTTCCATCTCCGAAGTCAGGATGTCGCCGGACCTCAAGATCGCGACCGCCTATGTCACGCCGCTTGGCCAGACCGATCACGATGCGGTGGTCAAGGCTCTGAACCATCATGCGAAATTCCTGCGCGGGCGCATCACGCGCGAGATCCGGCAGATGAAGAACATTCCCGAGCTTCGGTTCCGCGACGACACGAGTTTCGAGAATTTCCGCAAGATCGACGAACTGCTGCATTCGCCGGAAGTGGCGCGCGATCTCGATCATGATGAAGACGACGGTAAAGAATAAGAAAATGGCGCGACAGAGAAAACCCAAGGGCCGCCCGATCTCCGGCTGGCTGATCCTCGACAAGCCGATCGATTTCGGCTCCACCGAAGCCGTTTCCAAGATCAAGTGGCTGTTCAAGGCCCAGAAGGCCGGCCACGCCGGCACGCTCGATCCGCTCGCCTCCGGCATGCTGCCGATCGCGCTCGGCGACGCCACCAAGACCGTGCCTTACGTGATGGATGGCCGCAAGATCTACGAATTCACGGTCACCTGGGGCGAGGAGCGCACCACGGACGATCTCGAGGGCGAAGTCAGCGAAAGCTCCGACAAGCGGCCCTCAAGAGAAGATGTCGAGGCGCTGATCGAGAAATACACCGGCGTGATCGAACAAGTGCCGCCGCAGTTTTCCGCCATCAAGATTGACGGCAACCGCGCCTATGATCTGGCGCGCGAGGGCGAGACGGTGGAAATTCCGACCCGCGAGGTCGAAATCCACCGCCTGACGCTGCTCGGCTGCCCGGACGAGAACACCGCCGAGTTTGAGGTGGAATGCGGCAAGGGCACCTATGTGCGCGCGCTTGCCCGCGACATGGGCCGCGATCTCGGCTGCTTCGGCCATATCTCCTCGCTGCGCCGCCCCTTCGTGGCACCGTTTTCCGAGGATATGCTGGTGCCGCTTTCGGAACTCGTCGCGCTCGAGGAAATCGAGGACGATGAGGAGCGCTTTGCAGCCCTTGAGGAATATCTGGTAGACACCTCGGAAGCGCTTGCCAGTCTCCCGCATGTGCCGGTCAATGAGGACCAGGCCCGCCGGCTGAAGCTCGGCAACCCGATCATCCTGCGCGGCGCCCATGCGCCGGTGGAGGAGCCGGACGCCTACGCCTCGCTTGCCGGCAAGCTTGTGGCGATCGGCGAGATCGCCGAGGGCCAGTTCAAGCCACGGCGCGTTTTCGGCTGAACTTCATCCGGCAGGGCCTCGCCTTCAATGCGAGGCCCTGAGCTGGGACGCCAACGCCGCGAAGGCGCCCGCAACGGTCGCTTCGTTGACGGCGTCGTCGCTGTTGACCGTTACCGAGATGCAGTAGGCTTTACCCTCTTCACCGGTCAGCGCAGCGGTGAGGTTCAGGACTCCCGGTTCGCTGCCACCCTTGTAGGCCACCGATTGCCAACCGCGAACCGGCCCCTTGTTGATGGCGAACACATCCGCCGCTTTGACATCGCCCGCAAGTCGGCAAAGCGTTTCCGCCGAAAGATACCATTCGACCCCTTCGATTGCGGGACCGCTTGCGTCTCTGACGGCCGGCAGGGGAGCATCGGAGATCTCGGCAAGCAATTTGGCCCGCTCCGCGCCGGAGGCGGTTCTGTAGCGTTCGGCAAGAGCGGGATCGGCCTTCAGGGTAAACAGCGCGCGGGTGGTGAGCACGTGATCGAGGCCAAGGGCCGTGGCAACGCGCTCTGGGCCGAGAATCCGCATCAGCATGTCGGTCGCGGTGTTGTCGCTTTCCGAGATCATCAGCGCCGCCAGCGTATGCAGCGTGAAGGGAGAGCCCAGCGGGAAGGTCTGCAGCTTGCCCGAGGGAAGCGATATGTCCTCGGGCCGGAGGGTTTCCACATCCGTCCACCGGCGCTTGCCGGCCGCGATATCGTTCATGAGAACCTTGAGAACGCCGAGCTTGAAGGTCGAGCCGACCGCGAGCGGGGTCTCCGCATTTTGTTCGTGCAGTGTTTCGCCCTCCGCTGTCACCAGATAGGAAACCGTGCCGGGCAAGGCAGTGATATCGGCAAGCGTATCCTCGATGCTTCCGCCGCTCGGCTGGAACGGGTGGAAGAACAGGCCGGTGATCTTGCCCGAAGCGTCGAGTTCGATTTCGGCGGGTATGTCGCCGGCCTCCGCGCGGATAAGGTAGCCGTCGTCATCCTCCGTGATGCCGGTCACCGGTCCGGCCCGGTCGTGGAGGCTTTGAAGTATAGCCGTCAACTGCGCGGTCGGAACGGCTTTTGCGAAGCTTTCGGACACGAGGCCGGCTGCGCTTTCAGGCGTTTCGATCAGGCTCCTGAGCGTTTCGATTTCGCGATCCTCGGCATGGGCGGTCGCGGTCTGCAGCAGCAGCGCGGCGCATGTCGCCGTGGCGATGCGGCGGAGAGCGGGCAGCATGTTTTCCTCCTGCGGTGGTGGGGTCGACACAGTGCTGAGCGCACCTTCTCGCATATAAGGCGGTCTTTCGAAACGGGAGGATGGCTAAGAACGCGAAAATCCGGGCAACAATTGCGCCACCGTTCATCCTGTGTTGGAAAATTTGTTGTAGGGGGAGCGTGTCGTTCCCGCCGGATTTGCTGTCCCGGGCCTTTCCGTTCCGGTGGCAAAAGCGTACAGAGTTTGATAACGCTGGCTTAATACAAGGGGAGGTTGCATGCTGGATATGCTCATGCGGTGCATCGTGCCGATCGCCGCCGCCTTTTTCACCGTCGTCGCGATTGCCACCGGCTGGTTCTGGATCCTGCTGATCACCATTCCGTTGCTGGCGATCGCCTTTTATGACTGGTTCCAGTCGTCCTGGACCATTACCCGCAATTATCCCGTTGCCGGCCGCATCCGCTGGATCGCATTGTCGCTGCGCCCCTTCATCCGCGCCTATGCGGTGGAGGACGACACCCACGGCACGCCCTATTCCTATGCCGCGCGGCAACTGATCCGCACCCGGGCGCACGGGCTGTCGGACACCGTGCCCTTCGGCACGGAGCTTGAGGTCTACGAGGATCCGCACCACTGGATCTCCCATTCGATGGCGCCGCACACCGATCCCGATCGTTCGCCGCGCGTCACGGTCGGCAACGAGCAGTCGTCCAAGCCCTACGAGGCGTCGATCCTCAACATCTCGGCGATGAGCTTCGGCGCGCTGTCGGCCAATGCCGTGCGCGCGATGAATATCGGCGCGAAGACCGGCGGCTTCTATCAGGACACCGGCGAGGGCGGGCTCAGCCGCTACCATCTCGAACATGGCGGCGACGTGGTCTGGGAAATCGGCTCCGGCTATTTCGGCGCGCGCGACAAGGACGGTCGTTTTGACCCCGAAAAATTCCGCGACAAGGCCGCCAATGACGCCGTCAAGATGACCGAGATCAAGGTCAGCCAGGGCGCCAAGCCCGGCCATGGCGGCATGCTGCTTGGCTCGAAGGTGACGCCCGAGATCGCCGAGGTGCGCGGCGTGCCGGTCTACCAGAACTGTCTGTCGCCGCGCGGCCATTCGGCGTTTTCAACGCCGGTGGAGATGCTGGAATTCGCCGCCCAGATGCGCGACCTTTCCGGCGGCAAGCCCGTTGGCATCAAGTTCTGCGTCGGCCAGCCGCATGAACCCTTCGCGCTGGTGAAGGCGATGCTTTCAACCGGCATCTATCCCGATTTCATCGTGATCGACGGCGCCGAGGGCGGCACGGGTGCTGCCCCGCTGGAGCTTGCCGACTGGGTCGGCATGCCGCTCTGGGACGGGCTGATCATCATGCGCAACGCGCTGGTCGGCGCGGGCGTGAAAAAGCATGTGCGGCTTGCCGCCAGCGGCAAGGTGTTTTCCGGCATGGGGCTTGCTCATAACCTCGCGCTTGGGGCCGACTGGTGCAATGCGGCGCGCGCCTTCATGATGTCGGTCGGCTGTATCCAGGCGCAGCGCTGTCACACCGGCACCTGTCCCACCGGCGTCACCACGCAGGACAAATGGCGCCAGCGCGCGCTGGTGCCGGAAGAGCAGGGCGCCAATGCCGCCCGCTTCCACAAGAAGACCGTCGAGGCGCTGTCGGAGATCGTGGCCGCCTGCGGTTATGCTCATCCGCAGGACCTGCAGCCGCATCACATCATGCACCGTCTCGGCTCGCATGATGCCGTGCCGCTGGACAAGCTGCATACCTTCCTGCCGGAAGGCGTGCTGGTGGACGATCCCGATTCGACGCTCTATGCCGACTGGTGGCGGGCGGCGAGCCCGGACAGTTTCCGCCCCACCGCCGATCTGGTGCGCATGCGCGCCAGCGCCGGCCAGGCTTGATGGCCGATCGGCAGCGCCGGGACTTGATCGGCTTCGGTTGCAAGTTGGACGCAATGGCGATGAATTTGAACGCAGGGCGCGAAACCGATTGACTCGGTTTCGCGCCCGTTCAAATAATTGAAGCCGGAAATTGCATATTCGCTGTAGTAAGCCAGCAGGGGTGGTCGGCTGCACTCGTTGAAGCGCATTGAGCTAAGGGGGATTTTCTATGGCAATGCGACGCGAAATCGGGCTGATCGGACTGACATTTGTCGCGGTCGGCGGTGTTCTGGGCTCCGGCTGGCTGTTTGCCCCGCTTGATACGGCGCAGCTTGCGGGGCCTGCCTCCATCATTGCGTGGCTGATCGGCGCGGTGGCGATGCTGCTGATCGCGCTCACCTATGCGGAAAATTCCACCCTGTTTCCGATTGCCGGCGGCATCGCCCGCATTCCGCAATTCTCCCACGGACGGCTGCTGGCGCTCGCCATGGGCTGGAGCGCCTGGGTCGGCTACTGCACCACCGCGCCGATCGAGGTGAAGGCCTCGCTCGGCTATGCCTCCTCCTATCTGCCGTGGTTGACCAACAGCGCCGGCGGGCTGACCGTTTCCGGCTATCTCGCCGCGGCCGTGTTCCTCGCGGTGCTGACGGTCATCAACGTTTTCGGGGTGGCCTGGTTCGCCCGCATCAACACCGCGATGACATGGTTCAAGCTGTTTGTGCCGGTGGTGTTCATCGTGGTCATCGTCGCGTCCCGGTTCGAGTCCTCGAATTTCACATCCGCCGGCGGCTTCGCGCCGTTCGGCGTTCCCGGCATTTTCGCCGCCGTCTCCACCGGCGGCGTGGTTTTCGCCTTCATCGGCTTCCGCCACGCGATCGACCTTGCAGGCGAGGTGCGCAATACCCAGCGCGTCATTCCGCTGGCGCTGATCCTGTCGGTGCTGATCTGCCTTGCGATCTATGTCGGCCTGCAGATCGCCTTCGTCGGCGCGATCGACCCGGCCTCGCTTGCGAATGGCTGGCAGACCATCGAGGCGACCCATGAACTCGGCCCGCTCGGCGCGCTGGCAACCTCGATCGGCGTCTTGTGGCTGCTCAGCATGCTGAACGTCGCAGCCGTGATCTCGCCTGCCGGCAGCGGCCTCGTTTCGGTCAGTTCGAATGCGCGTCTGGCGCTGGCGATGTCGAACAATGGCGTGTTTCCGCGCCTGTTCGCCAAGCTCAACCAGTATGGCGTGCCGCTCTGGGCGCTGATCCTGAACTATGTGGTGGCGCTGTTCATGCTGATCGTGCTGCCGTTCCAGCAGATTCTGGCGCTGAACAGCGCGGCCGTGGTGCTGTCGTTCATCGCCGGCCCGGTATCCATGGTGGCCTTCCGCTATCTCGCGCCCAACGCGCACCGGCCCTTCGTGGTGCCGGCCGCGGGCTTCATCGGCGCCGTCGCCTTCGTGATCGCGAGCCTGATGATCTTCTGGTCCGGCTGGAGCACGATCTGGCTTCTGCTGGCGCTGCTTGCCGTCGGCGCGGTGCTGTTTCTGCTCCGTTTCGCGGTGATCGGCCGGGAGGATCTGGAGCCGAAGAGCGCGGTCTGGTTCGGCGTCTACATGGCCGGCATCGCCGTCATCTCCTATCTCGGCGGCTATGGCGGCGGCCTCGGCGTCATTCCGCACCCGCTCGATTCCGTGCTGGTCGGCCTGTTTGCCGTGGTGATCTTCCTGATGGCCGTCCGCGGCCGCGTCTCCCAGGACGTCTTCGACCGCTTCCGCCACGAGCAGCACGAAATCGAACGCCAGGAATATGACGGCGACGACATCGAGGACGCGATGACGCGGGAGTAATCCTGTCGACCTGTCTCAGCCGCCCGTTGTCATCGACGGGCGGTTTTTATGTCACTTTTTCTGGCCCGGAGATCAATGCCGGCTGCCGGCGTCGTAGGGCGAGTCCAGCGAGAAGGCGGGGATGTCGATCTTGAGGAGGCGGTTGTCGGCGGTTTTGACGATGTAGTGGCCGACCATGATGCCGGAGGGCGTGTCCAGCGGCGCGGCGGATTGGTAGCTGTAGCGCTCTTCCGGGGCGATCATCGGATGCTTGCCGGCAATGCCGTCGCCCGACACGGTTTCGACAATGCCGCTGGCATTGGTGATCGTCCAGTGGCGGGAGACGATCTCGATCCGGTCTCTCCGGTGATTGGCGATCTCGATCTCGTAGGCCCAGACGAAATGCGCGTCCTCCGGCATGGAGTGGTTTTCCAGAAAGCTTGGCCTGACGCTGACCTCGATCTCGTGGGTGATCGCCCTGTAGTGCACTGGTTCTCCCTGTAGGCCCCGGGCGGCTTAACCGCCCGTGAAGCCAATGTGGCTCAGACCGGCAGTTTGGCAAGGGCCTGGGCGAAATCCTCGATCAGATCGTCGGTGTCCTCAATGCCGGCCGAGAACCGGATCGTGCCGCCGGTAATGCCGAGTTCGAGGCGAGCTTCCTCCGCGAGGTTCTTGTGCGTCGTGGTCGCCGGATGGGTGATCAGGCTCTTGGCGTCGCCGAGATTGTTGGAAATCGAGACGATCTCCAGTTGGTCCTGCAGCGCGAAGGCGGCGTCCTTGCCGCCCTTCAGTTCAAACGCGACCAGAGTGGAGCCGGCGGCCATCTGCTTCTTCACGATCTCGGCCTGGGGGTGGTCATCGCGGCCGGGATAGATGACGCGCTCGATCTGTTTCTGGTCGGCCAGGAAATCGGCAATCCGGCCCGCGGTCTCGGTCTGCTGACGCACGCGCAGCGGGAAGGTTTCGAGACCCTTCAGAAGCAGCCAGGCATTGAACGGGGAGAGGGCAGGGCCGGTATGGCGATAGTAATCCTGCAGCTCCTCCTCGATCCACTCCTTCGACGACAGCACGATGCCGCCAAGGACGCGGCCCTGACCGTCGATATGCTTGGTTGCCGAATAGACGACGATGTCGGCGCCGAGCTCCAGCGGCTTCTGGTAAAGCGCGGTGGCAAACACATTGTCGACCACGGTGCGGGCGCCGGCCTGTTTGGCAAGCGCCGCGACGCCGGCGATATCGACCACTTCCAGCGTCGGGTTGGTCGGGCTTTCGAGGAAGAACAGCTTCGTATCGGGCCGGATCGCGGCTTCCCAGTTGGCAAGGTCGCGGCCATCGACCAGCGTGCATTCGATGCCGTATTTCGGAGCGAGCGTCTCCACCACCCAGCGGCAGGAGCCGAAAAGAGCGCGGGCCGCGACGATATGATCGCCGGCCTTCAACTGGCACAGGATCGCCGCGGAAACGGCGGCCATGCCCGAGGCGGTGGCGCGGGCATCCTCGGCGCCTTCCAGCGCGCACATGCGTTGCTCGAACATCGCATTGGTCGGGCTGCCGTAGCGGGCGTAGATGAAGCCCTCTTCCTCGCCCTTGAAGCGGGCCTCGGCGGCGGCGGAATTTTCATAGAGAAAGCCCTGGGTGAGGAAGATGCCCTCCGACATTTCGCCATATTGCGAACGGAGGCTGCCGCCGTGAACGAGCTTGGTCTGAGGACGCCAGGAATTCTTCATCTTTGATCTCCAAACAAAAAAACCGGTCGCGCGGGACCGGTTCACCCGGCCTTTTAGCTAGTTGTTTAACGTGGCTGCAAGCCGACCGGCCAAATCACCACGGGTATAAAGGCGGCATAATCCCTATAAGCGCTTGCGTCAATTCTGAAAGCTTGGTTTTGTCGCGCAACAGGAGCAAAACATGTCACAAAAGCCCGGAATTCTGGCCGATCGCGCGATCGCCAGCCTTTTTGAGAACGGTAATCTGATTGCAGCCGCACCGCGCGACCACGACCAGATCCAGCCGGCAAGCCTCGATCTGAGGCTCGGCGCCAAGGCCTATCGCGTGCGCGCAAGCTTCCTGCCGGGCCCCGGCCACAAGGTCGAAGACAAGCTTTCGCGCCTTTCCCTGCACGAGATCGACCTCACCGAGGGCGCGGTGCTGGAGACCGGCTGCGTCTATATCGTGGAATTGATGGAGGCGCTGAAGCTTAAGGACGGGCTGTCGGCCTCGACCAATCCGAAAAGCTCCACCGGCCGCCTCGATATCTTCACCCGGGTGATCTCCGACTACGCGCAGGAATTCGATATCATCCCGGCCGGCTACGAGGGCCCGCTTTATCTTGAAATCTCGCCGCGCACCTTTCCGATCATCGTCCGGCAGGGGTCGCGGCTGTCGCAGATCCGCTTTCGCACGGGGCAATCCGTGCTCACCGAGTCCGCCCTTCTGGCGCTGCACGAGCGCGAAACGCTGGTGGCAAGCGAGATGCCGAATGTCTCCGGCGGCGGGATCGCGCTGTCGATCGATCTGGCGGGTGAGGGGCTGGTCGGCTATCGCGGCAAGCATCATACCGGCGTGATCGATGTCGACCGCAAGGCCGGCTACGACGTGCTGGATTTCTGGGAGCCGATCCATGGGCGCGGCAAGGGCGAACTGATCCTCGATCCCGACGAGTTCTATATTCTGGTCTCGCGCGAGGCCGTGCACGTTCCGCCGCTCTGCGCCGCCGAGATGACACCGTTCGATCCGCTGGTCGGCGAGTTCCGGGTGCATTACGCCGGCTTCTTCGATCCCGGCTTCGGCCATGCGGGCGCCGGCGGCAAGGGCGCGCGGGCGGTGCTGGAAGTGCGCAGCCACGAGGTGCCGTTCATCCTCGAACACGGCCAGATCGTCGGCCGGCTGATCTATGAGAACATGCTGGAAATGCCCGAGACGCTTTATGGCGCGGGACTCGGCTCAAACTATCAGGCGCAGGGCCTCAAGCTTTCCAAGCATTTCAGGGCCGGCTGAGCGGCCAACTCTGCGTTGCGGCGGGCCTTGCGGGCGGGCTCAGTAGAGCCGCGGCATGACGCCGGTCAGGATCAGGCGCTGCAGGAAGAACACGATCAACAGCACGATCACCGGCGAGATGTCGATGCCGCCGAGATTGGGCAGGAAATTGCGGATCGGCCGGTAGACTGGCTCGGTGACCGCGTAGAGCCCGCGCCCGATCGAATTGATGAACGGGCTGTGCGCATTGATGATATTGAAGGCATAGAGCCAGGAGAAGATAGCGCTGGCGATGATCACCCACTTATAGATTTCAAGTGCGTAGTAAATCGTCTCGAACAGCGCGATCATGAAGGACTCCCGTTTTTTCCTTGCAAACATTTAGACATTCAATTCTAAACGAGCAAGGGGCGGTGGGTTTTGTCCGGTATTTATTGCCGGTTGCGCCCTCAGCGCATTGTGTCTCCCGAAAGCTTATCCAAGATGACCCTGTCCCCCTCCGGCGCCCGCTTCGATGCCTTCCGCCACAAAGGCTATTCGCTCTATTTCTTCTCGCGGTTTCTCGGCACGTTCGCGGTCCAGATCGTTTCCGTCGCCGTCGGCTGGCAGATGTATGACGAGACCGGCAACGCCTTCTATCTCGGTCTGATCGGCCTGTTCCAGTTTTTGCCGGCGTTGCTTCTGACGCTGGTGACCGGCACAGTCGCCGACCGCTACAACCGCCGGATGATTGCCGCGATATGCTTTGCGGTGGCCACCGCCTGCGCCGCCTGCCTTCTGGCGATCACCGTGCTTGGCCTGTTTTCGCCTTGGCCGGTGTTCGCGCTTCTGGCGGTATTCGGCACGGAACGTGCCTTTTCCGGCCCGGCACTGCAGTCGCTCGCACCCAACCTTGTGCCCGAAAAGGATCTCGCCAACGCGATCGCCTGGAACTCCTCGTCCTGGCAGATCGCCTCGATCGTCGGCCCGGTCGCGGGCGGCCTGCTTTACGGCGGCGGCGCAACCCTTGCCTATTCCACCGCGCTTGCGCTGTTCGCCGCCGCCACGGTGTTGATGATGACCGTGCCGAAACCGAGCCAGCGCCGCCCGACAAGCGCGGTCACGCTCAACACCATTCTCGCCGGCTTCCGCTTCATCACATCCGAAAAGGTCGTGCTCGGGGCAATCTCGCTCGATCTGTTCGTGGTGCTTTTGGGGGGCGCGGTGGCGTTGATGCCGGTCTTCGCCCGCGATATTCTGGATCTCGGCCCGTGGGGCCTCGGGCTGTTGCGCGCCGCGCCCGGTTTCGGCGGCGTGCTGGTCGCGCTGCTGCTTGCCAGCGTGCCGATCCGCCACCATGCCGGCTATTACATGTTCGCCGGCGTGGCGATTTTCGGCCTTTCCACCGTGGTCTTCGGCCTGTCCGAGAGCGCCTGGATTTCGATCGCCGCACTCGCCGTCATGGGCGGAGCCGACATGATCTCGGTCTATGTCCGCGAAACGCTGATCGCGCTGTGGACGCCGGACGAACTGCGCGGCCGCGTCAACGCCGTCAACATGGTGTTTGTCGGGGCCTCAAACGAGCTTGGCGAGTTCCGCGCCGGCACGATGGCGCATGTCATCGGCGCTGTGCCGGCGGTCGTCTTCGGCGGGGTGGGGTCGCTGGCGGTCGCGGTGGCATGGGCGATGACCTTCACCAAGCTGAGAAAGGTCGACAGCCTGGAGACGCCCGAGCACCTGCTGGGCGAATCGGATCAGCCCTGAAGCGATTGCGCCGTCGTGCGCTCGAACACGATGTCGAGGAATTCGCTGAGCCAGGCCTTCAGCGCCCGGTCATGCAGCATCCGGCCTTCGAGGTGAAGATGGCCCGCCTGCGCCTGGGGCAGCGAGAACCGGCTGGCGCCATGCACCACCCATCTCTGCATCATCGCCCGGGTCAGTTCGGCGTGAAACTGCACGGCATAGGCTTTCTCGCCATAGCGGAAGGCCTGGTTCGGGTAGAGGTCGCCGCTGGCCAGCAACTCGGCGCCATGCGGCAGCTCAAATCCCTCGCGGTGGAACTGATAGACCATGGACGGCCATTTCATCAGGAGCCGGCCGTGCTCGGTCGCGTGCAGCGGATACCAGCCGATCTCGACCGAGCCGTCGCTGTTGCTCTGGACCTTGCCGCCGAGCTGGCGGGCCAGCATCTGGGCGCCCAGACAGATGCCGAGATAGGGACGGTTTTCCTTCAGCGGAACCGAGAGCCAGTCGATCTCACGACGGACATAGTCCTCATTGTCATTGGCGCTCATCGGGCCGCCGAACACCACCGCGCCCGAATGGGCGGCGAGCGTCTCCGGCAATTTGTCGCCAAGCGCCGGGCGGCGGATATCGAGGCGGAAGCCCTTTTCGACAAGCATCTGGCCAACGCGGCCGGGGGTCGAGCGTTCCTGGTGAAGGATGACCAGGATCGGTCGTGTCGGTTCAATCGTCACCTGGCAGTTCTCCATCGTCGACAATGGCCGCGCGCTTGAGCGCGGCCTGACGCTCCAGCACCCGCTCGCGGCTAGATACCCCGATCAGTTCGGCAATCCGCCAGACGACATTGTCTTCCATCTCGCTGCGGCTGCCATCGGCATAGGCGATGTCCCACAACAGCCCGATCAGGCGCACGCGCTGGTCCTCGTCGAGATGGCGCTTGACGTCGGAGGTGAAGCGGTAGAAATCGACCGCCTCGTTGCCGGCTTCCTCGCCGGCGGAAATCAGCTCTTCCAGGCCGGCGCCGTGCAGGTCGTACTGGTTTTCGATCAGTTCCCGAAGCCTGCTGCGCTCGCTGTCGCTGATGACGCCGTCGGCCTCCATCACCTGATAACAGAGCGCAACAACGGCCACGCGGGCATCGTCGGGCCGGGCCTCGCCCCTTGGAGCGTCATTGCCGATGTCCTGGAGAAACCTGCTGATCTTTTCAAACATTCTGGGAGATTCGCCTTGTTCACTGCGCCATCATGACCCGACCGAGCCGCTACGCCAATAGATCACTTAACATCAGTCAATCAAATTACGGTTACGACACATGAGCGGACCGGATCAGAAAAACAGGCGTTTTTTCGCGGGCGGGGGCGTTTCGTCGTCGCTGTCGTCGATGCCCGGATCGTCCGGCGTGCGTCCGCCGAATGGCTTCAGCGGAGCGTTGGCGTCATCGTCCTCTTCCACGCTGCCCTCGGCGGGTTGCGGCGGAATATCTTCCGAGCGGGCCTCCACAACGAGCGGCTTTTCCTCCGGCGCGACCTTCGCTTCATCCGATTTGATCGCGGATGCGCCGGAGGGCGGGTCCATAATCACCGGTCGGACGGATTCCGTTTTCGGGGGCTCTTTCTTGCCTTCGTCCTCGGCGGGGGCCGCAGGCTCGGGCGCTTGGGCCGTCTCGGCCTCAGCTTCAGGCTTGGCGTCCTCCTGGAAGATCGGAGCGTCGTCCGCGGGCATTTCCGGTTCCGCCCGGCTTCCGCCGACGGGCGGCAGGCTCTTCAGCGCCTCGTCGAGACGCGAGGCGCTGCCTTCCTCGATCGGGCCGGCGATTTCGCCGTAGGGTACCTTCCATGAGAAGGCGTCGAGCTGGCCGGTCGTGGGCGAGAACGGTCGCCAGTATTCCGACACCAGCCCATCGGCGACCCAGGTCGGATCGCGTTCGGAGCGGAGCGCCTGCGCCATCCAGTGGCGCACGCGGCCCTGATCGCCGGTTTCGGCCTCCTCAAGATCGGCCAGCAGCAGGAAGGCGCTTTCGCGCGGCTGCATGCGCGCGGCGGCTTCGGCCTTTTCGCGGGCCTTTTCGAATTCGCGGGCGTCGAGCGCGGCGCGCGCCACGACCATCAGCGAGACCCAGTTGTTGGGCTTCAGCGCCTCCAGCTTTTCGGCGCGCTTCAGCCGGTCGACGGCGCTGTCGCCGCCGCGGGCGCGCACGTAAAGCGCGCCGGTCTGGGGATGCGGTTCCTTCTTCCACACCATCTCCAGCACGCCGGCGGATTTGCGGAGATTGCCCTGCGCCAGATAGGCCTTGGCGGCGATGATCGCGGCGGGGTGGAAATCATCGCGCAGCTTCAGCGCCTGCAGCGCATCGGCGGCCGCCGCCTTCGGGTCGGTATCGAGCCTGCTTTCGGCGCGCGCGGTCAGCACGACCGATTTCAGCCGCGCCGATTCGTCCTTGTCGGTCACTTTGGCGGAGCGCTGCTGGTCCAGAAGGCGGATCGCGTCGTCCCAGCGGCCCTGACGGGCGCGCGCTTCCAGCGTCGCCTTGGCGGCCCAGGCGAGATAGGGCGCCTTGTCGGCGGCCTGCTCGGCAAAATGCTGGGCGGCCTCGTCGGCGCCGACGCGCTTGGCCTCAAGATAGAGACCGCGCAGGCCGAGTTCGGCGGTTTCCGGATCTTCCGACATCGCCTCGAACAGACGCCGCGCCTTGTCGTAATTGCCCTCGGTCAGCGCCACCTGCGCGTCGAGCACATGGATGAGCGGCTCCTGATCGGCGCTGAGCAGCGCATGGGCGCGCGTGCTCATCTTGCGCGCCTGAACCAGATTACCGGCGCCCACCGCGATCAGCCCGGTCGAGATCGCCTGATAGCCGCGGTCGCGCTTGCGAGCGCGGAAATAGCGGGTGACGCTTTTCGGCGAGGTCCAGATCGCGCTGATCAGCCACCACACGATCATCACCACGAAGATGAGGGCGATCAGCAGCGCCAGTGCGGTGGTCAGCGGGGTTTCGAACATCTGGCCCTGCCAGACGAGCGTCAATTCGCCGGGCCGGTCGGCAAACCAGGAAAAGCCGAGCGCGAAGGCAAGAACGATGATCGCGAAAATCAAAAGTCTGATCATATCCTACCTCCTCAATTGCCGGACGGCGTGACGGGCGCGCCGGCGGTTGCGCCGAGCGCGCTCGATAGCGTGGTGGAGACCAGATCATCCGCCTCGATCCGCGCCTTCAGCCCGTCGGCGAATTTCTGCGAGGCCTGTTTGGCGGCCGCGGGCAGGGCTTCCCATTCGCTCTCAGCCGTCTTCAGGTCGCCCTTGGTCAGCGCGCTCTCGATGCGTGCGACGATCGCCGGCACGGTGTCGCCCTCGACATCGCCGACGGGGCGCACGCTGACGAGGCCCTTGGCGCTGTCGACCAGACGATTGAAGATATTGCCTTCCGGCGGCGGCGGTTCGGCCGCGGCGATGATGGCGTCGGCGGCGTCGGAAAACTCGGCGGCGAGTTCCTCACGGGTCGGGATGCCGCTCGTCGCGAGCGCCTTCAGCTTCGAGAGGTCTGCATTTTCCGGCGCGACTTCGGCATAGGTCGCAAGCTCGGTCGCGAAATTGTCGCCCCGGTCGATCGCGGATTTCAGCGCGGCGGCGGCGATGGCGCGGGCGACGGCCAGATCCTTGCCGGGCGTATTCACCTTGGCCTCCAGTGCCGAAAGCTTCTGCTGGATTGCCTGCTGGTCGGAGCTCAGGCTGGATTTCAGGTCGTTAAAGGCTGATTGCAGGTTCTTGACCGCGCCAACATCGTTCTGCTGCGTGCTCTGGATGGAGTTTACCTGTTGCTTGAGAGAGGCAATGTCCTCGCCCGAGCCTTTGGAGCTCTGGACCTGCTGTTTCAAGGCATCAAGCTGTGACTGCAGTTCGGACGAGCCGTCATTGGCCTTGAGGGTGGCGAGTTCTTGACGCAGCGAAGTAATCTCGTCATTGATCTTGCCGCCTACGCTACCGCCCAGCATGCCCGCCGACGACAACGCGTATGCGCCGGCGAGTGCAATCACGGCGCCGGCGACGCCGGCCAGAAGCACCGGGCCGAAGCCGGGGCCTTTGCGTGGCGGTACGGCCGATGTCGGGGGCTCCGGCGGTGGCGGTGGTGGGCTGTCTGCGTTTTCGTCGACGGTCTCTCCGTCAGCTCGCTCTTCATCGCCGAGGCTCGCCGCCTCCGAAACTTCCTTGTCCTGATGCTCCTCATGGCGCTTGATCGCCGCGGCGACATCGGCCATCGCGGTCTCAACGGCGGCATCATCGGTGCGGGGCGGGACGGGCGCTTGCGCGTTCGGGGCTTCCGGCGCCGGGTCTTCTGTTGTCGCGTCGTTTTTCTTGTCGTTTTTCGAAGACGGCGTATCCGAAACCATGGCTACCTCTTTTGCAGTTCTCGGTTCTAGGGTAGTGGCCGAGTGGTATTAAGAAAAGGCTTTTGTTGAAGACTTGTTCCCCGCAGCCCCGGCCTTTCTGGCGAAACCCCTCAGGCGAGCAGCGCAAGCAGGCTTTTCTCGGTCGTCCTGTCGGCAATGCGCACGTGATCGGACAGCTCCGCCGGCACGGCATGCGCGACATTGGCCGAAAGACAGATGAGGGCCGGCGGCTCGTCGCGTTTCGTGAGCGCCCTGCCTGCGCCGAGCGCGAAGAAGCGGGCGGCCGTCATATGGGAATAAAACAGGACCGCGTCAGCCGTTTTGACCAGGGTATCGATTTCCGCCGCATCATAGTTCAGCGGCTCCATGGCATAGACGGTCGCGGTTACGAACGGTACATGCAGCGCCTCGAGCCGGCGCTCCAGATAGGGCGCGCGGGGTGAGCCTGCCAGATAGAGAAGCGGGGCGCGGACGAACAGCGATGGTTCGGCGGCGATCGCCTCGGCGAGCCGCTCGCCATTGCCCTGGCCGGTGAAGACGCGCGCAAAGCCGGCCTCCTTGGCTCTACCGGCGGTCTCGGTTCCGACGGCGAACAACGGTCGGTCGATCATGTCCGGCGCGTCGCGCTTCGCCTCGATCCCGTGCAGGGCCTCGGTGCTGGTGACCGCAAGCGCCGTCCAGCTTTCGCGGGCGATTGCCTCCCTGGCGTCGTCCACATGGTGCACGGTCTTAAATAGCGGCATCGCAACCGGCTGATGGTCCATGGCGGCAAGCAGCGCGCCGGTCTTCTCGGCCTTGTTTTGCGGACGGGTTACCAGAACGCGCATCGCAAACCTCAGACCCAGTCCTCGAAGAAGCGCGGGCCGGCCCGCCCGCGCAGCGTCTCGCCGGCCGCGCGGCCGAGCGCCTCGGCCTCGGCGCGCGTGCCTTCAACGGCAATGTCGTGGGCCTGCCGCCCGTCCGGCGTCAGGATCAGGCCGGAGAAACGGATCGTTTCGCCATCGAGCAGGGCATGGCCCGCGATCGGCGTGCGGCAGGAGCCGTCGAGGGCCGCCAGAAAGCCGCGCTCGCAGGCGACCGCGTCATAGGTGTCGCGGTCGTTGATCGGGGCGAGCAGGGCCGATATCCGTTCGTCAGTCTCCCGCTGCTCGATGCAGATTGCGCCCTGGGCCGGGGCAGGAATAAATTCCTTCGGATCGAGAACCTCCGTCGCCACATCCTGCATGCCAAGCCGCGTCAGGCCGGCATAGGCAAGGAAGGTGCCGTCGACGGCGCCATCGGCGAGCTTCTGCAGCCGCGTCTGTACCGAACCGCGGAAGATCACCACTTCGATATCAGGCCTCAGCCGGCGAATCATCGCCTGGCGTCTGAGCGAGGAAGAGCCGACGATCGCGCCCGCCGGCAGGTCGGAGAGGTTTTTCACGGTGCGGCCGATGAAAGCATCGCGCGGGTCGGCGCGCGGCAGGAAGGTGGAAAGCGTCAGCCCTTCCGGCAGTGCCGTCGGCATGTCCTTGGAGGAATGCACGGCGAAGTCGAGCGCGCCGGAAAGCAGTTGTTCCTCGATCTCTTCGGTGAAAAGCCCCTTGCCGCCGATCGCCGCCAGCGCGCGGTCGGTGATCCGGTCGCCCTTGGTGGAGAGCACCACGATCTCGAACATCTCCTCCGGCAGGTCATGGGCGGCCATCAGCCGGTCGCGGGTTTCATGCGCCTGCGCCAGCGCCAGCGGGCTGCCGCGCGTTCCGATCCTGTAAGGTTTCGTTTGCATCCTGCGTCCACCATTGTTACCGGGTGTCTCGTAAACCGGATTGCGCCCTGCCGCAAACAATCGCGATGAAAAAACAGACACTCTTTCTCGGCATCGAATCGAGCTGCGACGAAACCGCCGCCGCCATCGTGGCGATGGACGAGGATTGTCGCGGCGAAATCATCGCCGATCTGGTGCTGAGCCAGTTGGAAGAACATGCGGCCTTTGGCGGCGTGGTGCCGGAGATCGCAGCGCGCGCCCATGTCGAGGCGATGGACGGGCTGATCGCCGGCGCGCTTGCGGAAGCGGGGATCGGGTTCGGCGATCTCGACGGCATCGCCGCGACAATCGGTCCCGGTCTGATTGGCGGGCTGATCACCGGCGCGATGAGCGGCAAGGCGATCGCCTATGCCGCTGAAAAGCCGTTTTACGGAATCAATCACCTCGAAGGCCATGCGCTGACGGCGCGGCTGACCGATGGCGTCGCCTTTCCCTTCCTGATGCTGCTGGTCTCGGGCGGCCATACCCAGATCGTGCTGGTCAAGGGCGTGGGCGAATACGAGCGTTGGGGTTCCACCATCGACGACGCGCTGGGCGAGGCCTTCGACAAGACGGCGAAGCTCCTCGGGCTCGGCTATCCGGGCGGGCCGGCGGTCGAGCGCGCGGCGGCTAAGGGCGATCCGAAGCGGATCAGACTACCGCGGCCGATGAAGGGCGAGGATCGGCTCGATTTTTCTTTCTCCGGGCTCAAGACGGCGGTGCGTCAAGCGGCGCAGGGACTGGCGCCGGTGAGCGGGCAGGATATCGCCGATATCTGCGCCGCCTTCCAGCTTGCCGTCACCGATACGCTGGAGGACAGGATTGCCCGCGCGCTTCGGCGATTCAGGGCGGAAGGTCTCGCCGACGATAATCAGTCCGCGCTGGTGGTGGCGGGCGGCGTGGCCGCCAATGGCGCGATCCGTGCCATGCTGACCGGGCTTTGCGCGCGGGAGGGTTTTACTTTCGTCGCGCCCCCCTTGCGGCTCTGCACGGACAATGCGGTGATGATCGCCTGGGCGGGGCTGGAGCGCCGGCGCGCCGGATTTCATCCGGACGACATGGAAATTTCGGTGCGCTCGCGCTTTCCGCTCGACGGCAATGCTGCGGCGCTGATCGGCAGCGGCAGAAGAGGGGTCAAGGCATGACCAGGAACACAGTCGTCATCGGCTCCGGTGCATTCGGCACCGCGCTTGCCGCTGTCTTTGCCCATGAGGGCGAGGACGCCGTCACCCTGCTCGGCCGGGATGCCGGGTTGATCGGGATACTGAAAACGACCCGACGGCATCAGGCAGCGCTTCCCGGCATTGCCCTTCCGGCCGCACTGTCGTTCACGATCGATCCCTCGGTGCTTGAGACGGCCGATATCGTGGTGCTGGCAATGCCGGCGCAGGCCCAGCGCGCTGCGGCGCTCTATTACGGCCCCTATCTCAATCCCGATGCCGTGATCGTTTCGGCCGCCAAGGGCATCGACCGCGCCAGTGGCCGGCTGATCACTGAGGTCATGAACGAGACGCTCCCGAACCATCCTGCCGGCGCGCTGTCCGGTCCCGGCTTCGCCGTCGATCTCGCCGCCGGCAAGCCGATCGCCATGGTGCTCGCCTTCGCAAACGGGGAGCGCGCCAAGGAGACCGCGACCATTCTTTCCGGGCGCACATTCCGGCTCTATGCCTCGAGCGATCCCGTCGGCGTGCAGATCGGCGGGGCGCTCAAAAATGTGCTGGCGATCGCCTGCGGCATTGTCGAGGGCGCGGATCTCGGCGAATCCGCCCGCGCCGCGCTGATTTCGCGCGGCCTTGCGGAGATGTCGCGGCTGGCGGTTGCCATGGGCGGCGAACCGGAAACCGTGCGCGGGCTTTCCGGCCTCGGCGACCTGGTGCTGACCGGCACCTCGCGCCAGTCGCGCAATTTCCGCTATGGGGTGGCGCTGGCCGAAGGTAATTTCGAGAGCGTCAATGCGGCGCTGGTCGAGGGCGTCTACAGCGCCTCCGTCGCCAGCGAACTTGCCGCGAGCCATGGCGTGGAGATGCCTATCTCAAGCGCCGTTGCCCGCGTGCTCGAGGGCAAGCTCGGCATTCCGCAGGCGCTCGAGGAACTGATGAGCCGGCCGATCACGACCGAATGAAGGAGAAGACCATGCTCTACGCCGTCTTGTGCAAGGACAAGCCCGATCACCTCCATATCCGTATGGAAAACCGCCCGCGCCATCTCGAATGGCTCGATGGGCTCAACGCGGCCGGCACGCTGAAGATCGCCGGTCCGTTTCTTGACGGCGACGACAAGCCCTGCGGCTCGATGCTGCTCATCGAAGCCGACACCCAGGCGGACGCGGAAGCGATCGCGGCCGAGGACCCTTATGGCAAGGCCGGCCTGTTCGATAAGGTCGAGGTCAAGCCCTACAAGTGGCTCTACAACAATCCGGAGGCATGAGGCATGGCCTATTGGCTGTTCAAATCCGAGCCGTTCAAATTCTCCTGGCAGATGCTGAAGGACAAGGGCGAGGCCGGGGAAGAGTGGGACGGCGTGCGCAATTATCAGGCGCGCAACAACATGCGGGCGATGGAAATCGGCGACAAGGGCTTCTTCTACCACTCCAATGAGGGGCTGGAAGTCGTCGGCATCTGCGAGGTCTGCGCGCTCGCCCATCCAGACAGCACGACCGATGACCCGCGCTGGGAATGCGTCGATATCCGCGCGGTCGAGGACATGCCCAAGCCGGTGACGCTGAAGGATGTGAAGGCCAATCCAAAGCTCGCCGACATGTCGCTCGTCACCTCCATGCGGCTCTCCGTGCAGCCGGTGAAGGAAGACGAGTGGCTGGAAGTCTGCCGCATGGGCGGGATGGACGTCTGACAGGCGGAACAGGAGCGATTTCATGAGTATCTGGCATTTGTTGGTTCTCGCGGTTCTGGCGGTTGGTTACATCTGGCCGGTCACGATCATCCTCAAGCGCATGGGCTATTCGCCGTGGTGGGCGCTCCTTTCGGTGTTCACGCCGCTGAACATGATTGGCCTGTGGGTGCTGGCCCGCGCCCGCTGGCCCCGGGTTGAGGAAAAGCTTTAGGCCCCACACAGCCCGCCATGTCTATCGTCTAAAGTGCGCGAAGGGCACTTGACGCTTCGCGCCCGGCCCATCACTCTCCCTTTGGCTGCGGGACGCGGGAGGAACAGGACGTCCCGGCAGCGCTATACGGCGGTTTCGGACCAGCCGGCAGGTGGGAAACCTTCCGACAGGGCGAGTTTCGCCGTGAGGTCAATTCGGCCGTCCTGCGCTTTTGCGCCGGCCGTAGAGGGAAGGAAAGCGAAATGACGATACTGCTTGCCGTGATTGTCTGCGGCCTTTTGTCGATCGTATACGCCCTTTGGGCGATCCGCTCGGTCATGGTCGCCGATCAGGGAACCCCGCGCATGAAGGAAATCGCGGGCTATATCCGGGAAGGGGCGCAGGCCTATCTGACGCGCCAATATACCACGATCGCCATTGTCGGCGTCGTCGTCTTCATTCTGGCCTGGCTGCTGCTTTCGCTGACGGCGGCAATCGGCTTCGTCATCGGCGCGGTGCTTTCGGGCGCGGCCGGCTTCATCGGCATGCATGTCTCCGTGCGCGCCAATGTGCGCACCGCCCAGGCGGCGTCCTATAGCCTGGCATCCGGCCTCGATATCGCCTTCAAGTCCGGCGCGATCACCGGCATGCTGGTGGCCGGTCTCGCGCTGCTCGGCGTCTCCGTCTATTACTACATTCTCACCGTCATTCTCGGCCACGCCCCCGATGACCGTCATGTCATCGACGCACTGGTCGCGCTCGGCTTCGGCGCATCGTTGATTTCCGTGTTCGCGCGTCTCGGCGGCGGCATCTTCACCAAGGGCGCCGATGTCGGCGGCGATCTGGTCGGCAAGGTCGAGGCCGGCATTCCGGAGGACGACCCGCGCAACCCCGCGACCATCGCCGATAATGTCGGCGACAATGTCGGCGACTGCGCCGGCATGGCGGCCGACCTGTTCGAGACCTATGCCGTGTCGGTGGTCGCGACCATGGTGCTCGGCGCGATCTTCTTCGGCGGTGCGGCGGTGCTTGCCGATGTCATGCTGCTGCCGCTCGCGATCTGCGGCGTCTGCATCCTGACATCGATTGTCGGCACCTTCTTCGTCAAGCTCGGCACCAATGGCTCGATCATGGGCGCGCTCTATCGCGGCCTTATCGTGACCGGCCTGCTGTCGATCGTCGGCATCGGCCTTGCCACCTGGGCGACCATCGGCTTCGGCTCGATCGGAGAGGTCGCCGGCCGCAACATCACCGGTCTGGCGCTGTTCATCTGCGGCATTGTCGGCCTGATCGTCACCGCGCTGATCGTGGTGATCACCGAATATTATACCGGCACGGGCAAGCGCCCTGTGACCTCGATCGCCCAGGCCTCGGTTTCCGGCCACGGCACCAATGTCATTCAGGGGCTTGCGGTTTCGCTTGAGGCGACCGCGCTGCCGGCGCTGGTGATATGCGGCGGCATCATCGTCACCTATCAGCTTGCCGGCCTGTTCGGCACCGGCATCGCGGTCACCGCCATGCTCGGCCTTGCCGGCATGATCGTCGCGCTCGACGCTTTCGGCCCGGTCACGGACAACGCCGGCGGCATCGCGGAAATGTCCGGGCTTCCGCCGGAAGTGCGCAAATCCACCGACGCGCTCGATGCCGTCGGCAATACCACCAAGGCGGTCACCAAGGGTTATGCGATCGGGTCAGCCGGTCTCGGCGCGCTGGTGCTGTTTGCGGCCTATTCCAACGATCTGGCCTTCTTCGCCGCCAATGGCGATCAATATCCGTTCTATGCGGATATGGGCGATATCTCGTTTTCGCTCTCCAACCCCTATGTGGTCGCCGGCCTGATCTTCGGCGGGCTGATCCCCTACCTCTTCGGCGGCATCGCGATGACGGCCGTGGGGCGGGCGGCAAGCGCGGTGGTGGCCGAGGTGCGCCAGCAGTTCCGCGACAAGCCGGGCATCATGGGCGGCACGGAGAAGCCGGATTACGGCCGGGCCGTGGACATGCTGACCCGCGCCGCGATCCGCGAGATGATTGTGCCGTCGCTGCTGCCGGTGCTGGCGCCGCTGGTGGTGTTCTTCGGCGTCTGGCTGATGTCGGGCTCCAAGGCCTCTGCCTTTGCAGCCCTCGGGGCATCGCTGCTCGGCGTGATCGTCAACGGGCTGTTCGTCGCGATCTCGATGACGTCTGGCGGCGGTGCCTGGGACAATGCCAAGAAGAGCTTCGAGGACGGCTTCGTCGATGCCGACGGCGTCACCCACGAAAAGGGCTCGGAAGCGCACAAGGCGTCGGTCACCGGCGATACCGTCGGCGATCCCTACAAGGACACCGCCGGCCCCGCCGTCAACCCGGCGATCAAGATCACCAATATCATGGCGCTGCTGCTGCTGGCGGTGTTGGCGTAAGGTTCATTCCCCCGGCTTCGGCCGGGGGAACTTTTCGGGTTGAACGAGTTCACGGAAAAAATGAGGAATTGCATGAAAAGACTTTTGGTCGCCGCTCTCGGTTTTGGCCTTCTTGCGGGCTGCCAGTCGACGCAGGAAGCAAATGAATTTGCGGTGGCCCAGACGGCGCTGGCCGGCAGCAAGGCCATGCAGAGAGAAGTTTCAAAAGAGTGCGTCAACGAGATGAAGGCGCTCAGCGCCGAAGACATACGCATGATTGCGGTCGTGCTCGACACGACCAAGTCCAAGGCTCTGCCCCTTCTGTGCTCGCGCATCGTAACCGGCATGGCCAATGGTGATCTGACCTACCAGGATTACAAGGCCGCCCAGCGTGGAAAGCTTTCGCCGAAGGTTGTTCGGGTGATGCAGGGCACGAACTGAGCGCCTGCGAAAATCGCCGGTCAAATGAAATGGCAGGCCCGGGGGCCTGCCATTTGTGTTTGTGGATTAGGGCCCGACCACACCGGCATTGTTGCCGGCGCCGAAGAAGTCGCGGGCGGCGCTGCTGCCGGTGCCCTGCAGGATCTGCTGGATGAAGGTGATGTCCTTGCCGCCGGTCGGCGTCGTCTCGGTCGCCATGTCGATGACATTGCCGTCCTGCAGCGTGTAGCGGCCGATGCGCTCGACGCGGCCATTGCCATCGAAATAGACAGCCAGAATTTCCTGGTCGACAAGACGCGGCTTCTGGAAGGTGAAGCGCTTTTCCTTCTTCTGCGAGATGTAGAAGAACACCTCGTTGTCGAAGGTCGCGGTGGTCGAGGGCTCGCCAAGCGTCAGAATAACCTGCTCGCGGCTGGAGCCGACCTTGACGAGCTGCAGCATCTGCTCGTCGACGACATAGCCCTGGTAATAGACGTTCTTGCTGCCGATGACATCGCTGGTCGAGCAGCCTGCAACCAGAAGGGTGACGGCGACAAGGGCACCGGCGGCTGCCGGGCGGGCCGGCTTCAGATCAAATTTCACACCGTGCGTCTTCAACATACACTCCCTGGCAGGTCTCGGCGCCGATCGGGCGAACCCGCCGGCTGATTGTTTTCATCTTTCGCCAGCTTCAGGCAATACCTGTTGCCGGCGACGATTCCCGGTTGCGGCCAGCCCCCGCGCAAACTACCATTGTCCATGGTTGGTTCATGGGGACTTCAGCCATCTTCGGTCGGCCCGTCATCGAGCTTCGCGTTTTCCAGGGTAACTGGATAAACCAGCTTGGGTCCGGATGCAATTGCATCGGGCGGGTGCGATGCCATGGAATTTTTGTAGAGAGAGTGGGACGACCTTGGGACTATTCAGCAGAAGACGCGGCAACCGTCAGGTGGTGGAGCGCCAGTATGGCGTGATCACGACGACGGCGCGCCAGCCGTGTTTTTATACCGATTACAACGTGCCGGACACGGTGATGGGGCGTTTCGAGATGCTGTCATCGGTAATGATCCTGTTCCTGTGGCGCACCGCGAAGTCATCCGACAGCGGCAAACAGCTCTCGCAGGAAGTGGTCGACGCCTTCTTCCTCGACATCGACTACTCCATCCGCGAACTGGGCGTCGGCGACAATTCCGTGCCGAAGCGGATGAAGAAGCTCGCCGGCATGTTCTATGGCCGGCTGGAACGCTATGTGCGCTGCCTTCAGGACCGCGATCTTGGCCAACTCGCGATCGCGCTTTCGCAGAATTTCCACGGGGTCGAGTCCGAGCCGGTCGATATGGCGGAGCTCGCGCGCTGGATGCTGGCCAATGCCGATCATCTCGGGCGCATGGACGAGGTCATGGTCGAAACCGGCATGGTGAGCTTCCTGGTGCCGGAAAGCACGGAGGTTGCCCGTGGCTGAAGAAAACGCCGATGACAGAAAACTGCCCTTCTCGCGGCCGTTCGCCGTTGCCCGCGCCTCATCCGCAGCCTTCGACATGCGTCTCGAGGCCGATGAGGCGGAGCGCGCGGCGACCGCGGCATTTCTCGATGTCCGTTCGGTCGAAAGCCTTTCGGCGGATTTGAGGATTTCGCCCTGGCGGCGCGATGGCGTCCGGCTCAAAGGCACGGTCAGGGCTGAGATCACCCAGAACTGCGTGGTCACGCTCGAGCCGCTGGAAGCGAAAATCGAGGAAGAGGTCGATGCCACTTTCCTTCCGGAAAATTCTCGCCAGTTTCACCGCAAGTTCAACGAGGAAGGCGAGCTGATCGTCGATCCTAACGGACCCGACGAGCCGGAGCCGTTCGCCGGAAGCGAGGTCGATATCGCTGCATTGGTGCTTGAGACGATCGGCCTTGCGGTCGACCCCTATCCGCGCAAGCCCGGTGCGGCCCTGCCCGACGACCTCGCGGACGACGACGGTTCCGATGATGACGCCGCGCCGTCTCCCTTTGCCGCGCTGAAGGACTGGAAAAACAAATCCGAATAGATTTTTGCTGATTGTCGGCTTGGCCGCAAACGGTGGAAACTGATGTTTTTCAACCGGGCTAGTTGTCTCGGGAAGCAAAAAGGGTATTTTGGCCCGGCTCCGCCGATGCAAGTGTAAACAGGGACCTGGAACGTTTGATTAGAATTTCCATTGATGTCATGGGGGGAGATGTCGGGCCGGAAGTCGCGATTGGCGGCGCTGCCCAGTCGCTGATGCGGCATCCCGATATCAGCTTTCTCCTCTACGGCAGGAAGGACGCGATCGAACCGCTTCTCGCAGGCTATCCGAAGCTTGCCGAGCGGGCCGAGGTCATCGATTGCGAAGTCACCGTCGAGATGGATGAGAAGCCGAGCCAGGCGCTCAGGCGCGGTCGCAATGTCTCCAGCATGTGGCGCGCGATCGACGCGGTCAAGGAAGGCCGGTCCGATGCCGCCGTCTCCGCCGGCAATACCGGCGCGCTGATGGCGATGGCGATGTTCTGTCTGAAAACCATGCCGGCGATCGACCGCCCGGCAATCGCCGGCATCTGGCCGACGCTCAGGGGCGAGAGCATCGTGCTCGATATCGGCGCCACGATCGGCGCCGATGCCAAGCAATTGCTCGATTTCGCGCTGATGGGCGGGGCGATGGCCCGCGCGCTGTTCGAGATCAAAAAGCCCACGGTCGGCCTCGTCAATGTCGGCGTCGAGGAGGTCAAGGGCGTGGAGCAGGTCAAGGAAGCCGGCAAGCTTCTGCGCGAGGCCGATATCGACAATCTCGAATATGCCGGCTTCGTCGAGGGCGATGATCTCGGGCGCGGAACCGTGGACGTTTTCGTGGTCGAGGGTTTCACCGGCAATATCGCGCTGAAGACGGCGGAGGGCACCGCCCGCCAGATCGCCGAATATCTGCGCTCTGCGATGTCGCGAACCTGGATGACCCGGCTTGGCTATGTGCTTGCCCGCGGCGCGTTTCAGATGCTGCGCGACAAGCTCGACCCGCGCAAGGTCAATGGCGGCGTGTTCCTCGGGCTGAACGGCATCGTCATCAAGAGCCATGGCGGCACGGATGCGGAAGGCTATGCCTCGGCGATCGACGTTGCCTATGACATGGTCCACAACGGATTGCAGGCCAAGATTCAGCATGATCTGAACGAGTATCACGCCCGTAACGAATCACCGATGGGTCCGGAAGCGGCCTGAGGCCGGCAATACCGGATAAACGCAGCCCTGCTGCTGCCAATAAGGAAAAGAAACATGACCCGTTCAGTCGTTTGCGGTTTTGGTAAAGCCCTGCCCAGACGCGTCGTGACCAACGATGAACTCCGGCAGTTGGTCGATACCTCGGATGCCTGGATCCAGCAGCGAAGCGGCATCAAGCAGCGCTATATCGCGGGCGAGGGCGAGACCTCGGCGTCGCTTGGCGAGGCCGCCGCGCGGGCAGCCCTTGCCAATGCCGGTCTGACGCCCGACGACATCGATCTCATCGTGGTCGCGACCTCGACGCCCGACAACACCTTCCCGGCCACCGCCGTCAATATCCAGCATCGCCTGGGGATGAACCACGGCTTCGCCTTCGACATGCAGGCGGTCTGCTCGGGTTTCGTTTACGCGGTGACGACGGCGGACAACTTCATCCGCGCGGGGCGGGCGAAGCGGGTGCTGGTGATCGGCGCCGAGACCTTCTCGCGCCTTCTCGACTGGACCGACCGCACCACCTGCGTGCTGTTCGGCGATGGCGCCGGCGCGATCATCCTTGAAGCCGTTGACGACGCGGCGGCGGGCGATCGCGGCATCATCGCCGCCAGCCTGCGCTCCGATGGCGCGCATTGCGAAAAGCTCTATGTCGATGGCGGCGTATCGACGACCGGCGATATCGGCCATCTGCGCATGCAGGGCCGCGAGGTCTTCAAGCATGCTGTCGGCATGATCACCGACGTGATCGAGGCCGCCTTCGACGAGGCCGGCATCACCGCCGACGAACTCGACTGGCTGGTGCCGCATCAGGCCAATCGTCGCATCATTGAGGGCTCGGCCAAGAAGCTCGGCATCCCGATGGAAAAGGTCGTGGTTACGGTCGACCAGCACGCCAATACCTCGGCGGCCTCGATCCCGCTGGCGCTGGCCGCTGCCGCCGGCGATGGCCGGATCAAGCGTGGCGACACGGTAATGCTGGAAGCCATGGGCGGCGGTTTCACCTGGGGCGCGGTGCTTTTGCGCTGGTAGCGGCGCTCATCGCGGATTCCGTCCCATCAGGCGCTTGACCGCCATGCCGGTCGGCAATAGTGTTCTGGGCGACGGGGAAATAGACAAAAATCGGGATGCGGTAATGCCTGGCAAAACTGTGACGCGCGCGGACCTGGCCGAATCGGTTTTCCGCAAGGTGGGACTTTCGCGAACGGAATCCGCCGAACTGGTGGAAACGGTGATCGACGAAATCTGCGACGCGATCGTGCGCGGCGAAACGGTCAAGCTCTCTTCCTTCGCGACCTTCCAGGTGCGCGACAAGAACGAGCGCATCGGCCGCAACCCGAAGACCGGCGAGGAAGTGCCGATCTCGCCCCGCCGCGTGATGACCTTCAAGGCGTCCAACGTGCTGAAGCAGAAGATCCTGAAGTCGCACTTGATGCGCCGCAACAAGGCCGAAAAGGCCGCCGCCAAGTCGGCTGGCTGATCCGTCCCCTGTCAATTTTCGATTCCGCCTTGTCATCGCGGCGCGTTCGCGATGAAATAGCTGCGATTCGATAGTGTTTTCGCGCGTCCGGGCGGGAGACCCACCTCAACTTTTTCTGGACGCGCTTTAGCGGGGAGCGTTTGACTGGCATGGACAAAAGTCCCGAGGCGTTTCGCACCATTTCCGAGGTTGCCGAAGAACTGGAACTGCCGCAGCACGTGCTCCGGTTCTGGGAAACGCGCTTTACCCAGGTCAAGCCGATGAAACGCGGCGGCGGGCGGCGCTATTATCGGCCGGAGGATATCGAACTCCTGAAGGGCATCCGCCACCTCCTCTATGATCACGGCTACACCATCAAGGGCGTTCAGAAGCTTCTGAAAAGCAACGGCAATCGGTTTGTCACCGCTGTCGGCAGCGGCGATGCCGAACTGATCGAGGCGCTGGCGCCGCAGCCCGAGGCCCGCAAGGACGAACAGCATTCGATCTTCGACGACGACCAGGTCGTCGGACGGCCCAAAAAGGCAAGCAGCAAGGGGTTTTTCCGCCGCGCCAAGGAAGGCGAGGGCGATGTCGATCCGGCGTTCGGCCTTGCGCGTTCCGACGACGCGATGCTGAAGGAGGTGCTTTCCGACCTCCTGGAATGCAAGCGGCTTCTCGATCAGGTTCGATAGGCGCTGCCAAGAACATGCCGGTTTGATCGACGTCATCCAAATATCGCGTTTTTCGTGTAGCGATCCTTTCGTACACGCATATTGCCAAACCGCCCGCGTTCTGTTTCCACTTATGGTGGCGAGACCGTGCGGTTTCGCAGGCGCCTTTGCTGGAGTTGGACGATGGCAGATGAAGCGGCAGGAACGGACCTCGAAAACGCGCCGGTCGACGCGGTTGTTGAAAAGCTGAAAACCGATATTGCGTCGGGGCTTTCCGAAGATGAGGCCGCCAGGCGGCTTGCGACCTATGGCCCGAATGCGCTGCCGGAGGAAAAGACCAGCCTCGCGCGGCAGATATTGCGGCACTTCGTGGGACCTATCGCCTTCATGATCGAGGCGGCGGCGCTGGTCTCGCTCGTGCTTGGCGACACCGGCGATTTCGTCATCATTTTCGGCCTGCTGCTCTTCAATGCGGGCCTCGAATTCTATCAGGACAGCAAGGCCACCAGCGCGCTCGCCGCGCTGAAGAACTCGCTCGCCCCGCAGGCAAGCGCGGTGCGCGGCGGCGTGGCCAAGACGGTGGATGCCGCGACGCTGGTGCCCGGCGATATCGTCAACATTCACCTCGGCGGCATCGTGCCGGCCGATATCAGGCTGGTCTCCGGCGACTACGCCTCGATCGATCAGGCCGCGCTGACGGGCGAATCGCTGCCCGTTACCAAGAAGGTCGGCGATCTCGCCTATTCCGGCAGCGTGGTGAAGCAGGGCGAGATGGCCGGCGTGGTGATCGCTACCGGCGGCAACACGTTCTTTGGCCGCACGGCCAAGCTCGTCGCCGGAGCCGGCGCCGTCAGCCAGGCGCAGAAGGCGATGTTCCACATCGGCAATTTCCTGATCGTGCTGGCCGTGGTTCTGGCGCTGATCATGGTGGCGGTTCAAGTCTATGTCGACATCGTGAAGGCCGACAATTGGGGCCTTGCCGATGCGCTGGCGATCCTGCAATTCGTGCTGGTGCTGCTGGTTGCGTCGATTCCGGTCGCCATGCCTGCCGTGTTCTCGATCACCATGGCGCTCGGCGCGCTGGCGCTGTCGAAGGAAAAGGCGATCGTCTCGCGGCTCTCCTCGATCGACGAAATGGCCGGCGCCGACATCCTGTGTTCCGACAAGACCGGCACGCTGACCAAGAATATCCTGACGCTGGGCGATCCGATCCCACTCGATGGCGCTGATCCCGCCGAGATCGTGCTGGCCGGCGCTCTTGCCTCGCGTTCCGAGGATAGCGATGCGATCGACGGTGCGGTGATTGCGGCGCTGCCGGACAAGACGGTGCTCGGAAAGTACCGGCTGGCGCGGTTCACGCCGTTCGATCCGGTTTCGAAGCGCACGGAGGCTGCCGTTGCCGGGCCGGATGGCTCGGCGTTCCTGGTATCCAAGGGCGCGCCGCATGCGATCGTGGAGCTTTGCGGCGGGGACAATGCGTCGGCGGTCGACACCCATGTCGCGGCGCTGGGCGAAAAGGGCTACCGCGCGCTCGCCGTGGCGCGCTCGGATGATGACGGCGCGCATTGGCGGTTGCTCGGCATTCTGCCGATGTACGATCCGCCGCGCGATGATTCGAAACAGACCATCGACAATGTCCGCACCAAGGGCGTGACGGTGAAGATGATCACCGGCGACGATACCGCGATTGCGCGCGAAACCGCCCGCCAGCTTGGCCTCGGCGCCAACATTCTCGCCGCGGCGGATGTGTTCCCCAAGGATATGGACCCCGATAACGTGCCCGGTCCGATCGCCAACCGCATCCTGACGGCGGACGGTTTTGCGCGCGTGTTTCCCGAGCACAAATACGCCATCGTCAAGACGTTCCAGAAGAACGGCCATCTGGTGGCGATGACCGGCGACGGCGTCAACGACGCGCCGGCGCTGAAGCAGGCCGATTGCGGGATCGCGGTCTCGGGTGCAACCGATGCCGCGCGCAGCGCCGCGGCGCTGATTTTGACGGCCCCCGGCCTTTCGGTGATCGAAAACGCGATCGACGAGGCGCGGCGGATTTTCGGCCGGATCACCAGCTACACGGTCTATCGCGTGGCGCTGACGATGACGATCATGTTCCTGGTGGTGCTGTCGACGATCTTCCTCGGTTTCCAGCCGCTGACGCCGATCATGATCGTGCTGATGTCGCTGCTTGACGACATTCCGATCATGACGGTCGCCTATGACAATACCACTGTTTCTGATCAGCCGATCCGATGGCGGATGCCGCATCTGCTGACGGTCGCGGCGGTGCTCGGTTTCGCCTCGATCGTCCAGTCCTTCGGACTGCTGATGATGGGGATGGAGGTGATGTCGGAGCCGGCGCGCTGGCCGGGGCTTGGCATAACGGACACCGCGCATCTGCAATCGATGATGTTTCTGCAGCTTGTGGCCGGCGGCCATCTGCTGCTGCTGGTCGCGCGCAAGGAAAACTGGTTCACGAAGAGGCCCTATCCGGCGGCGCCCTTGTTGATCGCAATGGTCGCCACGCAGCTGGTGGCGGTGCTGATGTGCGGTTTCGGCATTCTGGTCCCGCAGATCCCGTGGTTGGTGATCGGTCTCGTCTGGGTCTACCTCATCGTCTGGCTGTTCGTGCTGGGGCTGGTGCGGATCGGCGTCGACTATGTGCTCGAAAACCGCAGCGCGCGCCGGGCGATGTCGATCGATGTGATGAACGAGCGCCTGTTCCGGTAGTAACAATTTAATGCCGTTTTTGCCGCTCGTGCGTTAGGTTTGATGAAAGCGCAGAGCATGGGAGCATGTCATGGATTTTCGCAAGAAGCTTGCTATCGAGCCCGGCAGCACGGTTTCGCTTGCCGATATCGATCCGCACCAGGACGGCGGGATCGAGAGCAAGGAGGAGGGCAAGGAAAAGCTCTCCGGGATACTGGACGAAATCACGCCGCTGCAGGAAATGCTCTATGCGGAAAAGAAGCATGCGCTGCTCATCGTGCTGCAGGGCATCGATGCCGCCGGCAAGGATGGCGTCTGCTGGCACGTGATCCGCGCCATGAACCCGCAGGGCACCTATGTGGCGAGCTTCAAGCAGCCGACCGAGGTCGAGAAGGCGCATGATTTTCTCTGGCGCGTGCACCAGCGCGTGCCGGCCATGGGCCAGGTGGCGGTCTTCAACCGCTCACATTACGAGGACGTTCTTGTGGCCCGGGTGCACAATCTGGTCTCCAAGCAGGAATGGTCGAAGCGCTATCACCAGATCAACAATTTCGAGGAGTTCCTGACCGAAAACGGCGTCACCATCGTCAAGTTCTTCCTCTATATCTCCAAGGATGAGCAGCTCGAACGGTTCGAGAAGCGGCTGGAGGACAAGGACCGCCAGTGGAAGATCTCTCTTTCCGACTATGCCGAGCGCGATCATTGGGACGAGTATATCGAGGCCTATGAGGCGATGCTGTCGCATTGCTCGACGGCCCATGCGCCCTGGTATGTGATCCCCGCCAACCGCAAATGGTTCCGCAATCTCGCCGCCGCCGATATCATTCACCGCGCGATGCTCGATATGCGGATCGAAAGCCCGCACCCAACAGTGGATATCGATGAGATTTATCGGCGCTATCATCACGCCGTGCGCGAGCAGTGATTTGCCGGACTGGCTCGAACGCCGCTTAGGATTGCTATTTCTTGTCTTGTCCGTCAATGTATAAAATAAAATTGACGAATCTCAATTTATGCATGGATGAAACTATAAAAATACTATCTATATATTATTGTAATTTACTATAGAATTAACTAATATGTAAAGATTATGAAATATTGATATTTTTGAAGTATTTTGTTGAATAAAAATTGGAGGTGTGGCTTAATTTACTTATTGTGGCGGCTTTAGGAGAGCCGATATGCGTCTTTTCCGGTGCAGTAATTGCAGGCATCGCCTTCGCTATGGCAGGGCAGTCTGCTCGGTTTGTTACACGCCAACTCCGTTTGCCAACAGAAAATGGTTTTTGCTGACTTTCATCGTTGCGATGGTCGGCTTGACCTCCTCTGTCTTCCCCTTTTTTTCATCGACATTCGGCGCGGGGGTGGACGTTATCCAGCCCGATCCGTCCTTTTGGCAAACAAAGGCTGTCTGAAAACCCGTCGCGGTTTTTGTGCGCAAACCCGGTTTTGCCTCTTGCGCCTGCTCTAGCGAGAGTCTAAAGGGAACGGGCCGTCTAGACGGTTGGTCGGGGTGTAGCGCAGCCCGGTAGCGCACTTGACTGGGGGGCGGTGAGCCTCGGAGTTATTTTTCTTGCTTTTTCAGATCGTTGTCGCGGATGCCGTCGGCCTCCGTGGGATTTCTCGTGGGACTGGATGTCGCGTCCAGGGCGGCGCGGATGTCCTCGTCGAGGGCGTGGGCGTATTTTGTCGTCGTCTGGATATCGGCGTGGCCGAGGAGGCGCTGGGCGACGCGGAGGTTTGATTTTCGAAGCACCCGGGTCGCCGCCGTGTGGCGGGTGTCGTGGAAGCGGAAATCCTCGACGCCGGCGGCCGGGACGGCGCGGCGCATGGCCGTCTTGAGGCCGGCTTCCGTCAGCGGATAGCGGCGGCCCTTGATCAGGTTGCGCTTCTTCAGCGTGCGCCTAGCGACATAGGTGAAGACGATTTCGGGGTGGTGGTCCTTCTGCGACCATAGCAGATCATAGATCGCCTGCGACATGGGGATCACGCGCCGCCTGTCGCCCTTGCCGGTGACCGTGAACTGACGGCCGAAGAAATCGACATGTGGCCATCTGAGGCCGAGGATTTCCATGCGGCGGCAACCGGTGAGGAAGGCGAACAGAACAGCCTCGGCATAGCCGGGGCTGAGTTCCGACAGGATCCTGTCCTCCTCGGCCGCGCTCGCCTCGCGGACGCGTTCCTGCCGTTCCTTCAACAGGTGCTGGCCGAAATGGAAATCGGCCGTCTTGACCTTCCAGACGTTTTTCGCGCGCAGCATGATCTCGCGCAGCGGCTGGGTGCAGGTGCGGTTGACGGTGGCCGCCGAGACGAGCGGGCGCTTCGGATCGCCCTTGATGTGTTCGCCGCGACGTCTGGCGACGATCGCTGCGATCCGGGCGTCATCGATCTTCGCCAGATCGGTGTTCTTGCCGACGGCGTCATTCAGCCAGGCGAGGACCTGGAGCGTGGTTTCCACATTCTTGTGATGCTGGCCGATCTCCAGCCACCAGCGCGAGGCCGCCTCCTCGAAGGTCATGCGATCGGCCGGGCGGGTCTCGGCGGCGATCAGTTCGGCGCGGACCGATTCCTTGATGGCGTCTTCGACGCGCTTTGCTTCCCGCTTCGAAGTTGCGCCAGTTTTCCCCGAAAATCGACGACCCCTGACGACGAAGTCGTAAGAGTATGTCGCCTCGCCTGATCGCTTGTAGACTGACACTCGCGCCTCCTCGCATCAATGAACTCATCGAGATCGGCGCGGGTGTAGCGCCGCGTCGGCCGTTTCTCGCCGAGGCCGATATTAATCCAGCGCAGGCTTCCCGCCTGCGTCAAGTGGGCAAGCTGCTTTTTCGATATGTTGAGATAGCTTGCCGCCTGATCGGCGTTAAGAAGCCCTTCGCTCATGGTTACACCCGCATCAACATGATGACGATCAGGTCGTCGGCGTGGCCGTCGGGGCTGGTGAGCCTGATCTGTCCAGCGCCTGCGCCGGTGTGGATGGCGATGCGGGCGCCGGGCATGTGATCCAGCGCCCCGGCGAGGTATTGCTGTTTCACGCCGATGCGGGCTTCGATCTCGCCGTCGATTTCAAGGTCTTCGCTGGCGTCGCCGGCTTCGCGGTCTGCGGCCTCGATCGTCAGCAGGCCTGCAGAGAATGTGAGGACGGTGGCCTGGCTCATGGCAGTGAGTACCAGTCCGACGCGCTTGGATGCCTCCAGCAGCTTCTTGCGTTCCACCGTGATCGTGTCTTCAAGGCCGGCGGCGATCAGGCGCGGATACTCCGGATAGGTCGCCTCGACCAGCTTCGCCGTGATCGTGCGATTGCCGATCTCGGCCGAGATGCGGCGATCGTCTATTCTTAGCGATATTGTTCCGGTTTCCGGCAGCGCCTTCGAAAGTATGCCGACCATCTTGTCGGAGATGATGATGCCGGGCAGATCGGCCGGGCTGTCGAAGGAATCGATCACGCGCACCGTCAACAGGTGGCCGTTCGACGCGACCAGCGCAATATCATCCGCGCGCCGGTGAAGATGGACGCCTTTCAGATAGACGCGATCCTCCTTCTGGCCCGCCATGGCGAAAGCAGTTTCAACGAGCGCCTGGCGGAAGGGCTGGGCGTCAACGGTGATGGGCTTGGCGGTCATCTCCGGCAGGGTGGGGAAGTCCTCGGCCGGGAGGACGGGCAGGCGGAATTTCGAGCGGCCGGATTTGACCGTGACATCGTGCAGGGCGTTCGCCTTGGCGTCCGCATTGGCGATGGTGATCGCGCCGTCGGGCAGGCTCTTGACGATCGATAGCAGCATGCTGGCCGACACCGTGAAGGGCTCGAAGCCCTCCGCCGCATCGGCCGCGAAGCTGACCACGATCTCGATATCCAGATCCGTTGCCCGTAGCGTGAGCCTGTCAGGATCATCCGCCCGCTCAAACAGGACATTGGCGAGGATCGGGATGGTGTTGCGGCGCTCGACCGCGCTGTTTGCCGTTTCGAGCGCGGCGAGCAGCGCGGACTTTTCAGCGGTGAACATGGGCAGGCTCCGACGGTTTACCGGTGATGCGGCGGCGTTGACGCATGATCGTTTCGGGGGGGGGCAGGCTGGCGGAGGGATGGATTTCCCGAAGATGGTGAAGTGCCTCGACCGTATCGCCATCAGCGATGAGCTCGCCAAGGCGCTCTATATTTCTCCGCCAGTCGAGGCCGCTGAGCCTTTTGTGCGGCAGCGCTCCACGCCTCCTCAGTTCCGCCTCAAGTTGCGGCGTGTCGAATTTTTCGAGCGGATTTTCCATCACGCATCCTCCGGCGCGGGGATCATGCCGAGCGCGATCATGTAGGTGTCGAGCACGGCTTCCTCTTCCATGCGCTCGCTCTCGTCGAGCTTTCGCAGGGCGATGATCTTGCGGAGCGCCTTTGTGTCGAAGCCCGTGCCCTTGGCCTCGGCGTAGACATCCTTGATGTCGTCGGCGATCGTCTTCTTTTCCTCCTCCAGCCGCTCGATCCGTTCGATGATCGAACGCAACTGGTCGCGGGCAATGCCATGTGCATCGTTTGACATAAGCTACTCCTGAGGTGTTTTTGGAGGGATGGGATTTCTCAGCGCCGCCCGAATGTGAGCGGCGTATGCGCCGACGGCCTTCCAGTAAGCCGCCATTGGCCCTTTGTTCTGGAGCCAGCTTTTTTGCGCTCGCTGCCGAGCGTCTTTCGCGAGGTCATCCATTAGACGAGCAATAGCCTCGCGATCATCGATCGGCAGTTCCGCAAGCTCTCGCATGGCTGGCAGAGCGAGAACCGGATTTCGTATCTCCCGACGATTACTGCGGCTGATAGCCTTCTGCTGTTCTGACATTTTGCTGCAGCCTCAGAACGGAATGTCGTCATCGAGATCGGGCGAGATCGGCCGGGCGAATTCACCGCCCGGGTCACGCGTGGTTTCGCGGCCGTAATCGTCTGGATCGGTCGCGGGCGGCGGGCGGTTTCCGCCCGTGCTGTCGAGCATGGTGAGGACGGCGTTGAAGCCGTTCAGCACGATTTCGGTCGTGTAGCGGTCTTGGCCGTCATTGCCCTGGTATTTACGGGTGGAAAGCTGGCCCTCGATATAAAGCTTCGCGCCCTTCTTCAGGTATTGCTCGGCGATCTTCGCCAGGGCTTCCGAGAAGATGACGACGCGATGCCATTCGGTGCGTTCCTTGCGCTCGCCGGTGGTGCGGTCGCGCCAGCTTTCCGATGTGGCGATCGACAGGCTGGCGATCTTGCGGCCATCCTGCGTTGTGCGGATATCCGGATCGCGGCCGAGATTGCCGATCAGGATGACCTTGTTGACGGAACCTGCCATGATCAGCGCTCCCAGCAATCGATATCGGCAAGCGCGCAGGACTCTGGCCCTTCGACCCTTTGTGAGGGGTCGTCGAAGAAGGTGGGGGCGATCTCGGTCGCATAGTCGGCGATCGAGTGGCCATCGGTGAAGCGCTCGCCCGCCACCTCGACCATCTTCTTAACGAAGCGGTCGATGAACTCTTGGCGGGTCGGCGGTTTTACCGTCGTTATCAGCTCCAGCGCAGCCGCTGGATATATCTGGACGGAGCCCTTTTCAAAAAGGCTTTCGACACAATAGCCTTCCGACGTCAGGTCCGTCGAATATTCACCGACGATGATGCCGTGCCACGATGATCCAGCCCGTTTGCGCACGGGATCGCCACGAAGAAATTTCGGCATTTCGATATCCTTCCTTACACTCTGGCCGCGCGGGGATGCTGACCGGCGAAGATCGGCAGGAGGCGGCACATGTCGTTGAACTTTTCCTCGGCCTTCATCGGCGGCCAGGGCTTGATTGCTCCGCGCGTTTTCGGCGGCTTCGAGGGCGGCAGCGTGCGGGCGGTGGCGGGGCCGAACAGGGCTTCCACCTCGGCGCGCAGCATGCGGGCATCCATGTCGTGCACGGCGGCATGGCGGGCATTGGTCCAGTGCTCGGGCGGGGGCAGGCCGGCGGCGTGGCAGATCGCGCGATCCCAGCCTTCCTTGATGCGCGCGGTCGCGAGCATGAAGTGGTTCGCCGCCTCGGCGCTTTCCGTGCGGATGGTGGCGGCGATCAGTTGCTGGGCCGGGCGCGTCCAGTCGCCGATCAGGTACTCATGGGCATCATGAATGAGGAAGATCGCCGCGGTGAAATGATCCGCGCCCTCGTTCAACAGGGCGTCGGCGCCCATGACGGAATGCTGGGCGACGGAATAGGCCGGGCCGGGCGCCATGCCGTTGAAACGGGCGATCTTCGACAGGCCTTGCGCGATCTGGTCAAAGAATATCTCTGCGGCATCCGGCGCGCCAAGATCAACCAGCGTTCCGCTCGGGCGAAAGGCGTGGACGGGGTATTCGGTGAGGCGGGGGATCATCAGCAATCCTTTCAACCGTGGACGGAAAGCCATGCGTCCAGCCGAAGCCAGAACAAGGCGGTGAGGGCGAGGAGGGCGCAATAAAGCGCGGCGTAGGAAAGACGGGTGGTCATGATGTTGCTCCCTTCTGGTAAGGAGGAAGCTCAACCTCGGGGCAGGGCTCGTCGTGATATTCCTGCCATTCACGGCGTTTCCGGGAGCGTGCCTCCGCAATCTCAGAGCAGTCGGGGCAAAAGTCGAAACCCCATTCCCAATGCTCATAACCGACGGGATCGCCGCAAAACTTGCACTTTCTTGCGCCGCTCATGCCGCACCGCCTTTGCCGGTCAGGCGGGTGCGGGCGTCGTCGGAGAGGGGGAGGAGGGCGGCTTGCCAGTCGCCCTTGATCCATGCGCTGATCGCGCCCTTGATGACGGGGGCGTCGAGGCCTTCGGCGAGCAGGGCGGCGACGAAGGCTTCCATGGTGCAGGGGCGTCCGTCGGAGATCGCCGTGAGTTGCCATGCCGCGAGAAGACGTTCGACGATCTGTTGACCGGCGTCCTCGTCTTGATCGCCTTCGTCGGCGCAGAAATTGAGAGCCGTGCAGATCAACTCCTGGTCATCTGGTTTCCACTCGATATTCCGAGAAGGACCGGCGAAATTCGCCCAATCGAGCAGTGGTTCCGTTGCGTCGCGCCGGTTCATGCCGCACCGCCTTGTTCGGTGGACGCATTGCTGATCAGGGTTTCGATTTTCTTCGCGCTAAGGGGAAAGACAGCTTCGGCCCAATCTCCGTTTACCCAGGCTTTAACCGCATCGTGGATTTCGAATTCGTCGCATTCGGCAAGCAGCGCATTGACGAATTTCTCCATGCTGCACGGATAGCCATGTGGCTGCCGGACATAGCGGGTTGCGCGCGGGTTTTCGCGGTCGTGCTCTTCCCAGCCGCCGATGAGCTGGCTGCGGCCGCTGAGAACGTCCGTCCGCGCTCCGTTGACGGTGGCGTAGATGATTTCAGGTGCATTGCTTTTCATGCCGAACCTCCGTTCCGTTCGGGATGCCGGCTCGCGGGGAGCCGGACACCGGAGCGGAACGGGTTACTCACTCAGGTGATCGATCTCGACTTGGAGAAGCTTGATCAGGGTCGCCTTGCCGATGTTGAAAGAGGCAATAGCGACGTAGTTTTCAAGAACGCGGCCCGCGTCGCCGATTTCCTCGCTCAGATCGAGAATGCTGCGCGGCGTCGGCTCGCCTTCCGCCGTTGCCTGGTCGGGGCGGTCGATAGCGCCAACTCTGGCGTAGGATTTCAAGGGTCGCATGATTGTCTCTTCCTTCCCGTGGGGTGATGCCGCCGTGCGGACGGGCCTGCGCGGCGGCGGGGTGCGGGCCGGACGGTTGGCCTGCTGGGAGGAATGTTACCCAAAATGGGGATTATAGCAACCCCATATTGTGTAATTCTTATTACGCGCTATTTTCAACTATTGTCGGCAGTTGTCTGAGGTCATAAAAAAAAGCCCGCACGAAGCGGGCTTTGTCGGCTGTCGATTTTTTTATCCCCGCCAGTTGGGCGTGATGTATCCTGATATTGAGTAGATCGGCAGAGCACCCGAAATGACACAGCCGGAGGCTAGTTTTATGGATGAGAAGGCACTGAAATCCGCCTATACCGCAAAGGATGTGGTTATGACGCCTGAGATGCAGGAGGCAGCCGTGAGGCGTCTAGAAGAAATAGGATCGGCTTCTGCAGCCTATCTGGCAACTGAGGTCTTTCAAGCGGCCGTGAAGGTAGCTTTGAGCCAGGGCGTGCTGCAATACCCGAAAGATGACCAAAAGTGAGATCGACGTAGCGCTTTGCTTCGTTAAGGTGTCTGGATATTTCTTCCAGTTCATGGATTTCAATCACGGCCTGATGGAGCTTGAGGCGGGATCTTGCTGATACGCTCTGGCTTACACCAATCGGCGGGCCGCTTCTGCCCCCTTTGCGCGTAACCGCTTTTATGCCGTGTACGTAGTAATTACGGTACGAGCGTAGACGGTCAAACATGGTGGCAATGAATTCCAGGTCGTCTCTATATTCCTCGGGAGCAAAATCGTTAGCAAGCGTTCTAAATGCATCTAAAAGCATTGTGTTGTTCATGTGTGCAGTTAGTACGTCTATATGCTTGCCACCCCCAGACAGGGTGTAGACGAGCAATTCCATTGATGCTTCAAGCGCATTCCAGTCAACAACAACATTTCCGATGCTGGCGAGGAGCTTCTGCTCCTCGGCGTCTGGTGCCTTATGCATTGAATTCCTCCATCTTGTTCGTGAACAGATTAGGCGTCTAAGCCCCATTCCCCAAGCTCTCGCGCGGCAAGATCGCGAAAATCTCGCCAAGCCACACCGGCACGGCATTTTCGATCGGCGGTGCATTTGTTGAGTAGAGCGTTGTCGGGTTGCCGCGCATGATGGTCTTGACGAAACGGCGGCCGTCTTCGGTGCGCACTACCGCCTCTTTGCCAAAGAACCATTCGCCCGGCCGCCGCTGCTCGCGATAGACCACAAGCACCATGCCGTCGCGATAGACGGGCAGCATGGAGTCTCCCCGGATCTGGAAAGCGATCATTTCAGCGGGAAGCGCAAAGGGTATGTGTATCTGTTCCAAGCCCTCCGGCGGGACCTGTTCAAACTCTGGCTGAACCTCGGCGCCCGCGCCGACGTAGCCCACAAGCGGGACATTCGTTGGGGGAGGGTCGTCCGAGATTATGTCGGCTGGTGACACCCCGAAAGCGGATGCTGCGCGTTCGATGTAGTCGATGTTCAGCCGCCTCTCATTGCGCTCGAGCTTTATGTACTGGCTCTTGGAAACGCCCATGGCGGCCCCAGCCTGCTCGTGCGTCATGCGCGCTTTTTCCCGGTGGAATTTCAACTTGTTACCCATAGCAGGGAAGATACGCGGCTGAAAAAATCTGTCGCGCCCCATTTTGGGGTTGTCGATATTCCCCATATTGTGTAACTTCAGCGATCATGAAGCTGAAGCAGTACCTCACAGAGAAGAACATCACGCCAGAAGCGTTTGCGGCTCTGGTGGGCGGCGTTTCTGAAAGCGGCGTCCGCAAGTGGATGTATGGCGAACGGGTGCCGAGGCGGGAGCAGATGATTGCTATTGCCGAAAAGACTGACGGCCTCGTCATGCCCAATGACTTCCTGTTGCCCCAGGTGCCTGCCCAATGATGATCCGTGTGACGATCGCTCTGCTGGCCTGGGCTTTTCTGATGCCGATGCACTGGCCCTATGCCGCCTTCGCCATTGGCGCGATGTGGCTGGCATGGTCGGTTCGCCAGTTCATTGGCGGGTTTCGCATGGGGATCGACGAGATGACGCGGGGGCGGGAATGATGCCGCGCGTTTCAAGCCTTCCGCGCATCGGGCGCTCCTCCTCCCCGCCCGCGGGAAATGCGCGGTTGCGGCCCGGCCTGTTCGTTCCTGCCGGACAGGCCGGGCGGGTTTGCTGTTCATGGTCGTGTTCTCCGTTTTCCGATGGGGTGACGATAGGCCCGCGCGCGGGGCGGATCACCGCAGAATTTTTCGAAAAATCTTCCTTGCAATTTCCGGAGGCTCGCCATGCGCGTGATCACTGAAGACGACGGGCGCGCGCTGAAGGCCGCATCGCGGCGCGCGGTGAAGGCGGCGGGCGGCGGCGAGGCGCTTTCGCTGGTCTCGCGGGTTTCTGCCGCGCAGCTTTCCAAATACGGCCTTGCCGGCGAGGATCATGCCGAAACCTTCATGCCGCTGGACGTGGCGCTTGAGGCCGACCGCGAGGCCGGCGCGCCGATCATCGCCGCCGCGCTTGCGGCCGCGCAGGGGTTCCGTCTGGTCTCGGCCGATGGCGAGGATCATGCGCATGATCTCGATTACCGCGACGTGACCACGGTGAGCGTTGCCTTTGCCGGGTTTCAGACCCGGATGCATGAGGCGCTTTCAGACGACGGCAAGGTGGACGAGGCTGAACGGCGCGCGATCATGCGCGACTTCGACAAGCTGATGCGGGCGCTGTTTCAGGTGATGGGGCGGGTGTGATGAACGAGCTTGCCCGCATCATTCCGATCCCGCTGCCTTTTTCCCATGGCTATGAGGCGCATACCGACATGCGGGCGCGGCTCGCCGTGGAAGGCGGGCGCGACTGGCGCGGGCCGGAGCAGATGCGGGCGCGGATGCCGGGGCATGCCATCACCCGGGAGAGGTACAAGCCGCAGCCGCCGCGCGCCTGCAAGCTGACCGAGGTTTGCGGCTTCAGCATGTGCCATGTGTGCGGCGGCAATGACATCTATGACGCGCCGTTTACCTGCGGGGTGGCGTCATGAAGTGGACACCTGCCAAACTGCGCGAAGCGGCCGCAATGAAGCGGGGCGGCTGCACCTATGGCGATATCGCTGCGCATTATCGGGTTTCGCGGTCATCCGTGCTCGGGATCGCGAACCGCAACCGCGATCTGTTTCCCAAGGAAGACGAGAGCGAGCGGGCTGCGCGCTATGAGCAGCGTCGCGGCGCTGAGACCGCGCCGGAAGCACCGGCCGCGCCGCGCTTTCAATGGACGGATGCGCTGCGGGCCGATGCGGCGCGGCTTTATGCCGAGGGGCAAAACGCGCGGCAGATCAGCGAGGCGATGGGGTGTTGCTATTCGAGCGCGACGAAGATGATCGCGGCGAACCCGGCTCTGTTTCCGAAGAAGAAACGCGTTGTCGAAACGAAGCCGTCGATGGCGGTCAAGCCCTCGGCTCGGCTCGCAGGCCTGGCGCTGCCGGGGCGGCCGGATGGTTCCGCCGCCAAGCCGCGCCCGGTGGAGGTTGACCTTTCGCAGTTCGCGATCGCCGGGGTTACCCCGAAAACCATACTGACGGTCGGCGCTGGCGAATGCCGGTTTCCGCTTTCGGCCGCCGATGCCGCCGGCGGGCCGGATATGCCTGTCTGCGGCGCGCCGGTGCGGGCGGGCGCGAGCTGGTGCCCGACGCATTGCCGGGACGTGTTTGAGGGAGCGGCGGAATGATTGTGATGTCGTCAGGGCGTGATTGGTGCGCGCGTCCATCCACCGCTCTGATCGGGGATGGCATTGAACCAATGATTCGCTTCAAGGATCTTTGGCTGAAGAAACAAAGCCCAATCGCTGAAGCCGTCTTCAGCTCGGGGTGGTGTAGCTACATCATAGTAGGAGCCGGCAAATTTCTCTTTAGTCAGAGAAAGAGCGGTCGAGCCGAAGACGTCATCTTCGCCAGCATAGATTTCTGCGCCGCTAAAGCAGCAGGCAGAGAACTGATTAAAGGCGAAAGTAGCTCTACTGATCCTGCCGATTTTGCACTCCTTAAAGTCGCAGTCGAAAAAGGCTGTTCGGCGTTCGCCAATATCATCCGTGATGAAGCTACGAATTATTGTGACCAACATAAACTCGCTAAACGGGTCGCGCTGAATTTCGAAAAGTGGTCCAACATTCGCGCTCAAGTCTTCGGTCGCGGATGCATGACCAAAATTCTGAATGACGCCACCCCTGTAACTTTGGGAAGCGAAGCCGCGAACGGAGCGCCAAAAGCTCATTTGATCTTCCGTCTTGAACGTGGCGTGGATAGAGGACCTAAGTCCCATATCATCAGCGCGCAGCAATTCGTCACGTATGCGTTGCAAGTAATTGTCTGCTTCCAATTTTGTCGAATTCTGGCGCCACTCGCTTCCGATGCTGTCAAGCGCCTGGATCGAGTAGCGTCTTTTGGGATCGCCAATGACCGTCGCGAGGGCTGCAATAGCAGCTCTCTTGCTGCTGTCTCCTTCTTGATTCAGAAGCTTCGTGCCTTCCATGAGGAGATCGACGTAAGAGGCGTTATCATTTGCGTCATTCTGACGAATTATCTGGTTGATCTGCTCCCTTTGCAGATTGACCTGTTGGTCGGTCATCATGCCGCGCCAGACGACTGTGGTGAAGGTTATCAAGGCGATAAATCCAGCTCCGATGCGCCAGAATATTTCGACACGTTTTTCGGCTTCGCCTGGAAATTTGTCACTCTCAAAGACGTACCAGCCGGAAAACAGCAGAAATGCAAGCAGAAGGCACAGAAGAGTGAGCGAGACGGACAGCCAGAAGCGCGGGTCGCGTATTGGCCATCCACTACGATCGTTCTCTTCGTCTGTCTCGTTCTGATTGCTCGCCATGACGCCCCCCACTTCGTTCGCGGTCTGAGAAAACATGGCATGGCAGCATCGCTGCCTTCAAGCGCAATAGTTGCGGGGAGGGCGGAATGAGTGGGTGTCTGGTTTCCCTTGAAGAGATGGAAGAGCTTCGGGAGCGCAACCGCCAGCTCGAAGCTGCACTGGTCGGACTGGCCGATACCGCGCTTGCCATGGACCTTGGCCTGACTCCGATCGAATTCACCATTTTCCGGGTGTTGAAGACGCATCGCGTTGTGAGCCGCGAGGCGCTGATGACGGCGCTCTATAGCGGGCGGCCGCAAGATCCTCCTGATCCCAAAGTCATCGACGTGTTCATCTGCAAATTGCGGAAGAAGCTTGCGGCGCACGGTTTTGACATTGCGTCGCAATGGGGAACCGGGTGGCGTCTGGAGCGCGGGCCGGAAGGCGGTGCGCGATGACCGGCACGCCCAGAAAGCGGCTTTACATCATCACCGACGATGCGCGGCGCGCGTGCCTGACGGTGTTCGGGATCGGGCTTTACGGATTGCCGGACTGGGCCGAGATCGTCACCACGCCGGAAGGGATCGAGGCTATTCCCGCAGGTTCTTTGCACCGGGGTATCTGGCATATCGAGAGTTCCGATAGCCGCACAATGCAGCGGTTGGCGACCGAGCGCTGGGCGCGGGGCGAGCTGGTGACTGCGCCGCAGGCCTTCATGGACAAGATCGAGGCGATGATTGCCGAGCGCGACCGCAGGCCGGATGCGCCGGGCGCGGCCGCGATCGCCAGCGAACAGAACCGACAGCCAACAGCGAGGAAGGCGAGCAAATGGCACTGATCGAATTGAACGCCGACTGGGAAAAGCGCGAGTTCGGCGTGTTCGGCCTGGCGCGCGATGCGTGGCGGGTTTTGAGCGAGGCCGAACGGCGGGAGGCGGAAGCCTTGCGCCGGGAGAAGCTTGCCGAATGGGGCGAGCGGCCCGCGCGGACGCGGGAGGCGGGCTGATGCGGCGATACCGGATGCGCGGCGAGCGGGTGCCGATCCTGCTGGTGATTGCCATGAACCGCCATGAGGCGGCGCGGGCGATGGAGGAGCATGGGCTGGATTTCGGGCGCATGGAAAACATGCGGATCGTGACGAAGGCCTATCTGCTTTCGCAGTGGTCTGCCGGGGCGGCTTATATCACCGCGTTTCGCGAGACATGGGGCGCCACGGCCGAGGGTCGGGCGCTGGACGACGTGCTTTCGATCCGCACCCGCAGCCATGCGCTGCGGCCAGCGAACGAGCGCGATCTGGCGCCGTTGATGCGGGTGATGAGGGAGGCTGCGGAGTGAAGGCGATGCGCGTTCTGATCGGCTGCGAGACCTCGGGTCGGGTGCGGCGCGCCTTTGCAGCGCTTGGGCATGATGTATGGTCGTGCGACCTGCTGCCTGCGGAAGATGGCAGCAACCGGCATCTCATCTGCGATGTCCGTGACCTTTTGCGTGATGGCTGGGACTTGCTCGCCGTGATGCATCCGCCGTGCACGCGGCTTTGCAATAGTGGCGTCCGCTGGCTTTCAGGTCCGCCGACAAATCCGCCTGTCGAGGCGACAGCGGCCGAACGACAGTCCTGGGCCGGCCTGGGCAAGGATGACCGGCTCGCGATCATGTGGCGGCTTCTGGATGAGGGCGCTGCGCTTTTTTCCGCCTGCTGGAATGCGCCGATCCCGCGTATCGCCATCGAAAACCCGGTCATGCACCGGCATGCCAAGCAGCGCATTGTGAATTATCAACCGCCGGCGCAGACCGTGCAGCCCTGGTGGTTTGGCGACCCCGCCTTCAAGGCGACATCGTTCTATCTGCGCGGTCTGCCAAAGCTGGAGGCAACCGCCCGGCTGACGCCGCCGAAGTCCGGAACAGACGACCATCGCGCATGGTCGATCGTGCATCGCGCGCCGCCCGGACCTGAGCGCTGGCGGCTTCGTTCGCGGACCTATGAAGGCATTGCCGCTGCCATGGCGTCGCAATGGGGCGGGGCGGCGATGGAGGCTGCGGAATGAGCGCGGCCATTGATGCCTTTGTTGCCGAGGCGCGGGCGATCGATCTTGCCGATTATGCGGGGCGGATCGGGCGGGTTCCGGTGCGCGGCGCGGAATGGGTCGGGCCGTGCCCTTCAGCCGGCGGCAAGGACGGGTTTGCGGTGAACCCCGGCAAGGGCGTGTGGAACTGCCGGAAATGCGGGCTTGGCGGGCATGATGCGATCTCGCTGGCCGCGCACGAGCTGGGGCACGACCTGAAGAGCCGGACGGGGTTTCTGGAGGCGTGCGCTGCGGTTCTGGACCGCGCCATACCGGATCCTGACCAGCGGGAGACGGACGAAGAACGGGCGGTGCGGGAAGCGCGGATGGCGGCGGCGCGGGAGAAGGCGAAACGTCAGGCCGAGGCTCACGCCGAAAAGCAGAACCGGTATCGGCAAATAGAGATCACGAAGGCGCGCGGCATCTATTTTCATGCATCTATGGTGGCCGGATCGGCCGGGCGCGCCGTGCGGGACTATCTGCGGCTGCGCTGCGGGGCGGATATGGATGACGCCGTGTTCGAGAATATCCGGTTCGACGACCGGCATACCTATTGGCACGACAAGGATGAATTTGACAATCCGCTTTCGCTCCATGTCGGGCCGGCGATGATTGCGCCTTATGTCGATCTGACCGGCAGCGTGACCGGGTGCCATGAGACGTGGATAGACCTTCAGAACGCGCCGAAATACCGGCCGGTGCTGATCTGCCCCAAGGAAGGCAAGCGGCTTTCCGCCAAGAAGATGCGCGGCGCGAAGAAGGGATCGGTGATCCCGGTTTGCGGCGATCTTTCGGCGCGGCGGTGGGTGCTTGGCGAAGGAATCGAGAATGTCGCCGCGGTGGCTGCGCTGGAAGGGTTTCGCGCCGACACATTCTATGGCGCGGCCGGGGATATTGGCAATCTTTGCGGCCCGGCCGAGGGGCGCGAGCGCCACCCGACGCTGACCATGACCGACAAGCGCGGCCGGGTGCGGGCGGTGACCGTGCCCGGGCCGCTGCCGAAGGCGGGGCTTGCGCCCGGCGAATGCCTGGATGCGCCAGACCATGTCGACGACCTGGTGCTTGTCGCCGATGGCGACAGCGAGCCGGTGGAAACCGCCTTTGCCATGGCGCGGGCGGAACGGCGGTTTGAGCGGCCGGGACGCGTGGTGGCGACCGCGTGGCCGCCCGAAGGGGCAGGGGACTTTTCAGAGGTGATGACGGAGGCCGATTTTGCCTGAGAACAAGAAGAAAAAAGGCGGGCTTTCGCCGGAGGCTGAGGAGGCGATTGCCAAGAGGGCGGCCGGACGTACTGCCTATCTGAAAAACCCGGACCCTTTGCCGGTGCTGGAGGCTGAGGAGGAGGAATCTGTCCTTGATCTCTCAGCCGAAGAGATCACCGAAGAATGCGCTGCGCTGCCCGAGACCGATATTGGCAATGCCAACCGGTTTTTGACGCGGTATGGCGATCGCGTTCGCCATGTCACGCATGTCGGCTGGCATGGCTTTGACGGCAAACGCTGGCTTGAGGATCAATCCGGCGCGAAGGTTCGGGTGTGGGCGCACCGCACGGCCGAGATGATCGACGAAGAGGCGATCAGCCTTGATTGCTCAGAGCGGGAACGCGCGGACATCGATGCCGGTCGGCAGGCGCGCGAGGAAATGCGGGAGCTTGGAAAGCGCGGCAAGGACTGGGATGCCGAGAAGCTGGCGAAGTTCGACAAGCTCCAGAAACTTATCGATGCTGACGATCTGGCGGACAAGGACCGGCGCGGGCGGCAATCCTCCCGGCATAACCACGCCAAGAGCTCGGCGGGATCTTCGAAGATCAACAATATGCTTGCCGAGGCTGCGCCCTATTGCTCGCTGTCCGTCCAGGACCTCAATACCGACCTTTACGCGCTGAACACCGTCAACGGCACGCTGCGCTTCTTCACCGTCACCTCCGCTGCCGGAAAACCGGTCTGGCAGTGCCGGTTGGACAGGCATCGCTCGACAGACCTGATTTCGAAGCTGGCAGAGGCCCAGGTGTTCTCCGATGCGGGTTGCCCGACCTTCCTCCAGTTCCTCATTCGCGTGATGCCGGACCCGGACAGGCGGGCTTTCCTGCAACGCTATATGGGCTATTGCCTGCTTGGACTGACCGGCGAGCAATGCCTTGTGTTCTTCTACGGTGCGGGCCGGAACGGGAAATCCACCTTCGTCGACCTGATGGTGGAAATCCTTGGCGACTATGCCGTTTCTATGTCGATCGACAGCTTTGCGGGCGACAGCCGCAGAGGCGGGGCCGAGGCGACGCCTGACCTTGCCCGATTGCCCGGCGCGCGCCTGGTGGCGGCTTCCGAGCCGGAAATGGGTGTTCAACTGAAGGATGCGCTGATCAAGACGCTGACCGGCGGCGAGCCGATCGCGGTGCGGCGGCTGCATCAGGACTTCTTCGAGCTGATACCGCATTTCAAGATCATCCTTTCCGGCAACCACAAACCGCAAATCCGCGATGACAGCGACGGCATATGGCGGCGCGTTCATCTGGTGCCTTGGGAAATCCAGATACCGGAGGAAGAGGTTGACCGCGATCTGCCGCGCAAGCTGCGGCAGGAGCGCGACGGGGTGCTGGCATGGATGATCAAGGGCGCGCTCGACTATCTCCAGAACGGGCTTCAGGTGCCGGACAGCATACGGCTTGCCACTGCGGAATACCGGGAGGAGAGCGACCCGATTGGGGCGTTCCTGCGGAATGCGTGCGATATCACGGGCAAGGATGACGATACGGAACGGCCGGACGTGCTCTACGAGGCTTATTGCCGATATGCGAGCCGAGAAGGCTTGTCCGAGTTCAAGAAGGCGACCTTCACCAAGCGGCTTCCAGATCAGACCCGGAAGACCTGGAAGGGTCGCGATGGGATGATGCACTCGTTTCGGAGGGCCCGTTCCAACGGGACCGTCTACTACGGCATTCGCATTGGCGAGGAGTGGCGTTCTGGAGGTGATGGCGTTCCGCCTCCCCCAAACGAGGATTGGCCCGATGCATTTTGAGCGTGAAACCCGGACCCTTCGAAGGGCAGGCTGGGCAGGTGCCGCCTTACTTGCCCTTGAGTTCATATCTGAGGGTGCGGACTTCGGACACGTAGGACAGCAAAAACAAAGTGCTGGACAGGAAAGCCACTAACAGAAGGTTCGGAAAATTGAGGATAATCATAGGCTTGATGCGCGACGGACAGGTAGGACAGCAAATCTGCACGTTTATGTGATGCGCGCGTAAATGAGAGAAAGAAAGTGGTGGTGGCCTCATCACGTAAACCTCACAATTTGCTGTCCTACCTGTCCGCTTGTTCATAAGTATATGTATTTGTTTGATTTATACGCCCTTCTTAAGGGCGTTCTACCTGTCCATTCTAAATATCCATCTGTCCTAGATGTCCAAAACGGCAAAAGGAGCCTGGAAAATGAAGAAAATGACCATTCAGCAGTTGCTGACCTGGGCTTTCACGGAGGAGCTCTGCAAGACGGAAGCGACGGGCGGTCGGATGTCGCCACGGCTGAGCAGCGCGAATGCTGGGCTGAACGCTGCCGGCGAGCTTGGCACGATCATCGCCCGCACGCCGAACGAATGGGGCGTCGTGCCGACATGGGAGGAGGGTGTTGCGCCGGACCCTGATGCGCTGATCGTGGGCGATGCCGTGAAGGCGCTCACCGGAACGGGGTTCGACATTCCCGAAGGCTGGCAACCGTTTCCGGAATGGGTGAATGACGATCACGGGTTGATCGCCGGCGAGGTTGACCGGGTGCTTGCCGAAGAGCGCGGACATGGCGTGCGGCGCACCGGCTCGCATGCCTTCAGCCTGATCGTGACATGCGCGGTGCTGAAGCGCGGGCCGGACTGGTATGCCGAGCGACCGAAGGTGCGGATGGTGGAACGGCAGGGCAAGCCGGTCTGGTTCATCGCCAAGCGCCAGAAGGACAGCTTCGGGCGCTGGCATGAGGTGGAGACGGATGGCTATGACCGCAAAGCCAAGCGGCCGAAGCGCGGGGCCTATCGGAAATACGTGCTGTCTCACGGGTTGCGCGGCGAAATCCAGTCTCGGATCGACTGGATCGTGTGGCAGGCGGCGCTGCAGATGCTGGAACGGGAGCTTGCTGGCAGGCTGGGCGAAAAACAAATCACCCCCATGCGTATCAACATGGCACCGTGGATGAGGGAAGTTCACGCGTGAGGCGTTCGGTTATCATTTTGATTTAGAAGGGGAAATGTGGCCTCATTTTTCCCTTGATTTGCGGCAGTGAGTTGACATACCTTGATAGCATAGAAAAGGTTTACGTAGACCCGCCAGCGGATAGCCCGCTCGGCGGGTTTCGTTTTTGCGGAATAGCCGCAGCATCATCGGACATCATGGGCAGACTTCACAATCTCGCACCGCGCATCACGTCGTCGGCGCCGCGCATCGGTTCGTCCGTTGGTGACAGCCGGTCGCATGATCGGGAGCGGGAGGCGCGGGCTCCGTGGCGCAAATGGTATCGGACCGCGCGATGGGGCCGGCTTCGGCTCAAGGTGTTCGAGCGTGATCTGTTCCAGTGTCAGATGGAAGGTTGCGGGCGCATTGATGGTGACCTGTCGAAGCTCGTTTGCGACCACGTCAAGCCGCATCGCGGCGACCAGCGGCTGTTCTGGGATGAACGCAACCTGCAAACGCTCTGCAAGCCCTGCCACGACAGCCTAAAGCAGCGGCAGGAGCGCCGCGAGGGCTGACCGCTCAGGCGAGGCAGGGGGGGCAAAAAGTCTGGAGGGTCGGCCGACCGCGAACCGGCGGCTCTCTCATTCGGAGATTTTTTTTCGACATGACCGAGTATTTCGACCTGTTCGGCGATCCGGACACGTTTCCGTCGGGCAGGCGCGGCCGTCCGGCGCATAAGGTGACGCGGAAATCTCGTAATAAAGTCAAGATGTTACTTGCTCTTGGCTGGTCGAATGACAGGATTGCAAACGCGATCGATTGTTCGCTGCCGACGCTGAGAAAGCATTATTTTTCAGAGCTTAAGCAGCGAACTAGCCAGCGAGATCGCCTCGAAGCCTGGAAGTTCGAGAAGCTTTTCGAACAGGCGGAAAAAGGGAATGTCGGCGCGATGCGTGAACTTGATAAGGCGATCGAGAAGAACGACCGCATGCTGGCAGCGAAAGTCATTCGCGATGCGCAGGGCGACGATGATGCGCCGGTTCCGGCGGAGAAGATTGGGAAGAAGGAAAAGGCCCGCCGTGAAGCCGCGCAGATTGTGGCGACCAGCGACGGTGAGGATGGCTGGGGCGGCCTTCTGAAGCCGGGATATAAGCACTGATGTCGAAGATGGTAGACCGTTCCACCGCGAAAACGTGGTCGACGGCTGTTCTCGACTGGGAAAAGCGGCTTCTGGCACAGGAATCTCTGATACCGGATCTTCCGCTTTTCGATGAGCCCGCCGAAAAGGCGCTCAGGATTTTCAAACGCCTCAAGGTTCCGGACCTCGTCGGAACGCCGACATTCGGCGAGGTGTGCGAGGAGTGGGTGTTTGACCTTGTCCGCGTGATATTCGGCTCCTACGATCCGGAGAAGCGGCGTCGCATGATCCGCGAATTCTTCGTGTTGATCCCGAAGAAGAACGGAAAATCAGCTATCGCCGCCGGCATCATCGTGACGGCCGCAATCCTGAATGAGCGCCCGGAAGCGGAGCTGATCCTGATCGCGCCGACGCAAAGGATTGCCGGCATCGCGTTCAAAACGGCGCTCGGCATCATCCGCCTCGACAGCACGCTGACAAAACTATTCAAGCCTCAGAGCCATCTGAAGCAGATCACCCATCACGACACACTTGCGGTGATCATGATCCTTTCGGCCGATGGCGATGTCATTACGGGCTCAAAGGGCACGTTCATCCTCGTCGACGAAACCCATGTTCTTGGCAGTAAGGCCAAGGCTGGCGAAATCTTCGTCGAGCTTCGCGGCGGCCTGGCATCGCGAGACGATGGGTTTCTTCTGCAGATCACGACGCAGTCGAAGACGCCGCCGACAGGACAGTTCGAGCGTGAGCTTCAGCAGGCGCGGGACGTTCGCGACGGCAAGCTCGACCTGCCGTTGCTCGCAGTGCTTTACGAGCTTCCGAAGAAGCTGCAGGAAGACGAGACCTGGAAGGACGAAAGCGTCTGGCCGCTGGTCAATCCGAACCTCGATCGGTCTGTTTCGCTCGAATATCTGCGCGACGAATACCGCAAGGCCGAGCGCGAGGGCGCCGACGCCATGGCGTTGTTCGCCTCGCAGCACCTCAATGTTCAGGTCGGCGTCGGGCTCGGGACCGGGGCTTGGGCCGGCGCCGAATACTGGTTGCAGGCAAAGCGTGATATCTCGTTTGACCGCATCGTCGAGACCTCTGACGTCTGTGTTGTCGGCGTTGACGGCGGCGGCCTCGACGACCTTCTCGGTCTCGCCGTCCTCGGGCGTCACGCGGAAAGCAAGGTCTGGCAGCACTGGGGCAAGGCCTGGGCGGACAGGGATGTCCTGAAACTGCGCAAAAGCATCGCGCCCGAGTTGCAAAAGCTTGTCGATGCCGGCGATCTGACGCTGGTCGACAACCTTGAGGAAGAGGCGAACACCGAGATCGTCGATATTTGCGTTCAGCTTCGCGAGGCCGGAAAGCTGCCGGAACAGCGCGCGATCGGCATGGACCCGGAGGGTGTTGCCAGCATCATCGATGCGCTGATCGATGCCGGTTTCGAGATTGATGATATCGAAGCCGTCTCGCAGGGCTATCGCCTAAATGCCGCGATCAAATCCGTGCCGGTCAAGTTGAAAAACCGGTCATTCGTTCATTGCGGCCAGCGGATCATGACGTTTTGCGTCGGGAACGCCAAGGTCGAGAAGCGCGGCAACGCCGTGATCGTCACCAAAGCGCAGAGCGGCACGGCGAAGATCGACCCGCTCATGGCGCTGTTCAACACCGTCATGATTATGAGCCGCAACCCTGTCGCCAACGAAAATGCGAAAAACATGGACGGCTACTTTGCCGCACTTGAGGCCTGAAACATGGGACTGATGCAGAAGGCTCTTTCGGCTATCGGCCTGCAGCTTAAATCCCAGACCACGATAACCTGGGCGGATGGTCGTGATGTTATGGGTTTTGGTGGAGCGGGGGATGCTGGCGAGATCGTAACACCACGGTCAACACTCGGTCTTTCTGCGGTGTGGGCATGCGCGAACCTGATCAGCGGCACAATGTCTTCGCTTCCATTTGAGGTGCATCGTCGCGACGGCAAATTCTCGGAGGTCGATAGAGAGCACCCTTTGCATCGCGTGATCTATGAGAGCCCGAATTTCGACCAGACTGCGCTCGATTTCTGGGATTTCATGAATCTGTCGCTTGAGCTTTGGGGCAACGCTTACGCGAGCATCACGAGAAACGGTTCGGGCTCTGTCGTTTCGCTCTATCCGATACACCCCGAAGCTGTATCGGTTCGCCGTATCGAAAGCGGGCGCATAGAATATCGCTGGACGGACGAGCGCGGCGCATGGCGGAAGATAGATCGCGATGTTCTGCATGTTCGCGGGCCGGGCGGTAACGCCCTTGGCGGCATGTCGACCTTGTCGTTCGGCCTTCAGACGTTCTCGTCGGCCCAGGCGGCCGATCGGGCGGCTGCCAGCATGTTCCGCAACGGTCTGCGTCCCTCTGGCGTCATCAGCTTCAAGGAATGGCTAAACCCGGATCAGCGTGCGGCGGCCGAAGAAGGCGTCACGCGTAAATATCAGGGCGCGATAAATGCAGGGAAGCCCTTCATCGCCGAAGGCGGCATGGAGTGGAAGGACATCAGCATCAGCCCCGAGGATGCTCAGATGCTCGAAACCAGACAGTTCTCGATTGAAGAGGTTTGCCGCTTCTTTCAGGTTCCGCCTGTGCTGATCGGTCATGCCGGCAAAACAACCGCCTGGCCGACAAGCGTCGAGCAACAGATGCTGATGTTTACGAAATTCTATCTTCGGCGCCGTGTGAAGCGGATGGAGCAGGCTGTCTATCAGCAGCTCTTCACCACTGACGACAAAGCGCAGGGATATACCGCCCGGATCAATATGGATGGGCTTCTGCGCGGCGACAGCAAGACCCGATCGGACTTCTATCGGACTATGACCCAGATCGGCGCCATGACTATCAACGAAGTCCGTGCTCTCGAAAACCTCCGTGCCGTCGACGGCGGCGATGAGCCGAGAATGCAGTCACAGAACATTCCTATCACACAGACTGAAGGTCTGACCAATGATGCACAAGGCTAGTCCCGTCCTCGCCATCAAGGCGATGGACGATGAAACCGGTGAATTTTCCGGCTACGGATCGACGTTTGGCGGCGAACCGGATGCCTATGGCGACATCGTCATGAAGGGAGCGTTCGAGGCGTCTCTGGCCGCTCACAAGGCCAAGAGTACGATGCCAAAGATGTTCTGGCAGCACAATTCCGGTGAAGTCATCGGCAGGTGGCTTGAGGCCAAGGAAGACGACCACGGCCTGTTGATGAAGGGCAGGCTGAACATGGATGTTCAGAGAGGTCGTGAAGCATACGCCCTGCTGAAGGCCGGCGATATCGATGGCTTGTCTATAGGCTACGGCATCGTCGACTACGAGGCCGATAAGAAGAATGCGGTCTGGTACCTGAAAGAACTCGATCTCTTCGAGGTATCGGTGGTTTCCATCGGCGCCAACGAGAACGCAACTGTTTCAAGCATCAAGGCCGCTCGTGCCGCACATGAACTCATTGAACGCTTGAAGGCCGGGGACCGGCTGACGGAGCGCGAGTTCGAGGATTTGCTCAAGGGGAGCTTGGGGTTCTCGAATTCACAGGCGGAGCGTGCCGCACGCCTCCACCTGAAGGGGCAGGGGGAGCCTGCCGAAGCGGCGGATGACGAGGCTCAGTTCTGGGCCGCAATGCGGGGCAATTAGCCCCATCACCCGACAAACAGGAGGTTCCCATGACGGAACAGAAAACGGCTGCCGAGCTTGCGGCCGAAACCAAAGCTGCATTCGAAAAGTCGATCGATGCGGTCAAGAAGATTGCAGAGGATGCGCTCGGCAAGGCTGCTGCCGGCGAGAAGCTGTCGAGCGGCGTGAAAGAGCAGGCCGACGAAGCTCTTCTCAAGATGAACGGCTTTAAGGCCAAACTGGAGGAGATCGAGCAGAAGCTCGATCGCGGCGGTCCGACCGAGGATGAGCACAAGACCTTCGGCGAGCACTTTGTGGACGATGAGGGCGTCAAGGCCTGGCTTGCGTCTGACCCTTCTTCGGGCCGCAAGGATCTTCGCATCAAAGCCACACTCACCACGGCGACGACTGATGCAGCGGGCTCGGTGGGCGCCGCGGTTCAGACCACAAGGTTGCCGGGTATTCAGGAGCTGCCGCAGCGGCGCATGACCGTTCGCGACCTGATTTCTCCCGGTCGCATGGACGGCAATTCTCTTGAATACGTCCAGGAGAAGGGGTTCAACAATAATGCCGCTCCGGTTGCCGAAGGTGCGGCCAAGCCTTCGTCGGACATCCAGCTCAACCTGATCACCACGTCGGCCAAGGTCATCGCGCACTGGATGAAGGCGTCGAAGCAGGCTCTTTCCGACATTTCGCAGTTGCGTTCGCTGATCGATAACCGGCTTCTTTATGGCCTCTCTTTCGTCGAAGAACAGCAGCTTCTTAACGGCGACGGAACGGGGCAAAACCTCAATGGCATCATCCCCCAGGCGACGGCGTACGCAGCACCGACGGGCGCTCCGGCGGCGGGTACCTCGCTTGATGTCCTTCGCATCGCGATGCTGCAGGCGGTTCTGGCCGAGTATCCTGCCACCGGGCATGTTCTGAACCCGATCGACTGGACGGGCATTGAGATGCTGAAGGATGCCGATGGCCGATACATCATCGGCAACCCGCAGGGGACGGCGACGCCCACGCTCTGGAACCTCCCCGTCGTTTCGACGCAGGCTCAGCAGCAAGGCAAGTTCCTCACCGGTGCTTTCCGTCTCGGCGCTCAGCTTTTCGATCGTTGGGATGCCCGTATCGAGGTCGGCTACGTGAATGATGATTTCACCAAGAACCTCGTCACGATCCTCGGCGAAGAGCGCCTTGCTCTCGCGGTCTATCGTCCGGAAGCCTTTATCTACGGCGATATCGCCGTTTCCGCACCGTAAACAGGGTCAACCATGAGAGGGGCGCATTGCCCCTCTCAATCTATGGAGAGTGAAATGGCAAGGTTCCTGGTGAAGCGCATTCACATCGGCGACAAGCCCTATCAGGTTGGCGATACACGCGAGGCCAATCCGTCGGAAGTCGCACATCTCGTTCAAAATGGCGTTCTGAAGCCGATCAAATCCAAGGCGAAGAACGTGGCCAACAACAAGGCCATGAAGGCGCCGAACAACAAATGACAACGCTTATCCCGGTCCTCGTGACGCCGCCGGACGAAAAGCCTGTCTCCCTTGAAGATGTCAAACGGCACCTAGCCGTTGATTTCGCTGATGATGACAGTCTGATCGCCGACCTGATCGATGGCGCAATAGCGCATCTCGATGGCTGGCGGGGCGTGCTCGGTCGGGCAATCATGCCTCAAACGTGGTTGGCAAAATCGACTTGTGGCGGTCGTTATCTCCTTCCATTGCCGGATGTGACATCGGCCAGCGTTGTCTACGGTTCCGAGGATCCTGTCTCGCTTGAATTGGAGACTACTGCTGGGGGGGCTCTCGTCACCCTTACCGGTGCTGGGTCGGTGGAATTTGAATGCGCCCTGCCGGCATCGCAGCTTTCGGTCTGCAAGGTGGCGATCATGATGTTGGTCGCGCACTGGTATGCCAATCGCAGCGCCGTCTCCAATGTCGCCATGGAAGAGGTGCCTTTCTCGGCGGCTATATTGATCAATGGGTTAAGGCACAAAAGGATCTAGTCCATGTGGAACCGCGAAGCCAATCAGCCTTCCGCTCTTACATTCGGGAGTAAAGGCAGCGCAATCGATCTATCGGGCGGCGACGTCACTCTCGGCGCGAGCGTCAAGGCCGTGGTCGTCACCTCGGAAGGCACGGTGAGCTATCGTCCTTATCGCGAAAATGCCGGATCGATCGACTTCGGCAATCTACCGGTCGGCTATGCGCTGCCGCATGTCCCCGGCATGATTTTCGCCAGCGGCACGTCCGCAGAGCTGGCGACGGTGGAGGACTGAGCGTGGTCTGGGTTGTGTTCAGCGAGCCGTATCGGTGGGTTCCGCCGCTGCGGAAGTCCGTTACGCTGAAGCATCAGCCCGGCATCGCGATCAATGTAACGCGCGATTGCGCGCGGGCGGCGATCCGCGACGGGAAGGCCGTGAAGGCGGAAAAGGTCAATGGCAATACCGGAAAGTGATGGCGGCGGGCTGCGCTTCCGGCTGCATTTCCAGAAGCGCGGCACGGACGATGATGGCTTCGGCAATCCGGTCGCTGGGCCATACGAGACGGTTTTCACCCAGCGGGCGAAGATGATCGCGCGGATGGGGACCGAAACCGTGATGGCTTCGCGGCTGCAGGGCGTCCAGCCCTATACCGTTCGCATCCGCTACAGCGCGCAGGCCGCCGCAGTGACGGCAGACTGGCGGATCGTTGACGCGCGCAATGGCCGGGTGTTCGCGATCAAGGCGCCTCCGGTCAATGTCGACGGGGAAAACCGCTGGATTGAAATCCTGGCGGCGGAGGGCGAGCCGAACTGATGGCTCGCCGTTCGACGATCCTGAACCGCGCGCGGCTTCAGCGCAAGCTCGACCGACTGCCGGCCGAGGCGAAGTCGGCAATCAAGGGCGCGATGGCCGAAGCGGCCGACGATATCGTCCGCATGATGAAATCGCTCGTGCCGGAGGATAGCGGCGCGCTGAAGGACAGCATCGGCTGGACCTGGGGCAGGGATATTCCGAAGGGCGCGGTGATCGCCGCCGTGGTGAAATCGGCGCTCGGCAATGATCTCACCATCACGGTCTATGCCGGCAATGACGAGGCATTCTGGGCGCGGTGGGTTGAATTCGGAACCGTGAAGATGCCGGCGCAGCCATATTTTTACGTGTCCTATCGCGCCAACCGGAAGGCGGCGAAACGCAAGATCAGAAAGGCGACACGGGACGCAGCCCGGAAGGTCGCGAAAGGCGGCTGAGATGGACGCGGGTTTCGAGCTCTATGTGGCGATCATCGCCAGGCTGAAGGCGTCCGCCGCTGTTTCGGCGTTTGTCGGCAGTGGCGTTTATGACAGGGTCCCTTCCGATCCGAAACCGTCTTCGCCGTATATCTCGATGGGGCCGAGCGATGCGACGCAGGATGACGCGGAATGCATTGCCGGTCTGGCTTTCTATTTTCAGATCGACATCTGGTCCTGGGGCGCTGGCGAGGCCTTCGGATCGGCGGAAGTCCGCAAGATTTCGGGCGCCGTGCGCGATGATCTGCACGAGGCTCCCATTGTGCTTTCGAACAATGCCCTGGTGATGATCGAGCATCGGGTCACCCGCGTGATGCGCGATCCCGATGGCGTCACCAATCACGCCGCCATGTCGTTTTCGGCTTTCATCGAAACCTGATTAACCGCTGCCGCCGGCAGCATAACCATGGAGATGTCCAATGGCACCCCCCGTAACAGCGCGCTTCGGAAAGATGCTCATCAAGCTCGGCGATGGCGCGACGCCGACCGAGGTTTTCGCCGCGCCCTGCGGTTTGACTTCGAAATCTATTACCTTTTCGAAGAACCTGTCCGAGGTCGATCTCCCGGATTGCAACGATCCGGATGCCGCGACCTGGCTTGGCCGCGACGTGCAGAACCTCTCGGCCTCGGTCTCCGGCGACGGCGTTCTTCCCGCCGATGCGGTCGAGACATGGTGGAACGCCTTCAAGGCGGTAGAGTCCATCAACGTCGAAATCTCCATCGAATATTCCACCGGCACGATGCTCTGGGAAGGTGCGGTGCACCTCGAAAGCTTCGAGCCCAGCGCCGAAAAGGGCGGCCGCGTTCAGGCATCGATCTCGATGCAGAGCGACGGCGCTCTGACCGGAACCTGGACGGCGGCGACCTGATGCGCGATGCCAGGATCGAACAGCCCTTTGCCGATGGCGACTATAGTTTTCGCCTCGGCTGGGGACAATTCGTTGAGCTCCAAGAAAAGGTCGATTGCGGGCCGTTCGCGCTGCTTGACCGGATCAATTCCGGACAATGGTTGGTCGGCGACCTGTCCGAAACGATCCGCCTCGGCCTGATCGGCGGCGGGTCGAAACCGACTGATGCCAAGAAGCTTGTCGATCGTTATGTCACCGATCGCCCCCCTCTGGAAAACCTCGAGCTTGCGCGCGCCGTCCTGATGGCCGGGCTTGTCGGCGCGCCGGATGAAGCGCCGGGGGAGCCCGAAGCGCCAGCCGCAGAGACGCCATAGACGACCTTCCGCGCGGAAAAATCCGCGTGAGAAAGATATACGCGGCTGGCGCCGTACTGGGCTTCACCCCCCAGCAGGTCAACGCAATGTCGATGTTCCAATTTCAGGCGGCGATCGATGGATACGTCGCGGCGCACAGCTCTGATGACGGGGCCGGAAAGCTCAGCGAAAGCGACGCCGACGAAATCTGGGACTGGATGCAGGACAGGATCTAGTCCCTGCTGGAGTATTCTCTCCCGATCAGCATGAGCGGCAGGGCGGCGATCGCGAGAAAGGCGCCTATGCCCATCAGGACCATGTCGAACGTGCCCGGACCATAGGCGTTTCCGGTCATGCGGTAGATTCCTGTCAGGAATACCGCCGGTCCGACAAAGCAGCATACGACCCCCAAAATGCCATGTCCGGTAAAATACTGGGTGGTTTTCATGAATTCCCTCCTTGATCAGAAAGTAGCCTCGTGCCCGCAACCGATCTTGAAAAATTGGTCGTGCAACTCTCGGCCGATGTCAAGGCCTATGAGCGCAACCTTGCCAAGGCGTCCGGGGCCACGACGCGCGAGCTTCGCAAGATCGATCGCCGCGTTGCCGAAATGGACCGCAGGCTTGCGAGTTTCGGGCGCAATGCCTTTCGCGGCTTGCTGCTTTCGACAACCGCGCTCGGCTCGGCATTGTCCATCCGTGAGGTGCAGCAATATGCTGATGCCTGGACCGGCGCGAAGAACGCGCTTGCGGTCGCTGGCGTTGTCGGCCGGAACCAGGTCGAGGTGCTGGACGCGCTATATGCATCGGCGCAGAAGAATGCGACGCCGATCACGGCGCTGACCGGCCTTTTCGGAAAGGCGGCGCAGGCGAATGACAATCTGCAGCAGTCGCAGGAACGTCTGTTGCAGTTCACCGACGGTATTGCCGTCGCCCTGCGGGTCGAGGGTAAATCGGCGCAAGAGGCGTCAGGCGCGCTCACGCAGCTCGGTCAGCTTCTCGGCTCCGCGCGCGTCCAGGCCGAGGAATTCAACTCGATCAACGAGGGCGCGCGCCCGATCCTGATCGCCGTCGCCAACGGGCTCGATGCCGCAGGCGGCTCCGTTTCGAAGCTCAAGCAGCTCGTCAACGAGGGCGAGGTTTCCGGCCGGCAGTTCTTCGATGCATTCATGCGCGGTTTCCCCGTGGTCGAGCGGATGGCGGCGAACGCGACGCAAACGATCGAGCAGGGCGTCACGAAGGTCGACAACGCTTTCACGCGCTATATCGGACAGACGGATGAAAGCTTGAGCGCGTCGCAGCGCCTTGTTGCTGGGCTCAATGCGCTCGCCGACAACTTCGACGAAGTGGCGGATGTCTCGCTGAAGCTTGCGGCCGTGCTTGCGGCAGGCCTTCTCGGTCGCGGCATCGCCGGAATGATCGCGACGCTGCCGGAGGCGGTGATTGCCGTGCGCGCGTTGACGGCCGCCATGAAGTCCGGAACCGTGGCCGCAGGCCTGTTCCGCGCCAGCCTCGGCCCGCTCGGCCTGATCGTTGGGATTGCGGCCGGCGCCGCAATTGCCTTTGGCGATTTCGGCAGCGCGGTGGACGATGCCACGCAGGCTCTTGCCGACCAGGCCGGTTCGGCGGACCATGTCACCAGCATGATCGCGGACGTGCAGAAGGCGCAGGACGCCTATCGCGCGGCGATCCGGCAGACGGCGGATGCGCAGACGACCGCCACCAGCAGCATCGTGGCCGACACGAAGCGCGAATTCGAGGCCAAGAAGTCGCTGCTCGAGCTTGAGTTGAAGCGGCAGCGTGCGCTGATCGCCACACAGCAGGCCGCGATCGCCGAAAAGGGCAAGGATCTTCGCGCCGATGTCGGCGGGCAGGTTTTCACCAATAACGACTACATCGCGCGGGGCTATGGCGATCGGCAGAACGGCCCCTATGTCCGTCTCCCGGACGATTTCACTGCCCTTGAGAAGACGCAGAAGGCGATAGAACAAAGTCCGGCCTTCGACGATTTGAAGAAGCTTCGCGCCGAATTGACGCTGACGGAACTGACGGCGAACAAGCTTGATGAGGCCCTGGCCACGACCTTCGCCGATCCGGGCGGCGGTAGCGGCGGCGGATCGGATAGCGGCGGCGACGGGTCGGATAAGGACAAGAAGAAGTCCGGAGGCAGGGACCGGATATCCGACTATGAGCGGTTGAAGATACGCATTGCCGAAACGACGTCGGCGCTGGCCGCCGAAGCGGATGCGCAGGGCCGATTGAACCCCTTTGTCGAGGATTACGGGTTTGCCCTGCGGAAAGCGCAGGCCGAGCACGATCTTTTGACGGCAGCGCAGAAATCCGGCCTTGAAGTCACCGACGCGCTTCGTCAGTCAGTCGCCACGCTCGCGGATGCCTATGCCACCGCATCGGTAGCGGCCGATCGCGCGGCCGAGGCGAACGACAAGCTCAGGCAGTCCGCCGACGATGTTCGGGCCACCTCCAAGGATGCCATGGGCGGGTTCATCTCCGACCTGGTCGCAGGCACGTCCGCCGCAGACGCGCTGGGGAACGCGCTCGGCCGTATTGGCGACAAGCTGCTTGATCTGTCGCTGGACACGCTGTTCGGGACCGGTCCCGGCCTTGGCGGGTTCTTCTCGGCTCTTTCCGGTCTCGGCGGCGGCGTTCGGTTGGCGGGCGGCGGGCGCGTGTCCGGGCCGGGCGGGTCGCGCGGGGACAAAATTCCGGCGCGGCTTTCCGACGGCGAATATGTCGTCAATGCGCGCGCGACGCGGGACAATCTGCCGCTGCTGGAGGCGATCAACAGCGGCAAGGCGATGAAGCTTGCCGCCGGCGGGCTTGCGAGCCGGTATCGCATGCCGTCGATGTCCTCGCTTCAGGCCGCGCGGGGCGGAGGCGATACGCATGTCAGCCTCGGCGGGATCAGCATCGCGGTTCCGGAAGGGACAAGCCCACAGGATGCCGAAGCGATCGGGCACGTCGTCCAGCGCAAACTTGACCAGTTTTCGCGCTATGTGTTGCCAGGGCGCATTCAGGAGATCAACCGCAACCCGAACAGGGTGGGCTGATGAAGTCGCTTTCGCAGTTTTTCGACCGTTTGAAACTGATGCCCATGCGTTGGGATATCCAGCGAAACGACGAATTGTCGGGCACCGGCGAGGGCGTGGTGTATCAGGCCGAGCTTGCGCCGCCGCTCTGGAAGGCGGATATCACGATCCGGCCGGTGCGGCTGACGGAGGCACAGGCGATATCCGCGCTTGTGCGCGGCCTCGACGGAGCGCTGGAGCCGTTCCTGTTTCGCGATCCCTATATCTGCGGCCCGCGGCTTGATCCGGCTGGAGCCATCTTTCGCGGAGAACTGGCTGAATATGCCGCCACCGACGCGAATACAGGCAAGACGATCTATGCCGCCGCAGTAATGGATTTTTCGGCGGGGTTTTATCTGTCGCCGGAGGACCCGACTGTCACCGTGCAAAGCGCTGGCGGTCGATCTCTGGCGCTGACTGGGTTGCCCGGCGGATATGCCTTGTCGATTGGCGATAAAATCCAGATCGTGACCGCCGGCGGGAGACATGCATTTGTCGAGGTATCCGAGGATGTGACCGCGAACGGCGGCGGGGTGACATCTGCGTTTCAGGTGTTCCCGAGCCTGCCCGCTTCAGTGTCTTCTGGCAATGCCGTGACGCTGATCCGTCCGGCATGCCCGTGCATTGTCGTTCCGGGGTCATTTCAGGCGGGCTCGGTCAACGGCAATATCGTGTCCGGCATGGGTTTTTCGATCGTGCAGAAGCGGGGCGTGTGATGAAGAGCGTTTCGGCAGCTTTTATCGCGGCGCTTGTCGGCGCGCGGGAGAAGGGGCTTGTGGCGCGGTCGCTGGTTTATGTGACAGCGCGGGACCGGGCGACGGGCGTGCCGGTCTCGCTCGGTTTCTGGACCGGGGGCGAGGATCTGGATATCGACGTGATCGACGGGTCGAGCGGCGGGATCGTGACGCGGACTTATCTCGGCGACGTCAATCTTGAGGTTCCGGAAATCCCGCGCGTTTCCGACATGACGATCCAGACGGTCGATATCCGGCTGTCGCAGATCGCGCCGGCCGTGCAGCAGCTCGTGCGCGGCTGGGATGCCCGGCTTGCCTCTGTCGAGGTTCATCAATTGCTGATCGATCCGGCGACGGGGCAGGCGGCGGGGCCGGCTGAGGTCACGTTTCTTGGCATTGTCGACGGCGAGCCGGTGGAAACGCCGGCGGCGGGCGAGGAGGGCGGGATCACGCTGCACCTGATCTCGGCCGCGATCGCCATGCTGGCGCGCACCAATCCCCTGAAATCCTCCTATGAGGGCCAGAAGCGCCGGTCGGATGACCAATGGGGCCGGTATTCCGGCGTTGTCGAGAACTGGGATATTCCATGGGGGCGGGCGGCATGAACACGCTTATCCGCATCGATGGCTGGCGGGCGCGGTTTGATGCCGCCTGCGATGCCATGCGGCGCAAGCCATTTTCCTGGGGCGATCACGATTGCCTTGTCGGGCTTGTCGGCGACAGCGTGGAAGCGTTGACCGGCGCCGATATCGTCTCGCCCTGGCGGGATCGCTACACCACCGGCGTCGGCGCGCTGCGCGTGTTGCGCAATGACGGGTTTACCGATCTTTCCGACCTGGTCGCGACGATCCTGCCGGAAATCCATATCTCGCGCGCCCGCCTCGGTGACATCGCGGCCATTCCGTCCGATGACGGTTTCGGCTCCGCGCTCGGCGTCGTCAATGGCGAGCGCATTTTCGTGCTGAGGCCGAAGGGCTTCGGGACGGTCGATCTCTTCAGCGCAACGCGCGCTTTCCGCGTCGGGTGACATGATCAGATTCCTATTTCTTACGCTCGCTGCCTTTCTCACGGCGGCGACGTCGGCGCATGCCGGCTTCATCTTTGGGGCGATCGGCGCTGTTGCCGGCTGGGTAGGCTCGCTGGGCGTCATTGGCCAGGCAATCATCGGCATTGGTCTGAGCGTTGGCGCGAGCCTGATCCAGCGGGCGATATCCGGCAAGCAACAGAAAACCGAGACGCGCGATCCGGGCGTCAACCTGTCGATCCGGATGGGCGACAACGAGCCTGTCACCTTTATCGCCGGCGACTATGCCACGGCCGGCCGGCGCAAATATGCGGGCACCTGGGGCGAGGTCGACGGCACGCCGAACGCCTATTTCGTCGACGTGATCGAGCTCAGCAGCCTGCCGCAATCCGGGCTCAATGGCGTTTGGGTCGATGACCAGAAGGTGACGCTGTTGACCGGCGAGGCGCATGGCGAATTCGGTTTTCCTGTTGCCGAATACCGCAGCGGCGGCGCGGACTATATGTGGGTCAAGTTCTATAACGGCTCGCAGACTTCGGCGGACGCCTATCTGATCGATCGCTTCGGCGGCAATGCTGACCGGCCGTTCACCGCGGCGATGATCGGGCGCGGGGTGACCTATGCGATCGTCACATGCCGGTATGATCGCGATCTGTTTTCGAGCGCGCCGAGCATGCTGTTTGAACTGGGCTCGATCCCGCTTTACGATCCGCGCAAGGATAGCACGGTCGGAGGCAGCGGGTTGCATCGCTGGGATAATCCCGCCACGTGGGAGCCGTCAAACAACCTGCCGGTGATCATCTATAACGTCATTCGCGGCGTCTATTACGGCGACCAGTGGATATATGGCGGGCAGGACCTCGCCGCCTATCGCCTGCCTGTCGCCAACTGGATGACAGCAATGAACGAAGCCGATGCCTCGGTCGATGACGGCGCGGGCGCGGTTCCGGCGTTTCGGGGCGGCTACGAGTTTCGCGGCGATGAACGGCCGATCGATGCGATCGAGGAGTTGCGGCTTGCCTGCAACGCGCGACTTGCCGAGGTCGGCGGGGTGTTCAAGATCTCGGTCGGCGCGCCGGGCAGCGCGGTCTATGCGTTTTCGGACAAAGATATCGTCATCACCAAAGGTCAGTCGTTCGCGCCGCATGGCTCGCTCGATGACACGGTCAACGCCGTGGAAGCGACCTATCCGGAGCCTGCTGAGAAATGGACGATGAAGGATGCGCCGGCGCGCTATGACAGCGCGCTGGAGGTGCTGGACGGCAACCGCCGCCTGCCGCAAGCTGTGAGCTTCGAGGCCTGCCCATATGGCGGACAGGTGCAGCGGCTGATGCTGGCGATGTTGAACGATGCACGCCGGTTCCGCACGCACCAGATATGCCTGCCGCCGGATGCCTGGCCGCTGGAGCCCAATGACGTCGTGTCATGGACCAGCACGCGCAACGGATATGCGGACAAGAAATTCCTGGTCGTGGCGCTCGCCGCGCCGATGAGCGCGAATGTCATCGTCTCGCTCAAGGAAATCGACCCGGCCGATTACGACTGGTCGGCTTCCGATGCGCTGCCGACATCGGTGGGCTGGATCGGGCGGATCGGCGTGCCGGCGCAGATCATGGCCGGCTGGACGGTGGACCCGGCCACGCTCTATGACGCCGCCGGAAACGCATGGCGACCGACGATAAAGGTTTCGTGGGCCGGCGGGCTGGAGGATGTCGAGCGGGTGTGGGTGCAGGTGCGGCTTGCGGCCTCCGGCGACGTTGTGTTCGACAGCGACAGCACGCGCTATGCCAGCCCATATTACGCGCTGCTTTCGCCGGTGTTTCGCCACAACACGGACTATGAGGTTCGCGGGCGCTATGTCCCGATCTCGCGGCGGCCGACGGAATGGTCGGCCTGGCTGGCCGTGACAACGCCGGATGTCTCGACCGATCTCGACGTTACGCTCGATACCGTCGGCGAGGATGTCCGCAAGCGGTTCGAGGAGCTGCAGGCCGGTTACGACTATCAGAACTTGCAGATCGCCGATATCGCCACCTCGATCTCGCTTCAGGGCTCCGTCGGACTGCTCGATCGGCTGGAGCTGCGGCAGCAGACCGGCAGCGCGCTTGCGCAGATCACCGAGGAGCGCCTGGTGCGTGCCACGGAAGACGAGGCGCTGGCGCAAGAGATCGTCTTCATCGGCGCGGAGCTGGATGAGGCGACGGCGGCGATCGTCAATGAGACGATTGCCCGTGTCACCGCAGACGAGGCGCTTGCGGAGCAGACGACGGAACTTGCCGCGCAGCTCAATGACAATTTTGCCAGCGGGCAGATCAAGTTTGCGGCTGCCGCCAACCAGTCCGGGGTTACCGCCCGGTTTTCGGTGCTGCTTCGCGCCGGGACAGGTGGCAGCTTCATTGAATGCGGGCTCTATCTCGAAATCTACACCGAGGGCGGGGTGCAGAAATCGCGCTTCGCCGTCAATGCCGATCAGTTCGTGGTGCTGAATAATGGCCAGCGGCCATTCGTGTTTGAGGGCGGCGTCCTGAAACTGAACGTTGCAGATATCGGCACGGTGAATTCCGGCCTGATCAACAGCCTGAACGGCAAGATGACCATCAACCTCAATGCCGGCAGCATCGTGATCCGGTCATGACGCAAACCCTCATTGGCATCGACAGCCAGGGCGCGGCGGCGGTCAAGATTTCGACCGATGCCTATGACCCGGTCACCACGCCCGACACGACTTGTGGCGCGTGGCTCTACAACTCGAAATTCGACCCGATCCGCTATTGGGGCGATTACACCGCGGTTGATATGGATGGCGCGCCCGCTGTGCAATATCTGCCATCCGGCACCAATCAGGGCAATTACCAACTCGCGATCACGGGCGGGACGGTTACCCGGTACTGGTTTCGGAACTCCTATTTCGGGGGGCTGCATTACACCCAGCCGGTGTTTCAAAAGAAGATCAAGACATTCTCGGGGAGGTTTTCCGGGCGGGTCGTGCAGGGCTATCACGGCTATCAGGATCGCAGCGGCTATTTTGCCTCCTCCGGCGCGTGGTCGCGGCCCTGGCATACGGACTGGAGCCGCGTTGACCCGACGACGGTCGGATATATTGGCAACGGCACGGTGTTGTACCCGGACTACAACCAGAATGCCGACCCTGAAAGCAACGCGGTCCTGCAGGTCTGGGACCTGCCGGGCAATGCCGATCCGATCCTCGACCCGCCGCTTTCACCGGTCTCGGGCCAGACATCGGTGATCATCAACAGTTCCACCTGCCGGGTGGCGAAACCGGGCTATGACGCCTACACCGCGACCGAAACCCAGCTTGCCTTCGACAGCGCCGTGCTGCCGATCAAGGTGGTCGCTGCCGGCGACGTTTCCGTGCCGTCTGGCGTCAGCTCCGTCTCTGTCGGGGCGATACCGGATGATTGCCTTATTGATGTGCATTTCTACACCGGCGGCGACATCTGGTATCCGATCTCGCCGCTCACCAGCGGGAGCTACAATCTCGGGGCGGAATACTGGATTTCCGGCGGGCAGTTGAATTTCGACAACCCCTATGGGGCCTGCCGGGCGCGGTATATGGTCTATGCCAGCAACGGCGCCGGGCCGACCTATGGCGCGAATGACGTGCTGCGGCAGTTCAATGACGGGTCGCAGAATGTTGTGCAGTTCCTGCGGCCGGGCGCGAGCGCGAACCCGAGCTTTCGCGACATCATTCTGGACAGCCGCTGGCCGGCCGTTCGGATCATCAAGCAGGGCTATATCCCGATCACGGCCGACGGCAACCAGCAATGGCCGGTGAGCTTCGATGCGGGCGGGGCATGGCCGTTCGTCAAGTTCATGACGGTTCACGGCGGGGCGAGCACGGCCAGCGAAAGCTATTCCTCGGCGGTGCGGGAGCCGTTTTCGAAGATCCTCTACATCAACATGCCGGGCTCCGGCGGCGGGACGGCGGGCGATACCAGCTATTGCAAGCTGACCAGTTCCGAAGCGCGGTTCTACACATTCCGGGGCTCGCCCGTGCTCAGCTTCTACGCCAACGCCTCGGACTATTCCAGCGGCACGCTGACGCACCGCTATGACGACAGCCCGATCCAGGGCATCCGCTATTATATTTTCGGGATACCGCAGCCATGAATTACACGACTGGCACAATCACGCTGACCAACGGCTCGGCGGCCGTGACCGGCAATGGCACCGGCTGGGCAACGGCCGTCATCGGCGGCGGGGTGATCTATCCGCAGGCGGCGGGCAACCCGCTGCCGATCGCAAGCGTCGACAGCAATACCGCGATCACGGCCGCGACCGAGTGGGTCGGCGCTTCCGGCACCTATGCCTACGCGCTGCAGCGGCAGGACGACGCCAACCAGGTGATCGCCAATGCGGCGGCGCTGGCGGACTACCTTGGCAGGCTCGACAGCGATGCTCTCAAGGTGCTTTCCAATGTTTCTCCAGCCGCGGACAGCCTGCCGTATTTCACGAGCGAGGCTGGCGCGAGTCTCACGCCGATCTCGGCGTTTTTCAGAGGTCTACTCTCGTCAGCGTCTTCCGCCGCCATGCGGGCCGCAGCGGAAGTTCTCGGGCGCAAGGACGCGGCCGATGCCTTGCCGAACACGGACATAGGTCCATTCTGGCATCCGCAATACGGCGCTATCATGAAGTGGAAGGCGTCCAGGTTCAACGATGTCGTTTATGACGAGCGGTACCTTCCGGGGCTCAGCGAGAAAGCCGTCATCATGGGGCCTGGAGACATCGACCGCACCGACTACTTTGACGTTGATGCGATCAACATGTCGCATGAGACGATTGTCTGGAATACGTCCGATACATGGTCGGCGTCTGGTTTGCCAACCGGGGACGCATCTGAGATCAACTGGCCGGTTACATCGGACGGGACGTGGCGCGCGTCTTTCCACAAGGCGCGCGGAGGCGATGAACTTAATTGCGTGTTCGGCGCGGGCGACTATCAGCGCGCCGCGTTCGTGCGCACGACCGGCGGCTATTTCGGCTTTTACGCGCCAACGGCAGGCGGGGCCGGGCTGGCGCTTTCCAAGCCGACGGGCGTGGCCGGCACCACGGCGGCGGTCGACTGGATCGGCCGCGCGACGCATCTTTCGATGCAGGCTGGAAACGCCATGTGGACCGTTCGCATCATCGACTACAGGACATGGTCGCTATTGCTGAATGGCATGGAGGTCTATCGCGGGGACACAGGCGGCGCTCTTATCACGGAGGCGGGCTTCGGATCTTACGGCGACGCAAGCGTCAGCGTCAAAATAGAGCAGATCACCCGCGCGCGGCGATCGGTTGCCTGGACACCTCAACCCTTCAAGCTCCTGATTATCGGCGACAGCCAGTCAGTCAGCGAGCCGGGGGCATGGCCAAATCAGTTGCGGAAATATTTCGACGGCTCTTTCGGAGCGCGACTGATCGAAATCGTCAACCTCGCGGTTTCCGGCGCGAACAGCGCGGATATGGTTGCGAAGCTGGCAGTCGAAGGCACGCATGGCTGTCGCTATGGCATCGTGATGATCGGGACCAATGATACACAGGGCGCGGCCTCGGTGGAGACCACACTGGGCAACCTGGGCTTTGTCGATGGTGACGGCGGCATTTTCTCGGTTATGCGTGCCAATGACTGCGAGCCCATTGCTGTCATCCAGCCGCTTTGGTATCCGCGCGCTCTCTCTGGGCAGGCAACGGAAACCTACAATTACGAGCAGGGCGCGCGCCGCCGCGCGGCGATAATCAGGCTCGCGGCGCTGCGAGGCATCAAGTGCATCGACCTTCAACAGGCGCTTGGTCCCGTGCTGGCGGACTGGCTGGAGGTGCCGGATATGGACCCCATCGTCAAGGACAATATCCATTTGACGACGGCCGCAAATCGCGAGGCTGCGGTGACCATCACGCGCACGCTTGCCGATCTGACGTCACCGGAAATGACGCGGGAGATGCCCCGCACAGAACTGCCATCGCTCTATCTTAACGGATGGTCGGCGGCAGTGCCCGCGCCGACACTGTCGGTTTCCGCTGACGGCCGCATCTGCTTGTCTGGTGGACTAATAGCGGGCACCAAGACGGACGGGACGCCGGTATATCGTCTGCCAGCAAATCTGCGGCCGGCGGCGAATATGGTGTTCTATGTCCCCTCCGACAGCGCCGCGACACCAAATGTGCGACTGGATGTGCAGGCAGACGGCTACATCGTTGTCCGCAATGCCGGGGCTGCGTCGTATTTCGTGTTGGACGGCATCACCTGGAGCGCCGAATGATGAACGGTTTTGTTTTGAGCCTTTTGGATATGGTCACAGCGCTGGCGACGGCCGTCGGCGAATTCGTGCAATCGACCTTCGACCGCCGGGCCGCGGTGCTTGCCGCGATCGCTCATGGCTCCGTTGCCGACACGGCGGCGATCGATGCCGCTTTTGCCGATCCGGAGGCTATGCCATGACGGCGCTTGGCTTTGGACTAGGCCTGGGGTTCGCAATGAGACGGCGGCCATGGTGGGCGGTTCCGTCGTACGTCGCCGTCGACGCGAATAGCGGTCAGACACTCACCCCTGCGGCGATCATGGATTTTTCGGGGAATAGATACGCCAGGCTTATTCAGGAGATAGGGATGCGAGAGAGCACGCTTGCGGAGATGATCACCTTCACCCGCGCCGGCACGGCGACCTATGTTGGCGCCGATGGGCTTATCAAGACGGCGGCGGTCGATCAGCCGCGCTTCGATTACAGCACCGGGCGGGGCGGGTTGCTGCTGGAGGGGTCGGCGACGAACCTTATGCCTGCCTCCAGCAGTTTCGGTTGGGGCGAAACGACCACTGTCGGCCCGACAAACAATTTTCGCTTCGTGCAAGCTGATGCGATCGAAGGTCCTGACGGGGCGCTTTCCGGCGTCAAAATTTCAGAGAGTCCAAATTTTGATCAGCAGCGGTTATACATCGGGCTCGATGGTTACTCGGGTCCTCTCGTGGAAGGATCAACCTATGTCTATTCTTGCTGGCTGAAAGCGGCGGAGCGCAGTCAAGCTGTTCTTCGGTTTACGCACATAACCGGTGCACCTGGCGCTCTTTTTGATCTTGCTGCTGGCGAGTTTACAGAGATTGAGCCGTCTCCTGCCGGGGCTGGTATGATACCTTATGCTTACGGGTGGTATCGTTGTTGGGTCAGCTTTCTCCCTGCATCCACAACGGTTCCGTGGATCGCTCTGCACGATGGGAACAATATTTCTTACACCGGCGACGGCGTTAGCGGAATTTATGCATGGGGCGCGCAGGTGGAGGCCGGCGCGGTCCCGACCTCCTACATCCCAACAGGCGCATCGGTCGTTACCCGACCCGCAGACAAGGCGCAACTCGCCGAGCCCGTCGCGGCTCTATTGCGGGGCGGTAAGGCGTCTGTGCTGTTGCAGGGGGAGGGTGTTTACGCTCGACCGGGCGCGGGGTGGGGCCGGTTGCTGTCCGGTCCCGGAACGAATGACTACATAGCTACCCTCCCGCCGGATGGTGGTTTCCTCGCGCTCGGCTATCCGCTGTTGTACGTCTACGACGCATCGATCCCGGCAGGAGCAATGCCTTCTTTTGGTCTAGCGGCGGGATGGAATGCTGCGTCAATGAGAGCCAGTTACCAGGGTGGCGGCGTGCAAAGCAGGGCGGGAACACAAGAGGCCGACTTGTCGGCGATTTTCATTGGCAGGGCGGGGACAACCTTCTTCGCACCCGGCCTGTATTACCGGCTCGTTGACTGGGAAGGGCTGATCACGGACGCCGATCTTCAGGCAAAAGGAGTTCCCTATGTTTGATGCCTTCCTGCAATTCGCCGACCATGCTGCAGCGCTTTCCGCCTTCGAGACGATCGGTGTCGAAATCGACGCGCTGACCTATCACGACAGCGGCCTGCCTGAGGGCTTGCTGATCGTCAAGGCCGTGGGCGCGGCCTGCGATGGCGTCGTCTATGCGCCGACGGGCGAGACGGAAACCGATGCCGAGGGCACCACGATCCCCGTGATGGCCGCCGTGCCGGGCTTTCACGTCAATCTGCGGCTGGCCGATGGCGCGGAATTGCCCGAGGCGCTCGCCGCTTTCGCGGTGACGCCGGAGCCGGCAACACCGGCGGAGATATTCGCCTAGCCCAAACTCGTCCCAACCCCGAACAACCGCACCGCCTCCCCGCTGAGGCGGGCGGCGGAGCTTTGTCCATTGGAGGCCGAAAATGAAAGTGACAATCGATCTGATCAGACGCATCGCCCGCCGGACGCTGACGGGCAAGCAGGTGGCGAATGCCGAATCTGTGATTGCGGCGCTTGATCGCTATGGCGCGATGTTCGGCCTCGATCGGCCGCACCGTCTGGCGCAATTCCTTGCTCAGGTGATGCATGAGAGCGGGGAGTTTCGCTATGACCGCGAGGTCTGGGGGCCGACGCCCGCGCAGGCGCGCTATGACACGCGCACCGATCTTGGCAACACGCCCGAGCGGGACGGCGACGGCAAGAAGAATGCGGGCCGTGGTCCGCTGCAGGTGACCGGCGGGTTTAACATCGGCGAATTCCAGGACTGGTGCGTTGAAAACATTGGCGGCGATGTCCCGAATTTTCGCGCAAACCCCGACCTGATCAACACCGACCCTTGGGAAGGACTGTCGGCGATCTGGTACTGGAGCACGCGCGGACTGAACCGCTATGCCGATGCCGGCGATATCGAGATGATCACCAAGCGGATCAATGGCGGGCTGAACGGCTATGCCGATCGCCTGGCGCTCTATGTCCGCGCGGCGCTGGTGATGCTCGGCTATGAGCCCGATGCGATCCATGCCTTCCAGATCGATGCCAAGGCGAAGGGGCTTTACACCCGGAAGATCGACGGCGATGCGGGCCCGCGCACCCGCGCGGCGCTGCACAAATCCCTCGCTGCCCTTTCAAAATCGCGTGTTGATGCCGCCCCGGTGACGCAGAAGGAGCCGTCTGGCAGCTCGGTCGCGATTGCCGCCGGCGGCGCCGCACCGGCGACGGCCCTGGCGGCGCCATCGATCGAGGATGTGGTGCGGGCGGTCACCGATCAGCAGCACGAGCTGACAAGCGGCGATATCGCACGGATCCTCGTTGCCGCGGTGATCGTCGGGCTGACCGTCTGGCTGGCAATGAGGCGGCGGTGATGTTCGGACAGATCAAAAACTGGTCGCTGGCGATCGCCGGCGGCCTCGTGGGCGTGGCGATCGTCATCGTGGTGGTCTGGGCCTTCGTGCTGCCCGCCGCCCGCCGTGACGGCCGCCAGGACGAAAAGGCGGATCGGGCGCGCGACACGCTCGGCCAGGTGCAGGAAAGGTTTGAAGACGATGCGAAACGCGAGCAAATGGATAGCGCCGATCTTTGTGATGACTACTTCCGTAATCTTGGCCGGGTGCCCGAGTGCGACACTCTCCGGCTGCGGTCCTTTCAAGAAGAATAACCTTTCGCCGGCCGGGTTCGTCGCGCTCGCCAATGCCGACCGCAACGGGCTGAACAACGTCACCGGCAATGATGCCGCCGGCGAAAGGCTGGGCTGCTGGTGACCGACGACCCTTTGAGGATCAACGCGCTCATCCTCCAGCGCATCGAAGACGTCGGCAAAAGCGTTGATCGGGTCGAGCGACGGCTCGAGGCATCCGAGGCAAGCGCCAGCGAAAGCCGTCGCGGCATGCACCAGCGGCAGGAGCAGCATGAGCGCGAGCTGCTGAAGATCAACCACCGGCTAGAAAACGTCGAAAAGGCCGTCAGCGAGGCAGCGCCGACCCTGGAGGATTACGCGCTCAAGAAAGCCCAGGTGGAAGGGGCGGGCCGTCTCGGAAAGCTCCTATGGGTCGCCGGCGGCTTCCTGCTGGCGCTCGCCGTCTGGCTGGTGGGGCAGAAGGAAAACATATGGAGCTGGCTGTCGAGCCGCTGAAAGCCGCCTCGGGGGACCGGGGCGGCTTTTTTGTGAATGAAAGGCGATTTTGTTCCATGTATGTTCTGTGTTCGAAGGGGCGTACTTTGGAGCACGATATGTCAGACGACCAGCAGCGTCGCAGGGTCAAGGTTGAATGCAGTCTTTGTGAGAGATATGGGGAATACCGGGAGGACCGGTTTTTCAGCATCGCCGGAACGTATAGCGCGCCGGCCGCGCTGACAGCATTTGCAAAGCAGATGGGTTGCCCGCGCGCGATGCGGCAAACCGAAAACCATTTCGATGACCGCTGCAAAATCCACTACCGCACCGACGGTTTGCCGAGCGCCAGATATCTTGCGGGTGAGCGGCGCGGTTAAGCCGCTATTGTCCGGAACCTTCGGAGAACATCTGGTGGGAGTTTCGTGGGACTTCTGTTCCCGCAGCCTGCCTTCGGGGCCAAATTTTCCGTTTTTGTTTCAGAAATGCTTTTTGGCCCTTGCGCGACAAACGCCGAAAGTCTAATGGGGACGGGCCGTAACGGTTGGTCGGGGTGTAGCGCAGCCCGGTAGCGCACTTGACTGGGGGTCAAGGGGTCGTGGGTTCGAATCCCGCCACCCCGACCATTTTA
>NZ_JBAKFQ010000014.1:0-122762 GCF_053484255.1 Martelella sp. FLE1502
ATAATGCTCCATCTTACTCAAGAGTTGGAGCCTCCGGCAAACCCGGTGCGGTTCAGCTTTGCAGCCGAGAAGCTGATGGAGCTGGAGGTCGGCGCGAAGACCGGCGCGGGCTATGGCGAGAAGAACGCCTTTCGGCTGACCCAGCGCAACGGCTATCGAGATCGTGATTGGGAGACGCGTGCGGGAACTGTGGAACTGCGCATTCCCAAGCTTTGGTCAGGCAGCTACTTCCCGAGCTTTCTCGAACTGCGACGCATGGCCGAAAAGGCGCTGACGGCTGTTATTCATGAAGTCCACATCCAGGGCGTCTCGACCCGCTCTGTCGGTGACCTGGTCAAGACCATGGGCATGAGCGGTACTTCCAAAAGCCGGGTTTCCCGGCTGTGCGAAGAGATTGACGACAAGGTCAAAGCGTTCCTCGACAGGCCCATTGAGGGCGATTGGCCCTATCTGTGGATCGACGCCACCTACATGAAGGTCCGGCGTGGCGGTCGCATTGTCTCGGTCGCCGTCATCATTGCCGTCGACGTCAACACCGATGGACGGCGCGAGGTCCTGGGCATGGAGATCGGCACGTCAGAGGCCGAGCCGATCTGGACGGAATTCCTGCGAAAGCTGACCCGGCGAGGCCTCAGCGGGGTCAAGCTCGTCGTCTCCGATGCGCACGAGGGCATCAAGGCCGCCGTTTCCAAGGTTCTGTCCGCCACATGGCAGCGTGCCGGGTCCACTTCATGAGAAACGCCCTGGCGCATGCGGGAAAGAGCGGCCGGCGCGTTGTGTCGGCCTTTATTGCCACCGCCTTCGCCCAGGACACGCAGCAAGCCGCAAGCGCACAATGGCGTAGCGTCGCAGACCAGATCAGGCCGAAGGTGCCGAAGCTCGCCACCCTCATGGACAGCGCCGAAGAGGATGTTCTGGCCTACATGACCTTCCCAAAGCAGCATTGGGCTAAGCTACACAGCACCAACCCCATTGAGCGATTGAACGGCGAGATCAAGCGGCGCACCGAGGTTGTCGGCATCTTTCCCAACGATGATGCCATCGTCCGTCTCGTCGGCGCGCTCCTGCTCGAACAGAACGACGAGTGGGCCGTTCAGCGATCCCGCTACATGACCCTTGAGACAATCGCCGCAATGAGCGATGATCCACTCATCAGCCTGCCCGCTGCGGCGAGCTGATCCGATCCCGGCACCGTCCGGAAGGCACGGCAATCGCCGAAGCTACACCACGCTGCGGGACACGATCTCGGCGAAGCTAGTGGGCTAGACGTGCTCTACATTTGGATAGACGAGCCATTGCCAGCTGACTTTGAGCGAAAGCTTTTGAGCGAGCTTCTTGCTTTGGCGGAGCCGGTTGGTTTCGGCGAATTCGAAGCCGCAGTCCGGTAAAGCGAGAATGCGCAATCAATACTCGATAAGGGGGTGCGCGACGCGACGTTCGACTATAGGGGAAAGCGTCGTTTCGACGACATGCTACTCTTCGACTATGTGAGTGGTTATAGGCTCAAGGTTGAGTATTTCCCATTCGGGTTGTCTATCATCGAAGACACGCCTGCCTTTCAGAAACAAAACCCAGGCATACCGTTGGTTGTATCATCCGAGTTTAACAAAATGTATGGTGAAGGCGCTTTGCAAGGCGCTATCAAACTCGCGCTGGCGGCAGACAAAATTTAAACTCGGCACAAAGCTCTCTGGGTCAAAGTGGTTCCATTTTTGCGCCAAAGGCGGTCACGCGCTGCAGAAATGCGGAAAGTACCGTTGCAGGATGCTGAGGCGACATCGCCGCTGATATCGTTGATAACCTCCGTCTGGCGATAGCGGCGCAGGAATATGCCGCTATCGCCGACGAAGGACATTGCGTAGCCGTCATGCGGGATCGCGCTGATCCTGCGCAGAAGCGGGCAATCGTCTACGAGCCATCCTCCGCATCCAATGACCTGTCCGAGATCCGGTTCCAGCGTTGGTTCATGGCGCGGTCGAGCCAGCCGAGACCGGCCAGCGCCAAGCCGAGGCCGATGAAGGAAACGACGCGCAGGAGCCCTTCGAGGCCGGAAATATCCACCAGAAAGACCTTCGCGATCGTCAGGCCGGTGGCCGCCATGGCGACCTTGCGCAGGGTATGGGAACGGCGGGAAAAGCTGATCAGCAGCAGAACAGCGCAAACGATCACCAGCGCGATCGTGTAGCTGTAGAGTTCCGGCTGGGTGACGCCCGGGACCGAAAGATCATTGCCGCGCCAAAACCGTCGGATCTCGCAGGTGACATAGAAGCCTGCAAGCAGGCCGGATACGCAGATAAAGGCGACCCGCAACCGTCGACCGAGATTGCCGATCTTCCATGCGCCGACCGCCAGCACGGCCGCAAGCGGCAGATAGCTGAGCGCCAGACTGTCGAAAATCGCTGGCCCCGTCACCGGGTTGAAGCGGAACAGCACGGGATTGGTGATTGTGAGCGGTACGGCAATCAGGGCGATGGCGGTGAGGCCGAACAGCACGGCAAGCGCCGCCCGGAAAAGCCGCAACCACCTGCCGGTGGTCGGCAGGCGGCTGATCTGGGCGAGCATCGCGATCGCCATTACCGCGGCGAGCAGTCCCGGCTCATCGGGCACCAGTCGCTGCAGCAGCGCGCAGGCAAAGACGGCGGCCACCGTCCATGTCGTTGTTTCGATTGCCGCCTGAACGGATATTCGTGCGCGCAAAACCGTCAGTCGCCAGCCGAGATAGAGCAGCACGAGCGTGCCGCCATAGGCCTCGATGACTGCCAGCCATGATGTGGTGCTGCGCACCGCCCAGAAAAAGCCGGGGCTTGCGATCAGGCGGAAGGCAATAATGGCGAGCGCCACCTTGGTGAAAATGCCGATGAGCGCGAGATTGAAACGCCGGTCAAGCCAGATGGTGAGGATCACCACTACGCCGAGCGCCAGCGTGAGCGCCGTCTGGGTCAGCACCACGAACAGAGCCAGTGCGAGCGCCGACAGCGCCGCGATTGCGAACAGGGCCGCGCGAAGCTGTCGCTGGTTGTTGTCGTCGTCGCCGCGCAAGGTGCGGTCCGTCAGGACGGCCATGACCGCCGCGACCGCGAGAATATGGAGGCTCCAGAGGTAATCGCCGAAGGCCGCAGCCGGCGACCAGAGAAACTGGAAGATGAAGGCGCTCGCCGGCGCGAAGGTCGCCGCCGCCAGCGCGAAGCCGAGGGCCGCGCGGGGGTCGTTTCGGGATCGGGTCATGCGCCAGAAGGCCATGATCGATGCGAGCGCCGAGAGCACCAGAGCCAGCGTGACGAAAAAGCTCGCTTGAGTCGTCGCGGCCTCCCGCAGGGCGACGAAACGGCTGAAAAGCGGACCAAACTCCACCGCCTGCAGTACGAGTACGGCCAGAAACGCGGCTGCGGGCAGAAGCGGAATGTCTTTCAGCGCCTCGGCCCGGTGCATCCATGTCAGCGTCGCGCCAAGGATGAGGGCGACGAGCAGGAAGGCCACATTCGCCTCTGTCGCGGACGGCGCTTCAAGTGATAGATACATGCTGGCCGTGCTGACGAACAGCGTCATCGCCGCGACAATCCGCGTCGGAAAATCGGCGCGCGGGCGCAGGCCCGCAAGCGTAGCCAGAACCGTCTGGCCTGTATGCGTCGGCACGAAGCTCTGCACCGGAATGATGACAGCCGCCAGCCAGGACAGCGCGAGAAAGGCCGCATAATGGATCAGACCGCCAGTCGCGACATAGAGCAGGGTGGCGGCGCTCGCGGTCGCGATCAGCACGACGGCGGAGACCCAGGCCCAGCGCTTGACGCTGTCGACGGCGAGGCCGGCAATGGCGATCAGGGCGAAATAATAGAAGAACAGCCAGCCGCTCTCGGATTGCCCGCCGACAAGAAAGGGCGCGGCGGTGGCGCCGATAATGCCCACGGCGCTCAGGACAGAGCCATAGAGCCAGCCGAGCGTCACCGCCAGTATGCTGACCAGAACCAGCCCGGCGAGCGTGGTTTCGGCGGAAACGAGGCCGTAGAGAAGGCGGGCGGCAAGCACGGCGGAAAACAGCGTCACCAGTCCCGCGCCGGCAAACACCGAGGGCAGGGCGGCTGTCGCGGCCGTTCCTTCGTCACCGTAGCGGCGGCGGATCGCCTCGCCGGCGGCAATCATCAAGGCGCCCAGCGCCAGCGCGCCGATCACGCGCCAAACCGGCGTCAGCAGCCCGTTTTCGACGCCATACTGAACCATGAAGACGCCGCCCAGCGCCAGCGAAAGGGCTGCCAGAGCGATCGTCCAGTTCTGGCGGATCCATTGTGCGAATTGCCCCATGACGTCGCCGGTAAAGACGAAGGCGCGCGGCGGTCCCTTGACGGCGCTGGATGACTTTTCGGTTTCGGTCGGCGCCGCACCTTTCGGCGGCGCGACGGTCTCGGCCGCGGACGGCTCCACGCTTTCGGCCGGTTCTCCGACCGGCGTTTTTTCCGTGGCTTCTGCGCCGGCGGCAACGCTTTCTTTCATATCGCCTTGCGTCTGGCTCTCCAGCATTTCCAGCCGTTGGCGCGTTCTCTGATGCTCGTCCTCCAGTTTCCTGATACGGCCTCTCACCCTGGAATGCGACATGGCGAATGCCACTAGGAGGATCACAAGAAGCCAGAAAACCGAAGTCATATCAAACCATTCCAACAAAAAGACAGCGGGTTACCTGTAACGGAGATGATCTCAACCGTTAAGCCCGAACATGCCTTATTACCAAGAGTCGATGACTGGGCCCTGATGCCCTTGTCTAACGCTGGATGATAAATCTTCGCTCGAATTCGGCTGCCGGTAAAGGACGGCCGAACAGGTAGCCCTGAACTTCCGGACATTCGTATTTCTTCAGCAGTTCCAACTGGGCTTGCGTCTCCACCCCTTCGGCGATGACATTCATGCCGAAGACCTTTCCGAGGTAAAGGACGGCGCGGACGACGGCTTCGTCCTCGGGGTCGGTGTCGATGTCGCGGATGAAGGTCCGGTCGATCTTCAGACGCGTGACCGGGTACTTCTTGAGAAGGCTGAGCGAGGCGAAGCCGGTGCCATAATCGTCAAAGGCAAGGCCGATTCCAAGTGCGCGGAGGTTCTGCAGCATCCCAAGCGTCGTCGGATCATCCTCGAGAAGAGTGCTTTCAACGATTTCGAGCTCAAGGGCCCCGGCGGGAAGCGCATAATGCGCGAGGGCGTTTTCGACGACCTGAACGAGGTTTCCGGCGCGGAACTGGCTTTCGAACAGGTTGACGCTCATCCGGAAGTGCGGAGCGTGCCTGCGCCAACGCGCTGTCTGCGCCAGCGCGGTGCGCAGGATCCACTCGCCGATCTCGGATGAGGAAGGTTTCTGGCCGAGGACATCGATGAAGGATGCGGGGCCCAGCAGGCCGCGTTCGGGGTGGTTCCAGCGGATCAGCGCCTCCGCGCCCGTCAGTTGCATGCTGTCGGCAATGAATTGCGGCTGATAGTAGAGCTCGAACTCGCGCTCCAGAAACGCCTTCTTCAGTTCTTTTTCGAAAGCGCGGCGGGCAACCGCGACCTCCCGCAACGCTGGAACGAAAATTTCGCAGCGTCCCTTGCCGCTTTTCTTGGCGCGATAGAGCGCAAGATCGGCAGCGCCGAGCAGTTCTTCCGGGCTGGTGCTGTGCTGAGGTGCCAGCGCGATGCCGATGCTTATTCCGATGTCCGCGCGCAGACCAGCAATGTCATATGGTGCCGCAACGGCATTCGCGATTTCCTCCGCCGCCGCAAAGGCTGCGCGTTCATCGTCGCCCTTGAGGAGAATGACGAATTCGTCCCCGCCCAGGCGCGCGATCATCACCGCTTCCGGGCAGGACCGCTTCAGACGTTGGGCAACCTTCTTGAGAACGGCGTCACCGGCCGAATGGCCAAGCGTGTCGTTGACCTCCTTGAAGCGATCGAGATCCATCAGCAGAACCGTATTGGGCTTGCCGCCGGAAATCTCCTTCTTCAAACATTCCCGCCATGCGCCGCGATTGGGAAGGTCCGTAAGCGGATCGAGGGAGGCCAGCCGGAACAGCCGCTCCTCATTGTGGCGGCGCTCGGAGATATCGCGCACGATCGCTCCGGCGCAGATTTCTGTGCCCTCATGCCAGGTCGAGAGCGAAAATTCCGCGGGGAACGCGGTGCCGTCCTTTCTCAGCCCTGGCAGTTCCACGATCCGGTCGGCGAGCTCAAGCGGCGCGCCCGTCTTCAATCGCTCCATTTCGGCTTCGAATATCGAAAGCCAGCTATCTGGCACCAGCAACTCGCTGGAGCGCGCGAGCATTTCCGATTCCGCGTAGCCGAATATTTTCTCCGCGGCCCGGTTCCAGAAGGTTACTTTCCCCTCGCTGTCGGTAAAGATGATCGCGTCGGGCGCGGTTCGGGCGATGCTTTCGAAGCGCGCCTGGCCTACGGATCGCAGATATTCCAGGCGGCGCAATTCGAAGCGATCCATAATCAGCGCCGCAATGTCGGCCAGCAGCTTGCGATCCTCGTCGGTAAAGGCGCTTCGCGGCTTGCTGTCGATAAGGCAAATGGTGCCGAGCTTGTGTCCGGACTGGGTGATCAGCGGCTTGCCGGCATAAAACCGGATGAAGGGATGACCCAGCACGAGCGGATTTGTGGCAAAGCGCGGATCGTTCAGCGCATCGGGAATGAACAGCACATCATCCTGAACCAGCGCATGCGCACAAAACGAAACATCGCGGCTGGTCTCGCATACGTCCAGCCCGATACGAGACTTGAAGAACTGCCTGTCGCGCCCGACCAGCGAGATGAGCACGATCGGAACGTTGAAGAGTCGCGCAGCGAGCGCCGTCAAACGATCGAAGTTTTCCTCCGGCGCGGTATCCATAAGCTGGAACTGCCTGAGCGCCTCCAGGCGTCCTTCCTCGTCTTCGAGCATGGGGTAAGGCGTGTCGGGGGATGTTGTTCGACTGTTCAAGCGGGCGCTTCCTTGCAGGCTTCAAAAAAGTCTGACTATTCGTTGTCTTTTGTTGAAATTATATCACATCGGCAGATTTTACGGTAGCAGTCTGCCGGGTTGCGGCATCAGGCACAGGGGGCTACCGCGGATGAAAACAATTGCCTGTTCACGCGTCATTCTAACGTGATCCATGCGCCACTGGATCACCGGGAAAGCGCAAAGAATTCCATGTGATTAGGCTGTCCCGGCCATGCGGCCTATTACAAGCCCGATGTCTCCGGCAGGCGGTTAATGCAAGGTAAGATGCAGGCGCTCGGCGATGACGTCGCCGAACATATAGGGCCCGATGGTCCAGACTGCGGCCCACAGCAGGCCGCCGGCGATATTGGCGGCGAGGAAGGGTGGCCAGCGCATTCCCATGGAGCCCGCCGCAATTCCGTTCAACTGCCGCAGGATGACGACGAAGCGGGCGCCGACCACGACCCACGCGCCGCGTTTTTCGTAAAGGCCCTCGATCCATTTCTGGCGGTCTTCCGTCATGCCGACATAACGTCCATAGCGCGAAATCAACGCCCGGCCGCCAAACCGGCCGATCAGATAGCCGGTGCTGTCTCCCATCACCGCGGCGCAGACGACGACGAAGAAGATCCCGACGATCGACAATTGTCCGTCTGCCGCCAGCAGCGCGGAGCCGATCAACGCGCTTTCGCCCGGCAGCGGCGCGCCGAGCGATTCGAGATAAATGATCACGAACAGCGCCAGCAGGCCATAATGATGGAGATAGGGTTCGATGAAGGTAATCGACTCGTGAAGAAAATGCGCCATTTAGACCTGCTGCGTGGAAAACCCGGCATGGTCTGACTGCCGGATAGGTTGGTCATAGTTTACCTTGCCCGAGTTTCGCGCCTAAGGCTATAGCGACCGTCGCGCGGCCGGAATTTGAGGGCCGAGGGTTGTTATGCCCGCGTCTTCACCGGCCAGCGCTCTGCCGTGCTTTTGGTGACGGTGACCGGATCGCCGACGCGCAGCATGCCTTCGCCGCGCGGCACGGCGTTCCAGCCGAACAGCGGGCCGGGCACCCGGCGGTCGGCGGACATGCGGAGCCGTCCGAGCGCCGGCAGCGGGTTTGCGCCTTCGCGTGAGCCGGTGGTCTGGTCTTGCGTGGTCATGATGCAGCGGGTACAGGGCTTGACGAAATCAAACGCGATGCCGCCAATCTCGATGCCGGCCCAGCCATCCTCCGCCCAGGCCTCGTCGCAATCGACCACGATATTCGGGCGAAACCGCTCCATGCCGACTTCTTCCGCGCCATGGGCCTTCAGATCGGCATTGAGCGCGGCAAGCGACCCCGTGGTGGTCACCAGCACCTGAAAACCGTCGGCGAAGGAAACCGGCGTTTCGTCGCTTACCCAGTCGCGGCTTGCGATCCGCTGTGCTGCGTTATCGAAGAAGGCGAGGCGGACCGGACGGTCGAACCAGTCCGAAAGTGTGGCATCGGCCGCGCCGGTGCTCGCCGCCGCGTTGACCGTGTCTTTCCAGACGGTGACATCGATCCGCTGCTCGCTGGAAGGCCCGGTTTCGATCTCCCCCTTGCCCTCCATCGACAGCACAAGCCCGTCCGGCCCCGGACGCGCCGTTACCCGGGCGAGCGCCGGCAGATCGCGCTGGGTGATGAAACGGCCATCCGGCTCCGTCAGAACCGCGATGCGATCGCCTTCAAGGCCGCTTGCACGGCAAAGCGCGGCATCGAGAGTGATGCCGCGCGCGCTTTTCATGGGGTAGATGTTGAGTTCTGCGACGTTCACCGCCGGGCTCCGATCATTCAGGTTGTTTCTTCGCGCCGGCCTTCGCCGCCGGCTTGCTTTCGTCCGTATCAGCCTGGTCGGTCTTCTCCGGCTTTACCGGAAGACCGTCGTCATCGAGCGTCGAGAGCGTGACCTGCGGGAACGGTATCGAGATGCCCGCGTCATCGAAGGCGAGCTTGGCGTCGCGGGTCATTACATGGGTGGTCTTCCACCACAGCGGGCCGGGCACCCAATAGCGCATGGCCACCACCACGGCGCTGTCACCGAGTTCCTTGACGAAGGCGTAGGGCTCGGGATCGGAGAGCACGTTCTCGTTGTTCTTGGCCAGATCGAGCATGATATCGATCGCCTTGCGCAGATCGTCTTCATAGCCGATGCCGATGGCGAGTTCATGCATGCGCTGGGCGACGCGGGAATAATTGGTGATCGAGACATTCCAGAGCGTCGAGTTCGGCGCGAGCCGGTAGAGGCCGTCGAAGGTCTTGAGCTCGGTGGCAAACAGGCCGACCTCCTGCACCGTGCCGTCGATCGAGCCGGTGGAGATATATTCGCCGACCTTGAAGGGGCGCAGCACCAGCAGCATGATGCCTGCGGCAATGTTCTGCAGCGTGCCCTGCAGGGCGAGACCGATGGCGAGGCCGGCGGCGCCGAGAGCGGCGAGGATCGAAGCGGTCTGTACCCCGAACTGGCCAAGCACCATGACGATGACGATGGTGAGAATGCCGTAGCGCGCGATCGCGCCGAAGAAGCCGGCCAATGTCTTGTCGACATTGTCGAACTTCATGAATGCCGTCTTCACGGAGCGCTGGGCAATCGCGGCGACGATCCAGCCGACGATCAGCAGGATAATCGCGCCAAGCACCGAGAACGCGTAGGTGACGACCAGGGCCATCATCGCTTCGGCAAAATCGCTGGATGCATTTAGAAGGTCGGCGGCTTGCTTCTCTATCGAATCCATCAATCAGTCCTTATTAATTCATCTCAAATATTTCGGGCCAAGGGTACGGATACTCTACCTATGGCGCAACGGTGCGATGGCAAGATCGTCGAGATCAAGTCTGAAAGGCGCGTTGAGCTGACATTCGCGGCCGCGGCCGATATCCTTGACGGCGGCAGCGAGCCGGCCGCCGCGCTGAAGCGCTTCATCGCCGAGCGCCGCCAGCCGCCTGTTTGGCGTGGCGGAGGGGGAGGCCGCGCGCAACGCCTTCGCCAGCGCCGCCTCATCGATATCGGGCGCGATCGCGAGGGCGGCGATCATGGCCGCGGCCGGCGAACGCGAGACGCCCAGCCAGCAATGCACCAGCAGCGGGCCGTCACCAGCCCACTGCCGGGCGAAATCGATGATCTGATCCACATGGGCCCGTTCCGGGGCCACGAGATCGCCGGCGCCGGCAAAGGCGATATCGTTCATGCGCAGCACGAGGTGTCGGTCGATCATGCCGGGACGGGCGAAATCATGGCCGGCGGCCATCAGCGAGACCATCTGCCGGCAGCCGTGCCGGGCCGCCATCTCGCCGATCCGTTCCAGCGGCGATACGATGATCGCCCCGCTCATTTGGCGGCTTTCCTGGCCGTTTTCTGAAGTTCCGTGCGCGCGGTCTCGATTTCGTCGAACCGGTCGAGAAAGCGCTGCTGAGCAAGCGCCGTCGGCATCGGCTCGATCGGCAACAGCTCGATCGAGACGCCATTCGGCTCCCCGAAGAACCGTTTTGCCTCGGCGATCGAAAAGCCGGCGAGGCTTACCGATTCGAAATAGGCCGCGATCCTGTCGGCCGCCTTGATCTTGGCCTTCAGCGCCGGGCGGGGATGCGGCGGCAGGCCGAAGCGGAGGTGCACGGCCGCCTCCAGCCGCTTTTCCACCGCCTTGTAGCCGCCGCCGACGACCGCTTTGAACGGCGAGATCATGTCGCCGATGACATATTCCGGCGCGTCGTGCAGCAGCGCCGCCTGGCAATCGTCGGCATTCGCCTGGGTGATGTGGCAGAACACCGCCTCGACCACGAGCGAGTGCTGGGCGACCGAATAGGCATGTTCGCCCAGCGTCTGGCCGTTCCAGCGCGCGACCCGCGCCAGACCGTGGGCGATATCGGAAATCTCGACATCGAGCGGCGAGGGGTCCAGGAGGTCGAGCCTGCGGCCCGAGAGCATGCGCTGCCAAGCGCGACTGTCGTTTTTCGGCGGCATCGGCCTATTCCGCCTTGGATGCTTCGAGCGTGATGCCGCTCCAGCCATAGGGCGTGACGGTCACCGACACATCGCCGGCCATCAGGCTTTCGGCAGATGCAACCCGGTCGATCCGGAGGATGGCCATCGCCGCATCACCCGCGACCGAGCCGAGTTCGCCGGCGGGCTTGCCATCCGCAAGGACCGTCGTGCCGGAAGCGGGGAGGGCTTCCGCGCCACGCATCATGACCAGCCTGCGCCGCGCGGTGCCGCGATGCTGCATGCGCGAGACCACTTCCTGGCCGACAAAGCAGCCCTTCTTGAAGGAGACCGCGCCATTCCGGTCGAACAGAAGATCGTGCGGGAAGGCGTCCTGCGGGGCGTAATCGGCATGCATTTCCGGCACGCCCGCTTCGATTCTCAGCGCGGTGTAAGCTGCGGCGTCCGGAGCGCCATGGCGGCCGGGCAGGCGCTTCACGGTCATGCCGGCGGGGGCAAAACGCATGTCGGTCACGGCGGCTTCGGGGGCATTGCCGGTGAAGACTGTCACGCCCTCGGCCTCTTCCTGAGCAATCGTCACTTTTGCCCGCAATTTGTAGAGCGTCAGTCGCTGCAGCAGGCTGGCGGCGTCTTCGGCATGGGTTTCGATCACAAAACCCGTATAGGTCCGGCTGATGAGGAAATCGAACATCACCTTGCCCTGCGGCGTCAAAAGCGCGCCCGGCCAGGCCTCGGCGGGGCCGATGCGGTCGAGATCGGTGGTGATCAGGTTCTGCAGAAAATGTTCGGCGTCATCGCCGGAAAGCGTGATGACGGCCCGTTCCGGAAGGTGAATCTCAGCCATGATCGTATCCTCTGGCATGCCGGTAGTAGTCCACAGGCAGCAATTGAAAATGTAGGGTCGCAGGCGCGGCCCGCAAGGCGCTCATGCGTCAAACGCCCGGTCAACGGGACAATTGCCCGTGTTGTCACGCGGCGCGAGGGATTCGTCAATGGTGGAAGGGTCGGGCTGCTGATGCCCGAAGGACGAGGGCGCTATTGCAGGATGCGTTCGGGCGAAAACTCGCCGGCGAGCATGCGTTCGCGCAGCGATTCGAGCATGGCTTCCGCGCCTTCCTCGCCGATCATCCGCACGGTTTCGCGCATGGCAAGCGCAAGCGCCGCGTCGGCGATGATCTCGGGCTCGATGCCGTCGGCTACGCCATCAGCCCAGGCTTCATTCTGATATTCGAGAGCCACCTGCATCTTTTCGCGCACGATCATGTCGTCGATCTCGTTGGCGTTCGGCTTCATCGCATATCCTTGTCGGCTTCGTCTTTGATCGTCATGCTACCAATTTTTTCGCGCTTGTGTCAGAGCGGCCGTCCGAAAAAGTGAATTTCCGGTTAATCGCAGCGCTTTAGCGATTATTTCACGGCGCTAATGTGCTTCTTTCGCCACAGTGTCGCGGCGTTGCCGATCCAGCGCCTCGGCGCATTCGCGCACGCTCGAGGGCACGTTGAGCCGGGCGATATCGGCGAGCGTGAACCAGCCGAGATCGTCGGCGTCGTCGGCCGCCGCTGCGATCGCGCGGTCATCGACCTCCGCGAGGAAGACGCTCAGTCGGTAAAAGCTCGAAACCGCGCCGGATTCAGTCCTGTCGATCAGATCATAAACAGAAAACAGCTTTACATTTTCGGCTGTTAGGCCGGTTTCTTCCTTCAATTCGCGAATCGCCGCCTGTTCCGCTGTCTCGCCCGCTTCCGCCTTGCCGCCCGGAAAGGCATACATGGCTCTCGCCGGAGGATTGGCGCGGCGTACCAGCAGGAACGTGTCTTTCCGGCGGATGATCACCGAGGAGGCGGGTTTTGGCGTCTCTGTCATGCTATATACGGGTGGTAATGCCCAATGGATGTTTTACGGAAGGCGCGCCTTCCGTTTTCAGGATGAGTTTCAAAGCGCAATGTGTGGACGTTTCGGCCTGATAGCAACCCCCGAGGAGGTGGGCGAGGCTTTCGATATTACCGGTATCGACCCGTTCCCGCCGCGCTATAACATCGCGCCGTCGCAGCCGATCCTGATAGTCGTGAGCGCTTCGGAACTGACCGGCGGCGGGGAGGGGCGCAATGCGCTGCTGGTGCGCTGGGGCCTGATTCCGGCATGGGTGAAGGATGCGCGGGAGTTTTCGCTGCTGTTCAACGCGCGCAGCGAAACCGCGGCCGAGAAACCGGCCTTTCGTGGGTCGATGCGCCACTTCCGCACGCTGGTTCCAGCCTCCGGCTTCTTCGAATGGCGCAGGACCGGCGGCGGCGCGCAACCCTACTGGATCCGCCCGCGCCATGGCGGAGTGATCGCCTTTGCCGGCCTGATGTCGCCATGGCTGGGCGCTGACGGCACGGAGATCGATACCGGCACGATCCTGACCACATCCTCAAGCGGCGTGATTGCGCACATCCACGAGCGCTCCCCGGTGGTGATCGCGCCGGAGGATTACGAACGCTGGCTCGACTGCCGCAACTTCGAACCACGCGAGGTCGCCGACCTGCTGGCCCCGCCGCCCGCCGATTTCTTCGAGGCCCTCCCGGTGTCAAAGGCCGTCAGCAACGCCCGCAATATGGGGGCAGACCTGATCGAGCCGATCGGGCCACCGTTGGAGGGTGAGCCCAGGGATGAGGGACCGGGGCAGATGGATTTGTTTTGAGGGCGGTCCGTTGCGTGACGGACCTACAATCCGTCTCCGACTTTCAGCTCGGGAAGCCTCGCCGCCCCAATCTCCCCCCTTGAGGGGGAGATGTCGCGAAAGCGACAGAGAGGGGTAGAGGGCGCAAGCCCTATAAGCCGAATTCGCCGAGAGGGTTCACCCCTCTCTGCCCCTGTCGGGGCATCTCCCCCTCAAGGGGGGAGATTGTTGGCGGAAAAGCTTCTGTATGTAACCGGCGCCTGGCGGCGGCTGCGTTGCATCGGTCACCGATGCCCGCCAACACGTCAAATATCCAGATCCAGCCGGTTCTTGCGCGGCAGGCTGTCATCCTCGTCGTCATCGGTGTCGTCCTCCATCACCAGCGTGCCGTATTTGCGGTGCCAGGCGCGGGCGCCGAGCGGCAGGCTGAGGAGGTAGAGAACGGAGCCGACGATCATCACGTGCCAGGTGTAGGCGAACAGCAGCGCGACCGAGAGCACGGCGACCAGCATCATCGGCAACGCGAAATCGCGCCGGACGGTGAAGCCGAGGCTCTTGCCGGACCAGACCGGCAGGCGGCTGATCAGCAGGAAGCCGATGAGCACGGTGTAGGCGGCCGAGGCCAGCGCCACGCCACGGCCAAGCTGCATGCCGAGAAAGCCGAGATAGACCGGCAACAGCATGATGATCGCGCCAAGCGGCGCGGGGACGCCGACGAAATATTCGCCCTGCCAGCTCGCCTTGCGCTTGCGGTCGGCCATCACGTTGAAGCGGGCGAGGCGGAGTGCTGCGGCAATCGCATAGGTCAGCGCCGCGATCCAGCCGAGCGTGCCGCCGTCATTCAGCAGATAGGTATAGGCGACGAGCGCCGGCGCGATGCCGAAATTGACGATATCGGCAAGCGAGTCCATCTGCTCGCCGAATTTGGAGGAGGCCTTCAAAAGCCGCGCCAGCCTGCCGTCGACGCCGTCCAGAAACGCCGCGATCAGCAGCATCGCCACGGCCTTGGGAAACTGGCCGTCGATCGCCATCCGAATGCCCGAAAGCCCGGCGCAGATGGCGAGCACGGTCACCAGATTGGGAATAATGAGGCGGAGCGGTATTTCGCGCAGGCGCGGTCCACGACCGGATTTATCGGCCGTGGGCTTTATCCGGGGCTCCAGCGCACGATCCTGGCTGCCTTCATCCATCACATTTTCCGTCCGACGGTCGGAAGATCAAAACCGCCGAAGCCCGCCAGCACGGTCTCGCCGGCCGTCGCCATCTGGCCGACGGCAACGCGCGGGGTGGCCGTGGTCGGCAGGTAGACGTCGAGCCGCGAACCGAAGCGGATCAGGCCGAAGCGCTCACCGGCATCAAGCACATCGCCGTTCTCGGAGAAGCACACGATCCGGCGGGCGACGAGGCCCGCGATCTGCACCACGCCGATCAAACCGTGGCCGGTTTCGATCACGAGGCCGTTGCGCTCATTGTCTTCGCTCGCCTTGTCGAGTTCGGCGTTGAGAAACTTGCCGGGGCGATAGTGGATGCCGGTGATCCGGCCGGCCATCGGCGCGCGGTTCACATGGCAGTCGAACACGTTCATGAACACGCAGATGCGCAGCATCGGCTCGGCGCCGAGGCCCATTTCGGCCGGCGGGATTTCCTCGCTGATTGCGGAGACGCGGCCATCGGCCGGGCTGATGACGAGATTGTCGTCCTGCGGTACCACCCGGTCGGGATCGCGGAAGAAATAGGCGCACCAGAGCGTGGCGATCAGGCCGATCCAGAACAGCGGCTGGGCAATCCATCCAAGGATCAGGGTCGCCACCAGAAAGATGGCCACAAAGCGGTGGCCTTCCTTGTGAATCGGCGCCATCGAATGCCGGATGGAATCGATAATGGTCATTGGTCCTCGCTAGGTTGCCCAGGTTCTCACGGGCGACAATACAGGCTGCGCGCGACCTTGGGAACACGGCCGTGCGTCGGTTTTGCGGCGGTCTTGTCAGTTGGCGGGGTCGAGCCGCATGATAACGCCCATATCGTCGCTTTCGCGCACCTTGCGCAACTGCTCCTCGGCAAGGGTCGCCTCGCGCTGGCGCTCCCACATCTGGGCGTAAAGGCCGCTCTGCGCGATCAGGTCATCATGGGTGCCGCGCTCGGCGATCTCGCCGCGTTTCAGCACGATGATCTCGTCGGCGCCGATCACGGTGGAAAGCCGGTGGGCGATCACCAGCGTCGTGCGGTTCTTCGAGACCACGTCGAGCGCCGCCTGGATTTCGCGCTCCGTATGGGTATCGAGCGCGGAGGTCGCCTCATCAAGTACCAGGATCGGCGGGGCTTTCAGAATGGTGCGGGCGATCGCCACGCGCTGCTTCTCGCCGCCGGAAAGCTTCAGGCCGCGCTCGCCGACCTGGGTGTCGAAACCTTCCGGCAATTGCCGGATGAAATCGCCGACCTGAGCGAGTTCGGCAGCGGCATTGACCTCCTCGTCGGTCGCCGAGGTGCGGCCATAGCGGATATTGTAGGCGATCGTGTCGTTGAACAGCACAGTATCCTGCGGCACCATGCCGATCGCCTCGCGCAGGCTCGACTGGCGCACCTCGCGCAGGTCCTGCCCATCGATGGTGATCGCGCCCTCATTGACATCGTAGAAGCGGAACAGCAGGCGCGAGATCGTCGACTTGCCGGCGCCCGTCGGGCCGACGATCGCCACCGTCTTGCCGGCCGGCACCTCGAAGGAGACCCCTTTCAGGATCGGGCGTGACGGATCGTAGGAAAAATGCACGTCCTTGAAGGCGATCGCGCCCTGGCGGATCTGCAGGTCCGGTGCATCTGGCTTGTCGGTGATTTCGAGGTCTTCCTCGAGAATATCGAACATCTGCTCGATATCGGTCAGGCCCTGGCGGATTTCGCGGTAGACCGAGCCGATGAAATTGAGCGGGATGGCAAGCTGGATCAGCATGGCGTTGATGAACACGAAATCGCCGATAGTCTGGGTGCCGTTTTTCACCGAGATCGCCGACAGCACCATCATGATCGTCATGCCCACGCCGAAGATCACGCCCTGGCCGAAATTGAGCCAGCCGAGCGACGTCCAGATACGGGTCGCCGCGTTCTCATAGCGCGCCATGGAGGCATCGAAGCGATGCGCCTCCATCTTCTCATTGCCGAAATATTTGACGGTCTCGTAGTTCAGAAGCGAGTCGACGGCCTTGGTGTTGGCGTCGTTGTCGCTGTCGTTCATCTCGCGGCGAATGGCGATGCGCCAGTCGCTGGCCTTGATGGTGAACCAGACATAGAGCACGACCGTGACGGCGGTGATGGCGAGATAATCGAAGCCGTAGCCCCACCAGAAGATGATCGCGACCAGGAAGAATTCGAGCACGGTCGGCAGGGTCGCGAGGATCGTGAAGCGCACGATCGTCTCAATGCCCTTGGTGCCGCGCTCGATGATCCGCGACAGACCGCCGGTCTTGCGCGAGAGATGAAAGCGCAGGGCGAGCTGGTGCATGTGCACGAAAACGCGGTGGGCAAGTCGGCGCACGGCATACTGGCCGACGCTGGCGAACAGGGCGTCGCGCAACTGGTTGAAGCCGAGCTGCCCGATGCGCGCGAGATTGTAGAACAGCACCAGCGTGACCGCGCCGAACAGAACGGCCGGCAGGATGGTGTTGATCTCCAGCTCGCCGGTCAGCGCATTGGTCGCCCATTTGAAGGAATAGGGGACGAGCAGCAGGATGAGCTTTGCGACCACCAGCGCGATGGTAGCGAGAACCACGCGACGCTTCAGGTCCGGACGACTTTCCGGCCAGATATACGGCCACAGATTGATGATCGTCTGAAGCGGATTGGATGAATCCGCTGACACGGTTTTACCGCGATCTGCCATGCTAGTCCCCGCGCTCAAGGCCTTAGGCCGAGCCGAAATAAGAGAAGTATCAAAATGAAAGGCGCCCCGCGGGGCGCCGCTTTCACCGCGACATAAGGTCGCCGCGGGGATATTGCAATGGTAGGGGGCCGAAACGAATTTCACCGCCGCCGCTTTTTGGACCGCGTTTTATCCCGCTACTGGTCGCTCGCCGGCAGATGGTATTCCGGGCCGATCGGCATGCCGTCCAGCAGGCGGCGGTGGATCGTTTCCGCTTCCCCGATCGGCAGCGGCTCCTTCGGCACCGAGAAGACCTGGCCGGGCAGGATCAGGTCGGGATTGACGATCTGGGGTTCGTTGGCGAGGTAGATCGTCGTGTAGCGAACGCCGCGCCCATACATGCGCCGCGAGATGCGCCACAGGTTGTCGCCGCGGCGGATGATGACGGCGTTGTCGCTGCTTTCAAGCTGCGGCTGGGTGAAGGTCTGGCTGCCGTCCTGCTGCTGTTCGCCGCTGGTTGCCGGCGCGCTGGAGACTGCCGCCACCTGGTCGCCGGGCGGGCGGTCGAAGGGCACGACGGCGCGGGCAACGACCTGACCATCCTCATCCAGCATATCGACGCGGATCGTATGCAGCCCCACCGAAATGTCGATCTCGGCATCGAGAACGTAGTTGCCATCGACATTCACCTCCGCATCGCCGATGAGCGCGTCATCGATATAGCCGCGAATGGTGGACCCCGGCGTGCCGCTCCCGGCCACGAACAGGCGGTTGCCCTCGATTTCAACGGCCTTGATGCTGACAAGCGCCACGACCTCGCCCTGACCGCCATTTTTGTCCGTCTTTTCCGCGTCGGTCTCGACCGTGACCGTCTGAAGCTGGGTCTCCTCCTGATCGCTGACGTTATCCGTGCCGGACCCATCCTGTGTCTGCTCGTTGGCGCTGGTCCGCTCCGCGTCTCCGCCCGCCGCGTTCGTGTCGTCCGAGGCATTGACGCCGTCGCGATCCTGATTGCCGGACGTTTGTCCGCCATTCTCCTGCTCACCGGAGGACCCAGGCGCGCGCGCTATGACCGTGCCTTTCGGCGCACTTTCGTCGCCATCCGGCGAGGCGATGATTTCGGAGGCCTTGCCCGGCTCGGTGATCAGGGCCAGCAGGTCGCCGTCCGGAGTCTCGGGGATCGAGATCGTCGCGGTTTGCAGCGATCGGGCGGTGCGCCCGTCGGGCATGGTGACGTCGAGATAGATGAGATGATCGCCGGGCGTCAGCGGCGTTTCGATGATGGCGACGAAATCGCCGGAATCGCCGACACTGGAGGAGGCGACAACAGTGTCGCCCTCCTTGACGTCGAGCACGCCAAGCGGCTCGGCGGCGCCCGCGATCACGGCCGTGCCGTCGGGTTCCACGCGCAGCACATCGAAGGTGGGGATGCGCAGGCCCGTCTGCTGCTGCTCTTCGTTTGCGTCGCTGTCGCTGTCGGGCCCACTAGCGCTCTCGCCGGAAGCGTCCGCGGGTTCGCTCTGCTCGGTCTGCGGTGCGCTGCCTTGAGTCGTGTCGCCGATCTCGCCACCATCCTCGCGGGTAAAATAATAGAGGCCCGCTGCAAGGAGAACGAGCAGGATGATGGCGATGACGATACCGGACCGGTTATTTTTCATTCAGAGCTCCGAAGAGGCGATGACGCCAATTGGCTGAAAACGCTAGCCATAGTGCCGGATATATACAAGAGTTCATTGGCTGTCTCGGCAAAGCGTGAACAGGGTAAATCTGCGATTGTGGTCTAAATGCAATGAACTTGACCGGTCGCGGGCTAATGGGATTGATTGGCGGCATGAAAAAACAAGACAAACCGATTCGCAGCATCTGCGTCTATTGCGGCTCCAGGCCGGGCGCGGCGCCTGAATATATGGCTGCCGGCAAGGCGCTTGGCACTGCCATCGCGACAGCCGGTTACGGCCTCGTCTATGGCGGCGGAACCAAGGGCATCATGGGCGCGGTCGCCGAGGGCGTGCTGGAAAACGGCGGCCACGTCGTCGGCATCATTCCGGAATTCCTCGTCGACATGGAAGCGACCCGCGACCAGCTCGAGGCGCTCGACGAGCTCATGATCACGCCGAACATGCATGTGCGCAAGCATACCATGTTCGAACGGGCGGACGCCTTCGTGGCGCTTCCCGGCGGGATTGGCACGCTCGAGGAGATCGTCGAGATCATGACCTGGGCGCAGCTCGGCCGCCACGCCAAGCCGATGATCCTCGGCGATATCGGCGGTTTCTGGCAGCCGATGATCGAGCTGCTCGATCACATGCTGAAGGAGGGCTTCCTCCACACCAGCCATCAGGTGCGCCCGCAGCTGATCGCCAATGTCGAGGACATGATCCCCGCGATCGAGGCCGGCTGGGCGGAGACGGCCGACGACGACGGCGACGCCCGGATCATCGGCAAGATGTAGGCAATGCTATTCGGCGAGCGCGGATGTTTTGCGTCTGCGCCTGACCATGGGCGCGGTATAGATCACCAGCGCCACCCAGATCAGCGCGAAGGCGGCAAGTTTCGCCGGCTCCAGCGGCTCGCGGAAGATCAGCACGGCGATCAGGAAGATCACGCTCGGCGCGATATACTGCATGATGCCGATGGTCGAAAGCCTGAGCAGCTTGGTGGCGTTTGCATAGATCAACAGCGGAATGGCGGTGACCGCGCCGCAGCCGATCAAGAGCAGCGCCGTGACCGGCGAGCGCAGGAAGTGGCCTGCACCGGTTGCTTCCAGATAGATGATGTATCCGAGCGCCGGGCCGCTCAGCACCATCGCTTCCAGCGTGAAGGCGGTGGTGCCTTCGACCGGCATGACCTTGTGCAGAAAGGCGTAGAGCCCGAAGCTGAGCGGCAGCGCCAGGGCGACCAGCGGCAGACGGCCGAGTTCCACGGTGAGGATGACCACCGCCGCGAAGGCGAGGACGACGGCGACCATCTGCCCGCGCCCGAGCTTTTCGCGCAGGATCACCGCCGCAAGCGCGATCGAAAACAGCGGGTTGATGAAATAGCCAAGGGCCGCGTCCACCGTCTGGGCGCTGCTGACCGCGTAGATATAGGTGCCCCAGTTGAGCGTGATGAACAGGCTGCACAGAACCACAAGCCCCATCATCTTCGGCTGGCGCAGCACGCTGGTGACGGTGCGCGACTGGCCGGAATAGGCGACCATCGCGCCGGCGAACGGCAGCGACCAGACGATCCGGTGCGCCAGGATTTCGTCTGTCGGAAGGTCGATGACCAGCTTCATGTAAAGCGGCAGCACGCCCCACAGCATGAAGACGATGAAGGCAAGCACGAAACCCTTCGTGGTATCGCCCTGCGGCGCCGGCGCTTCGTGGGCGGCTGGGATTTCGGTGGACATGGTGTTTCCTTGAAGTCTTTTGCCCAAACGCAATAGACCTTCGTTATCGCCGCCGCCACACGAAACTTGCGATCAAACCATCAATTGAATTGAACGGACCGCCTATTCCGCCGCAACGCGGCCGGCAAGCTTGCGGTTTTTCATCAGCTTGAAGGTGATCGAATCCATCAGCGCCTGGAACGAGGCGTCGATGATGTTTTCGGAGACGCCAACCGTCCACCACCGCACACCGTCGTCGTCGACGCTCTCGATCAGCACGCGGGTGATCGCCTCCGTGCCGCCATTGAGGATACGGACCTTGTAGTCGGCAAGCTTGAGGTCGGCAATCTCGCCCTGGAACTTGCCGAGGTCCCTGCGGAACGCCTTGTCGAGCGCGTTGACCGGGCCGTCGCCCTCCGACACCGACAATACCCTGCGGCCGTCGATCTCTAGCTTGACCACGGCCTCCGACACGGTCTTCACCCGCCCGTGGCTGTCGTAACGGCGCTCGACCATGACCCGGAAACTGTCGACATGGAAGAAATGTGGCACGCTGCCGAGCTCGCGCAACGCCAGAAGCTCGAAACTGGCATCGGCGGCCTCATAGGCATAGCCCATGGCCTCGCGCTCCTTGACGATCGCAATCAGCTTGTCGAGCCGTGGATCGTCTTTGGCAACGGAAATGCCCAGCCGGTTGAGTTCGTTGATGAAATTCGACTTTCCACCCTGGTCGGACACCATCACCCGGCGGCTGTTGCCGACGGCCGCCGGATCGACATGCTCATAGGTCTTCGGGTCTTTCAGCAGCGCGGAGGCGTGGATGCCGGCCTTGGTGGCGAAGGCCGATGCGCCGACATAGGGCAACTGCGGATCGGGCGCGCGGTTCAGCAACTCATCGAAGCCGTGGGAGAGGGCGGAGATTTCCGTCAGCCCTTCGGCATCGATGCCGAGTTCGAAACGGCTGCTGTAGCGCTCCTTCAGCGCCAGCGTGGCGGCGAGCGTGATGATGTTGGCATTGCCGCAGCGCTCGCCGATGCCGTTCAGCGTGCCCTGCACCTGGCGCACCCCGGCGTTGACGGCGATGAGCGAGTTGGCGACCGCCTGTCCGGTGTCGTTATGCGCATGGATGCCGAGATTTTCTCCCGGAATGCCGCTGGCGATGACATCGGCGATGATTTCCGCGATCTCATCGGGTTGCGTGCCGCCATTGGTGTCGCACAGCACCACCCAGCGCGCGCCGGCATCATAGGCAGCCTTGGCGCATGCGAGCGCATAGGCGGGGTTGGCCTTGTAGCCGTCGAAGAAGTGCTCGCAGTCAAGCAGCGCTTCCTTACCGGACGCCGCCACGGCTGCGATGCTGTCGGCGATGCATTCGAGATTATCTTCGTTGGAGATGCCGAGCGCGACCTTGACGTGATAGTCCCAGCTCTTGGCGACCAGACAGACCGCGTCGCCAGCAGCATCGATCAACGCTGCAAGGCCCGGATCGTTGGAGGCCGAGACGCCGGCGCGCTTGGTCATGCCGAACGCCGTCATTTTCGCCCGGCCGGTGCGTCTCTTTGAGAAGAACGCGGTGTCGGTGGGGTTTGCGCCGGGATAGCCGCCCTCGACATAATCGATGCCGAAATGATCGAGCATATTGGCAATCGCAATCTTGTCCTCGACCGAGAAATCGACGCCCGGCGTCTGCTGGCCATCGCGCAGGGTTGTGTCGAACAAATAGATGCGTTTGCGGTCTGACATTGTCGGGTCTCCATCCCTTCGGGCCTTTGCGGCCATTCTTATGCGTCTGTTATGCGCCTGTTATGCGTCTGAGCCGTCTTCGGACGGCCATTGGTCCGTGTCGTGGTCAGGGTGCTGGCGCGAGACGATCTCGCTTTCCTCCAGCGTCTGCGGACGTCCGGGTTTCTCGAAAAGCGTATCGATCCACGGCAGGCGGCAGTCGTGGTTGATCTGGATCTGCGGTTCGAAATGCTCCGGCTCATCAAATGCGCCGATCGCGAGCTCGACGCCACCCGAAAACTGATAGGTCAGCGGCGTGCCGCAGTTCTCGCAGAAGCCGCGCAGCACCTTGGCGGAGGAGCGAAACATCTTCGGCTTGCCGCGTGTCCATGTGAGATGCGCGATATCCGCCGTCACCAGCGCGCCGAAGAAATTGCCGAACGCCTTCTGGCACATCCTGCAGTGACAGATCGACGGTCGACCGAGATGGCTTGCGCGAAACCGCACCGCGCCGCACTGGCAACCGCCGGAAAAACTGCGTTCATCGCTCATCGTCACGCTCCTTCGGCCAATGGACTGTGTCGTGATCGGGATGCTGACGGTTGCTTCCGGCCACGCCCTCTGTTCCGCCGGGAAGATCGGAACGGTCGGTCGGCCGTTCGGGAAGGCCGGGCAGGGCATGGAAGAAGGCGACCCGCCCTTCGACGCCATCCTGCGTTGCCGGGACAATCGCGGAGGGGTCATCAAGACTGCCAAGCGTCACCGAGACATGATCGCCGCCTTCCGTCATGAAGAACAGCGGCGTGCCGCATTGCTCGCAAAAGCCGCGCTTGACATGCTCGGAAGAAAAGAACCACCGCGGCGCACCGCGCGTCAGCGAAAACGCGTCGTTGTCCGCGCTCGCCAGCGGCATAAAATAATTCCCCGCCGCCTTCTGACACATGCGACAGTGACACAGATGCGGCGTCGCAAGCGCGCCCTCGACCCGATACCGCACCGCCCCGCACTGGCAACCGCCGGAGTAGCCGCGTTCCGTCATGGCTCATGCCTCCCGATGGTTCTGAGAATATGGGTGCAAACGGCGTCGATATCGCGCAGAACATCGTCGTTCCAAACGCGGAGGACGGTCCAGCCGAGCGCGGCAAGACGCGCGGAGCGTTCTGTGTCTTCAGCGAGCCTTACGCCGTGCTGTGAGCCATCAACCTCGATGATCAGTTTGTGATCGGGGCACGCGAAATCGGCGATATAGCGATCAATTGGCATTTGCCGCCGAAACGCGAGCCCCATCAGCCGTTTGGCGTGCAGCTCGTTCCAGAGCTTCAATTCGGCATCCGTCATGTCTTTGCGCATTCGGCGTGCGTTGGCCCGCAAGCTTTTCGAGACGGCATGATGCGGCATGTTGATACTCCCCTCGATTTCCTTGCGAGGGTAAGAGTGCGGCTCTTCTGCTATCTGGCCAATAGTAATTTCAGGTCGGTCGCCAAAAACGCAGGCTAATCTGTTGCTGTGGGCGTCAGCAACCACCAATCTCCCCCCTTGAGGGGGAGATGCCCCGGCAGGGGCAGAGAGGGGTGAACCCTTTCCGGGAGCACGGCGTTTGCGGCTTATGCCCGATACCCCTCTCTGTCGCTTTCGCGACATCTCCCCCTCAAGGGGGGAGATTGTTTGGAGCGAGGGGCTAGCCACTGTGTTCACCGCTTGAATTTTCATGTAGCGACGCGCTCGCCGGTTTCCATTCCGAGACGTCATGGCAGGCGAAAAGGACGCTCTGCTTCCGTAAGCGTCTGCAGCCCATAATCTCTCCCCTTGAGGGAGAGATGCCCCGACAGGGGCAGAGAGGGGTGAACCCTTTCCGAGAGCACGGCGTTTGCAGCTTATGCCCATTACCCCTCTCTGTCGCTTTCGCGACATCTCCCCCTCAAGGGGGGAGATTGTTGGGAGCGAGGGGCTCGCAACGGTGTTCACCGCTTCACCTCCCATGTGGTGATGCGCTCGCCGGTTTCCTTGTCTTTTGAATCCTTTAGCTGGATTCCCTGAGAGGCGAGTTCATCTCGGATGCGGTCTGCTTCGGCCCAGTTCTTGTCGCGGATGAAGGCGAGGCGCTCGGTGATTTTGCGGTCGATATCTCCTTTTTGAGAGTCAAACGCGCTTAATTCATCAAAAGAATGTCTCAACACGTCGAGACCCAAGAAGTTCAAATCATTTAATAATGCTAGGGCAGGCTCTTGCCCCCTGCCAACACCGCGTGTGGCTTCTCGAACGAGATCAGAAAGATGTGTGATAGCGCTCGGAGTATTGAGATCATCCTCGAGGCACTCCAGAAGCCTCGCAGAAGGACGACCGTTACCGAGCCCCTCCACGGTTTCTAGGCCTTCCGGAGGAAGTCCCAATCCTTCTCGGATTATTCTCTCGAACGTATGGAGGTTTGCTGACGATGCTGCCAAACGATCGACAGTCCAATCGATCGGTTGAGTATAGTGTGTTGTCAGCATTGCCAGACGCACGGCCTGACCATTCCACGGAACATCACCGAATTTGCGCGTCTCCAGCAAATCATGGATGGTCACGAAATTGCCCTCGGACTTCGACATCTTCCGGCCTTCCACCTGCACGAAGCCGTTATGCATCCAGACGTTGGCCATCACATGGTTGCCGTGGGCGGAGCAGGATTGGGCGATTTCGTTTTCGTGGTGGGGGAAGATCAGGTCGAGGCCGCCGCCGTGGATGTCGAAGGTCTCGCCGAGATGCTTTTCCGACATGACGGAGCATTCGATATGCCAGCCGGGCCGGCCGTGGATCGCGACGGGTTGGCCATCGACCGTAAACCGGCCGTCCCAGCCGGGTTCGTCGGCAGCACTTTCCTTCCACAGCACGAAATCGGCGGGGCTTTTCTTGTGGGTTTCGACGGCGATGCGGGCGCCGGCCTGCTGGTCCTCGAGGTTGCGGCGCGAGAGCCTGCCGTAATCGGGCATCGAGGGCACGTCGAACAGCACCTCCCTGCCTTCCGGCCCTTCCGCCACATAGGCATTGTCCTTGTCGAGAAGCGTCTGGATCATCGCCACCATGCCGTCGATATGGTCGGTGGCGCGCGGCTCGACGGTGGGCGGCAGCACGCCGAGCGCCGCGATATCCTTGTGGAACTGGTCGGCGGTCTTCTCGGTGACGGCGCGGATCGCCGCGTTCAGCGGCAGGTCCGGATAGTCGCGCTTGGCCCGCGCGTTGATCTTGTCGTCAACGTCGGTGATGTTGCGCACATAGGTGACGTGGTCCTCGCCATAGAGATGGCGCAGCAGCCGGTAGAGCACGTCGAACACGATCACCGGGCGGGCATTGCCGATATGGGCGAAGTCATAGACCGTCGGCCCGCAGACATACATGCGCACATTGTCCGGATCGATCGGCTCGAAAGCCTGCTTCTCGCGGGTCAGCGTATTGTAGAGTCTGAGGGCATTGCCCATGTCGTCTCTCCCGAAATCCGTATTGACGAGCCGCGCCCCTGAGCCGGGTCGTCTGTCTGGGATGGATTTTCAGGACAAGAACGGCCGGCCAGCGAAGCGCTAGCGAATAATGATGCAGATCGTGCAGATGGCCGTGTTCATGCGCGGAGTTATGGCGAGTCGGGATGTCGGCGTCAAGCCCGCAACGCGGATTCTGAAGTTCACCGCTATTCAAGCACCAAATAAAATCATTATTACTAATATATAAATTAATAAACTAAAAATAGTTACAATAACATAGAATTTTATAGATAAAATTATGGTCATATTTAGAATATAAATAAGTTTTAAACTTTACCAATATAGATTTTATATGTAGTCATATTGCTGAAGCAACAGGGGGCTTAGAAATGACCAATAGACTGATGATTTGCGCTGTGGCCTTCATGCCTGCCGCTGCCAGCCAGGCTGCGGATGTCGTGTTTACGCCGCCGCCTGTAACCGATGAAGTTATCATTGCCGAGCAGACTGGTTTCACATGGACCGGCTTCTATCTCGGCGCGCTGGCTGGCTATCACTGGACTGATACCGAAACCGACACCTGGCGTCTGGTGGACAAGGACTTCCAGCTCGACAACTGGCTCGCCGGCGGGTTCTTCGGGTTCAACTATCAGTTTGACAACAATCTGGTTCTCGGTCTGGAGGGCGAGTTCGACTACGCGGCCGGCGCCAATGACCAGACCCTCGACATTATCATCGCCGGCGTGCCCGAAACCGGGACCGGTGATTTCGATCTCGGCTGGGGCGGTTCGATCAGGGGTCGGCTGGGCTATGCCTTCGACCGCACGCTGGTCTATGCCACTGGCGGCGGCGAAGTGGCAACGGGCAGCGTTACCGGCAGCGTACCGGCCTATTCCCTCGATACGAGTGAAAAGGTCATGCTCGGCTGGACGGTCGGTGCCGGCGTCGAGCAAGCCTTTACCGATCACCTGTTCGGCCGGCTCGAATACCGCTACTCCTATTTCCCGTCGGTCCACCACAGCTTTCGCTGGGACCCGGACTTCAGCATAAAGGCAAGCCAGAGCCTTCTGAAGGTCGGCCTCGGCTACAAGTTCTAGATCGCGACGGCAAGGGGGCAACGCCGGCCAGAAAGCGCAGTGCCGGGCTCCCTCAATCAGCGCGCAGTGGGATGGTCTGCCCGGCGGGAGATTTGGTGCGCGGGCGGCTGGCGCAGCGCGCACAAGGCCGCCGATTGCGCAAGGGTCCTTTAGCCCTGAAGCCTTGCCTGCTTTGCAGGCGGGTATTGTCCGTGTGCCGACATGGGCGAGAAAAAACATCTATAAGTAGTATAAGAAATCAATTGCGATTTTAGACTGATGTTCAATTTATCTTTTTAAATCAGAGGTATAGGTATTTTTGTGTGTCTTTCATGCACCAATGTACGCTTTTCCAAAAATAATAATCTAATTTAAACTATACTAATGCACTCTATGCCCTACCTTTTAATCTGGAAGAGCAACTGGGGTACATAAAATGATCAAGCGAATTTCAATTCTCGCGGCGGCGTTCGTGCCCGCCATCGGTGCTCAGGCGGCTGACGTGGTTTACACGCCGCCGGTCGTCGAGGATGTCGTTATCGTCGAGCAGCAGGGCTTTACCTGGACCGGCTTCTATCTCGGCGCCAACTTCGGCTATCACTGGACGCAGGCCAATGCCAATACCTATCGACTGCTCGACAGCAGTTTCGATTTTGACAATTGGGTTGGCGGCGCCTTCTTCGGCTATAATTACCAGCTCTCGAACGATGTCGTCGTCGGTGTGGAAGGCGAAGTCGATTACTTCGGCAATTCGGACGACCAGACGGTTCAGGTGATCATCAGCGGTGCGCCGGAGCCGGCCGTCGGCAAGTTCGAGCGCGGCTGGGCCGGTTCGCTGCGCGGCAGGCTCGGCTACGCCATGGACCGGACCCTGATCTATGCCACGGCGGGCGGCGAAGTTGCCAGCGGCAAGGTGGTAGGTTCGACCGCGCTTTATTCGCTCGACACCGGCGAACAGGCCATTCTCGGCTGGACCGTCGGCGCCGGCATCGAACATGCCTTCAACGACAACCTGTTTGGTCGCATCGAGTATCGCTACAGCGATTTCCCGAAATACGACAAGAGCTTCAGCTGGGATCCCAATTTCAGCATGGATGCATCGCAGAGCGTCGTGAAGGTCGGTCTCGGTTACAAGTTCTAGCGTCGAAGGATCTGGATAATCAGGCGGATCACCGTGATCGCCTGATCATCCCGGCCTTCCGATGAAATACGGTTGGCAGACGCGCCGGAGGGCGGGTTGCTTGGCAGAGTGATCGGGCGATAATGGTCGCTCGTGAATCACTTGCCACAGGTCATTCCTTGCCAAATCCGCTCACATTCCGGCTGCGGCTTGCCGCGTTGGTTATCGGCGTCTTTCTGATCGGCGCCAATTCGTTCATCCTCAGCCCGATCCTGAACGATGTCGCCGCATCGCTGAACACCACTGCCGTGCCGATCACCTGGTCGATCTCGGCTTTCGGCGGGGCGACCGGCCTCTCGGCCTTTTTTCTTTCTGGCATGATCGATCGGTCCGATGCGCGGCTGGTGTTTTCAGCGGCGTTTATCGTGATGGCACTCGGCTTTGTCGGCTCGGCGGCGACGCCGGTCTGGCAGGGGCTCGCCGCCGGTCAGGCGCTGGTTGGCGTCGCGACGGGCATCCTGCTGCCGGCGATCTATTCGGAGGCGGTGCGGATCGCTCCCGAAGGCGCGGGCGCGCGCTCGCTTGGCATCGTGCTGTCGGGCTGGTCTCTTTCCCTTATGCTTGGGGTGCCGCTCTCCGCGGCGCTCAGCGACATGCTGGACTGGCGCACCGCCTATTTCGCGCTCGGCGGCATTGCCGCGCTGCAGGCCGTGGCCTTTGCGATGTTCCGACCCTCCCAGCCGGTTGAGCCCGACCGCGCGAAGGGGCCAGCCAGACTCCAGGTGTTGCGCATTGCCGGGGTTCGCAGCCTGCTGGTCACCTGCCTGTGCTTCATGAGCGCCTTTTATGGCGCCTATGCGCTGCTCGGCCACCATATGCGCGAGACGCTGGGCATCAGCGCCTCGGCGGCCAGCATGGCGGCTCTGACCTATGGCATCGGTTTCGGGCTCGGCGGCGTTGCCGCGCGGCACGTGGATCGCCTCGGCCCGGCGCGGGTGTTTCCCTATATCCTGGCATGTTCCAGCGCGCTCTATCTAGTGCTGGCCTTTGCCACACAGGCATTCTGGAGTGCGCTGCTGGCAACGCTCGCTCTCGGCTTCTTCAACCATTTCGGGTTGAACCTCACCGTGCTGCGCCTGGCCGGGCGCAATCCCGCTGCGCGCGGCATCCTGATCGGTTTCAATATCACCGCGACCTATATCGCGGTGTTCTGCGGCCCCTTGCTGATGAGCGCGCTCTATGCGGCGGATGGTTTCGGCGCGGTTTCGCTGATGGCCGCCATCCTGGTTGCGGTCGCCGTGATCCTGAACTGGCGCATCCGCCGGATCTGATCAGTCGTGAAGCCGCCGCGCGATCGGCGGCCCGACCTCGAAGGCGCTGAAGCGGACTTTCAGTCCGGCGCGTTCCGGCGTGCAGGCGGTCATTCCCACCATGGCGTGGTCAGCCGGGAAGGGGCAAAGCCGCGCCATCTGCCATTTTCCGTCGCCGAGATGAAACTGGACACGGACGGCGTCGTCATGCCGGGTGATGCGGATCGAGACAGGCGTTTCCGGCGTGGCCGAATGAAGCGGGATCACGGACCAGTCCGAGACATCGCGGGTCACGACCGTCGAAAAATGCATTAGGCCGTCTGTGAACTCGATCCCGGCCTTGATCCAGCAGGTCTCGTGGATCCTCAGCATGATGCCGGCCTGATCGTAGAGCGCCTGATAATCGGCGCTGACGGTGAGGCTGGCGGAGAAATCGCCGGTCACCGGCTCGAGCCAGGCATGGCCGCTGTCGCGTGTAAAGCCGTAAAAGGTTCCGCGCCAGAAATCGGTCGCCTTGTCGGTAACAAGCGTCAGCGATGCGCCATCCGTGGACCACTCGGCCGGTTCGTTCAGCCATTCGCGCATCGCCCGGCCCCCCTTATTGCGGTAGCTGATAGTCCTTGAGGCGATCCTCGCGGACGGAATAGAGCTTGCCGCTTTCGGTGAAATCCGGCCGCGTCAGCCCCACGATCTTGGCCGCAACCTCGCTTGGATGCGGCAGCGTCATCGGATCCTCGCCGGGCGCTGCCTGGGCGCGCATGGCGGTGCGGGTGCGGCCGGGATCGACGCTGTTGACCTTGAGCCCGGTATGGGCGGTTTCGCCCGCCCAGGTGCGCGCCAGCGCCTCGACCGCCGCCTTGGAGGCGGCATAGGGCCCCCAGAACGGGCGGCAGGTATGGGCGACGCCGGAGGAGAGCAGCACAGCGCGCCCGGCATCCGACTGCGTCAGCAACGGTTCAAGCGAACGGATCAGCCGCCAGGTGGCTGTCACGTTGACGGTCATGACCTGCTCGAACACCTTGGCTTCGACATGGGCGAGCGGCGAGACGACGCCGAGCACGCCGGCATTGGCAACCATGATGTCGAGCTTGCCCCAGCGCTTGAAGATCGAGCCGCCGAGCCGGTCGATCGCGCCCATATCGGCGAGATCCATCGGCACCAGCGTGGCCGAGCCATTGCCATCGGCCTTGATCGCGTCGTCGAGCTCTTCCAGCCCGCCGACGGTGCGCGCGCAGGCAACCACATGCGCGCCTTCGCTGGCAAGCTTGAGCGCGGTGAAATAGCCGATGCCGCGGGAGGCGCCGGTGACGACGGCCAACCGCCCTTCAAGTGGTTTGGACATGGTATGCTCCGGAAGTGTTTTCAGCCGTTGCCGGCCAGAAGCTCGACCCTCGAAAACTCGCCCTCATGCTCCTTGTCGAGGAGGCGGGTCGGGTAATCGCCGGTGAACTGGTGATCGGTGAACTGCGGCAGCGCGTTGTTGCGCTTCTGGCCGCCGACAGCTTCGTAAAGCCCGTCGAGCGACAGGAATTGCAGCGAATCCGCGCCGATGAAGCGGCACATGTCGGCAAGCGTCTCGTGATTGTTGGCGAGCAGCTTGTCGCGGTCCGGCGTGTCGATGCCGTAATAATCCGGATAGTAGATCATCGGGCTTGCGACCCGGATATGCACTTCCTTGGCGCCGGCCTCGCGCAGCATCTGCACGATCTTCACCGAGGTGGTGCCGCGCACGATCGAATCGTCGATCAGCACCACGCGCGCGCCTTCAATCACCGCCCGGTTGGCAGAATGCTTCAGCTTGACGCCGAAGGCGCGGATCTGCTGCGTCGGCTCGATAAAGGTGCGGCCGACATAATGGTTGCGGATGATGCCGAGCTCGAACGGGATGCCGCTTTCCTGGGCGTAGCCGATCGCGGCCGGCGTGCCGCCGTCTGGCACCGGCACCACGACATCGGCTTCCACCGGCGCTTCCTTGGCAAGGTTGAAGCCCATATTCTTGCGGGTCTGGTAGACATTGCGGCCGCCGACGATCGAATCGGGGCGGGCGAAATAGACATATTCGAACAGGCAGAGCCGTTCCGGCTGTTTCAACGCCGGCTTGCGGCTGTCGATAGAGATCGTGCCGTCGGGCTGGACTTCGCAAATCACCACTTCGCCATTTTCGACATCGCGGATGAATTTCGCGCCGATAATGTCGAGGGCGCAGGTCTCCGAACAGAAGATCGGCTTGCCGTCGAGTTCGCCCATCACCAGCGGGCGGATGCCGGTCGGGTCGCGCGCGGCGATCAGCTTGGTGCGGGTCATCGCGATCATCGAATAGCCGCCTTCCATCTGGCCGATGGCATCGATGAAGCGGTCGGACGAGGTCTTGGCGCGCGAGCGGGCGATGAGGTGCAGCACCACCTCGGTATCGGAGGTCGACTGACAGATCGCGCCGTCGGAGATCAGCTTGCGCCGCATCGACAGCCCATTGGTGAAATTGCCGTTATGGGCGATCGCGATGCCGCCGACGCCGAGTTCTGCAAACAGCGGCTGGACGTTGCGCAGCACGGTTCCGCCGGTCGTCGAATAGCGCACATGGCCCATCGCCATCGAGCCGCTGAGGCTCTCCAGCATGGCGGGATCGGTGAAGTGGTCGCCGACGAGGCCGAGATGGCGTTCGGAGCGGAACTGCTGGCCGTCATAGGAAACAATGCCCGCCGCTTCCTGGCCGCGATGCTGCAGCGCGTGCAGGCCAAGCGCGGTGAGCGCGGCCGCATCGGGGTGGCCCAGAATGCCGAATACGCCGCATTCCTCATGCAGCGTATCGTCATCAATGCTGAAATCGTCGCTCACGTCAAAACTGGTGCTCATCATCTGGTCCGGATAAGGCGGGGCAGGGGGCCGCTGTAAATTCGTCTCGACTTATATAGCCTCGGTCGAAGCCTGTACATCGGGCGGAAGGATCACAATCGTCTTACCATCGATTTCGGCTACCACGCGGCCTTGCGCGGGCGCAAGATAAGTCTCGATCTCTTCGCCGCCCGGCAGAAGGGCCTCGAGCTTGTCGGCCAGAATATCGAGCAGCGGCTTGGACTTCGCGTTTCTGATCCAGTCCGGGCTCTGCGCGTCGCCGACCAGCCAGTTCCAGAAGGCAACGGCGACGGCCAGAATGAGAATACCGCGCAGCAGGCCAAAAACGAAACCAAGCGACCGGTCGAGCACGCCGGCGCGACTGTCGATAATATAGTCGGCAAATCGCGTTGTAACCAGCGAAAGAAGCAGCAACGCCACCAGAAAGATAATCGCGAAGGCGCCGGCCATCGCCAGACGCGGGTCGCTCAGCAGGTTTTGAAGCGGCGGGGCGAGATAGGGATAGCCGAGATAGGCGATCGCGGCGGACAGGCCCCAGGCCAGAAGCGCCAGGATTTCGCGGGAAAAACCCCTGACCATGGCCAGAAGCGCGGAAAACAGAACGACCAAAACGACGATAAGGTCAAACAGGGTCACTGGCATTCATTGCTCCGCTCGTCTTTCGGCCTTGCCTGCGGCCAGATTCTGGTTGGACCGACTCCGGAGAACTCAAAAGTCGCCGTCGTCATTCGTGCGCTCCAACCGTTTGCCGCCTGCAATTTCCGCCACAAGCTCCGGTAGAGTCTCGAATCCTTTTAACCCGTTTCCCGTGACTGTTGCAATTTCAACCGTGCCGGCCGGAAGAACGGCACTGGAAAAGCCAAGTTTCGCGGCCTCCTTCAGGCGCTGAACGGCGTGGGCGACGGGTCTGATCGCGCCGGACAGGCTGATTTCGCCGAAATAAACAGAATCGGCGGGCAGGGCAAGGCCGGCGAGCGACGAAATCAGGGCGGCCGCGACGGCGAGATCGGCGGCCGGCTCGGTAACGCGGTAGCCGCCGGCGACATTGAGATAGACATCGTGATTGCCGAGCCGGACGCCGCAATGCGCTTCTAGCACGGCGAGGATCATCGAAAGCCGCGCCGAATCCCAGCCGACCACCGCGCGCCGCGGTGTGCCGAGCGAGGTGGGCGCGACCAGCGCCTGGATTTCCACCAGCACCGGGCGGGTGCCCTCCATGCCGGCGAAAACCGCAGCCCCCGGGGCTTTCTCGTTGCGTTCGCCGAGAAACAGCTCGGAGGGATTGGCGACCTCGCGCAGGCCCTTGTCGCCCATTTCGAACACGCCGATTTCATCGGTCGCGCCAAAGCGGTTCTTCACGGTGCGCAGGATACGGTAGTGATGGCCGCGCTCGCCCTCGAAATAGAGCACGGCATCGACCATGTGCTCCACCACGCGGGGGCCGGCGATCTGGCCTTCCTTGGTGACGTGGCCGACCAGCACCATGGCGGCGCCGGTCTGCTTGGCAAAGCGGATCATCGCCTGCACGCCGGTGCGCACCTGCGTCACCGTGCCGGGGGCTGCTTCCGCCATGTCGGACCAGAGCGTCTGGATCGAATCGATGATCACCAGATCGGGACGATCTCCATGAGCGAGCGTCGCCAGGATGTCCTCGACATTGGTTTCGGCGGCGAGCAGCACCTGGGCGTCGGCAGCGCCCAGCCGTTTTGCCCGAAGGCGCACCTGGGCAATCGCTTCCTCGCCGGAGACATAGATCACCCGCTGGTTCTGGCGCGCGAGGGCCGCGGCCGCCTGCATAAGCAGCGTCGACTTGCCGATACCGGGATCGCCGCCGACCAGCACCGCCGAGCCGCGCACAAAACCGCCGCCGGTGACCCTGTCGAGTTCGGCGATCCGGCTGTGGATGCGCGGCGCTTCCTCGCTTTCGCCGTCGAGCGGAACGAGGGCGACCGGACGGCCTTTTTTCGGCGAGCGGGCGGGACCGCCGCCGATGCCGGCGGTCGGGTTTTCCTCGACGATGGTGTTCCAAGCCCCGCACGCATCGCAGCGTCCGGACCAGCGCGGCGTCACCGATCCGCAATTCTGGCAGATGAACTGGGTTTTCGGTTTGGCCAAGGTCTCGTCTTTTCGGGAGCGGTTTCAGTCCGGCTGGATATAACGGCGGTTATAGCGCAAGCCAAGGGAGGTCAGCAATTCATACCCGATGGTTCCGGCCGCCGCCGCAGCATCGTCAAGCGCGATATTGGGGCCGAAGAGCTCGACGTAGTCGCCCGCCCTGACCGCGCCTTCGGGCAAATCGGTAATGTCGAAAATTGTCATATCCATGGTGATGCGGCCGAGGATTGGCACGCGATGGCCGGCGACAAAGCCCATGCCGCCCGAGGGAACGGCCTCGCGCAGCGGTACGCCGGTTCCCGATTTGGCGCGCAGATAACCATCGGCATAGCCCGCCGAAACGATGGCGAGCCGGCTGTCGCGGGCAAGCTGCTGGGTTGCGCCGTAGCTGACATTTTCGCCCTTGCGGGCAAAGCGCGTCTGAATGATTCGGGCTTCCGCCGTGGCGGCCGGTTTCAGCCGTTTCGACGCACCGGGCGCCGAATCACCGCCATAGAGCGCGATGCCCGGCCGGGTCAGATCGAAATGATAATCCTCTCCGAGCAGAATGCCTGCGGAGGCTGAAAGGCTCGCCTCGATGCCCTCGAAGGCTTTGGCGACATCGCGAAAGCGCGCCAGTTGCGCGCGGTTCATCGGAGATGCCGCATCATCACCGCAGGCAAGGTGAGAAAGAACCAGAACCGGCGAAAAGCTTGCCGGCCGCGCGCCGTCGGCGGCAAGCCGCAGCGCCTCGTCATGCGAAAGGCCGAGCCGGTTGAAGCCGGTGTCGACCTGCAGCGCGCAGGGGTAATCGCCATAATCTGCGATCGCGGCGAAGAAGAAGGCGAGCTGTTCCTCGCTCGCCACCACCGGCACGAGGCCGTTTTCAAAGAACACCGCCTCCGTGCCGGGCCACATGCCCGACAGCACGAAGATGCGGGCTTCGGGCGCAAACCGCCTGAGCGTCGCGCCTTCCTCCGGAACGGCGACGAAGAAATCGGCCGCACCCGCCTCATAGAGCGCCTCGCCGACATCCTCGATGCCGAGCCCGTAGCCATCCGCCTTGACCACCGCGCCGGTGCGGGCCTTGCCCGAGAGCGCGCGCATGGTCCGCCAGTTGCTGACGATCGCCGAAAGATCGACCGTCAGCCGGGCAGGGGCGGCATCGAAACCGATTTCGGTCTCCATGAATTCATTCGAATATTCAGTCATGAAACTGCCGTTCGTTGCGTTGTTACGGCATGTATAGCGCGATTATCGCGTTCGAGACAGAATTATTCGTCAAAACTTGAATAGGATGGGTCCGCCAGATCGGCAAAGCGCGTGTATGCCGCCTGGAAGGCGAGGTTGGCCGTGCCGGTGGGTCCGTGACGCTGCTTGGCGATGATCACGTCGGCGGTGCCCTTGACCTTGTCGTATTTCATCTTCCACTCGTCATAGGCGGGATCGTCCGGGTCGCGCGGCTCGAGATTCTGGACGTAATATTCCTCGCGGTACACGAACAGCACCACGTCGGCGTCCTGCTCGATCGAGCCCGATTCGCGAAGGTCGGAGAGCTGCGGGCGCTTGTCCTCGCGGTTTTCCACCTGACGGGAGAGCTGGGACAGCGCGATGATCGGCACGTTGAGTTCCTTGCCTAGGGCCTTCAGGCCGGTGGTGATTTCCGTCACCTCCTGCACGCGATTCTCGCCGGATTTCTTGGAGCCGGTCATGAGCTGCACATAGTCGACCACCAGAAGATCGAGCCCGCGCTGGCGCTTCAGCCGCCTTGCGCGCGCGGAAAGCTGGGCGATCGAGATGCCGCCGGTCTGGTCGATATAGAGCGGCACCTTCTGCATGGTCTGCGAGCAGGCGACCAGCTTGTCAAAATCGGCCTCGGTGATATCGCCGCGGCGGATCTTCGAGGACGAGACCTCGGTCTGTTCGGAAATGATACGGGTGGCGAGCTGCTCGCCGGACATTTCCAGCGAGTAGAAGGCGACGACGCCGCCCTGCTTGGCCTCGATCGTGCCGTCGGGCAGCACTTCGGGCTCATAGGACGAGGCGACGTTCCAGGCGATGTTGGTGGCGAGCGAGGTCTTGCCCATGCCGGGACGGCCGGCAAGGATGATCAGGTCGGAGCGCTGCAGCCCGCCCATCTTGGCGTCAAGCGTGGCAAGGCCGGTCGAGATGCCGGAGAGGTGGCCGTCGCTTTCGAACGCCTTGCCGGCCATGTCGATGGCAATCGATACCGCGTTCTCGAAGGTCTGGAACCCGCCCTCGTAACGGCCGGTTTCGGCGAGCGCGAACAGCTTGCGCTCGGTCTCCTCGATCTGTTCGGACGGCGGCATGTCGATCGGCGCTTCATAGGCGGTGTTGACGACATCCTCGCCGATCTCGATCAACTGGCGGCGGATCGCGAGATCGTAGATCGTGCGGCCGTAATCCTCGGCATTGATGATGGTCACGGCTTCGGCCGCAAGGCGCGCCAGATACTGCGCCACCGTCAGGTCGCCGACCTTCACGTTTGCCGGCAGGTGGGTCTTGAGCGTGATCGTGTTGGCGATCTTGTCCATGCGGATCGTGTCGCCGGCGAGCTCGTAGATCTTGCGGTGGAGCGGCTCGTAGAAATGCTCGGGCTTGAGGAAGTCCGAAACCCGGTAAAAGGCCGAGTTGTTGACCAGAATCGCGCCCAAAAGCGCCTGCTCGACTTCCAGATTGTTCGGCGCTTCGCGTTGCGGTGCGGCGGCTTGGAAGGATGGCGCAAGATCGTTCATGGTGGCTTTCCGGAGGTTCCCGACTGGTTTGGCGAAGCATAGATGATCGTCACTGAGTCGCGTAGACATTCCCGCGATCGCATCGAACGCTCCCCAGTCTACCCGCTTTCCACAGGTCGAAAAAATAATCGCCCCGACGGTGGGCACTGAGTCGCGTCAACGCCTTGACACGATCATGGCGATTATACATCGCGCGCGGCTGAAGCCAAATGCAGTGCATGGGTGCAGTCCACGGCGCTCATGTGATCACGAGGAAGTGCCGCGCGGTCAATCTCCCCCCTTGAGGGGGAGATGCCCGGCAGGGCAGAGAGGGGTGAACCCTTTCCGCACGCACAGTGTATGCGGCTTATGCCCTATACCCCTCTCTGTCGCTTTCGCGACATCTCCCCCTCAAGGGGGGAGATTGAAGTCGTGGGGCTACTCCGAAAGAAAATGCCCGGCCTCGCGAGAGGCCGGGCACTTCAATACGGCAAGGCCAAACGCCTTACTTGTCTTCGTCTTCGCCGGCTTCCTCGGAGGCTTCCGGGGCTTCTTCGGCTTCGTCGTCCAGATCGTAATCGGCATCCGGGTTGAAGAAGTCTTCGGGGCGCAGCGCGTCCTCGTCGACGCCGTAGATCGCGTCGGCGGAGGTGAGGTCTTCACCCTTGGCCTGGCGCTCGGCTTCTTCCTTGGTGCGGGCGACGTTCAGCTCGATGGTGATCTCGACTTCGGCGTGCAGGTGCAGCGCGACATTGTGCAGGCCGACGGTCTTGATCGGGGCATGCAGCTCGACCTGGTTGCGGCCGACATTGAAGCCCTCTTCGGCGAGGATTTCAACGACGTCACGAGCGGCAACCGAGCCGTAGAGCTGGCCGGTTTCGCCGGCGGCGCGCACGGCGATGAAGGACTTGCCTTCCAGCACGTCGGCAACCTTCTGGGCCTCGTTCTTGCGCTCGAGGTTGCGGGCTTCGAGCACCGCGCGCTCGGCCTCGAACCGGGCCTTGTTGGCGGCGTTGGCGCGCAGCGCACGGCCGGTCGGCAGAAGGTAGTTACGCGCATAGCCGTCGCGAACCTTTACGGTTTCGCCCATCTGGCCAAGCTTGGCGATGCGTTCAAGCAGAATTACGTCCATGGTTCATTCCTTTCATCATCATCATTGTTGTTGGTGGGCGCGCCCGGTGAAAGAGCGATCGCCCGACGCGTGTCGAGAAGGCCCATGACGACGAACACCAGGGCCGGGAAGGTAAAGATCAGCGAGAGGTAGGAGAGAATGATCACCGGCACGGCCCAGCTCTTGCCGCGGGCGGCAAAATGCATGCGGGCAAGGCCGGCAAGCAGGAACCCGCCGCCGAAGGCGCCGAGGCAGGCGGCGCCGATCAGACCGATCGGGCCGCCGAAGAAGAACGTCACCACCAGCGCGGCCAGGAACACGAAGATCGCGTTGGTGTTCATCCGCAGCGCCACGGCCACATCCTCGCGCGGGCGGTTGGACAGGCCCGAGGCGATGGCGATGCGGCTGGCGAAATGGAAGGCGACGAACAGCAGGATCACCGAGGTCGCGCCCTGCACCATAGGCAGGAGCACGGCAAACATCGCCTTGTACTGCGCGATCAGCGCCGGTTCGAGGGCGAGTTCGGGGTTTTCGGAGTTCAGAGCGTCGATCACGGCGTCGATCACCTGGCCGGTGGTGTCGGGGCCGTAGCCCGCCACCGCGCCGACCACGATCAGCGCCAGCGTCACGGCGGCGCAGAGATGCATCATGATGTCGGCGAGCGGATACCACGCCATCTGGCCGTCCGGGCCGCCGATCTCGGAGGCCGGGCGCGCGAGATTGCCGAGATGGCTGAGCCAGCCGGCCGGGATCAGCGTGACGGCGAGCGTATAGAGCGCGAAGAACGGCGAGGCGAGCGCGAGACCCAGCGCGCCGGCAACCACGATGCCGACGATCGCGGGGATAAGCCCATAGCCGAGACCGGCAATCAGGATGGGAAGGGCGGAGGCGGCGGCAAGCAGCGTCGAAAACAGCACGGTCACGCCGGCGGCATAGGCAAGCGCGAAGGCTGCCACGCCGGAAAGCGCACCGATCAGCAATGTTCTTGCGTTAAGCGTCTTCATCTCGCTGTCCTGCTGTTCAAGCAGTTAGGGAAAACCTGGTTTCCCAACCTGGGTTATGTTCTCGGCTGCTGCGCGCCCACCGCGCCGGAGCCTGAGGGAGGTTGCCCTCCAGTCTCGCCGCTTTCCAACAATCTCTCCCCTTGAGGGAGAGATGTCGCGAAAGCGACAGAGAGGGGTGAACCCCTCGATAGTCCACATTCCTCTCCCCATCCGTCATGCTCGGGCCTGACCCGAGCATCTAATCACGTCTGACGCGAGCGGAGCCTGCGGGTCCTGCCTCGGTCCTTGCCCCTTACGAGACGAGCGCGAACGCCTGTCGCTTTGAGGGGTGGTTAGATCCTCGGGTCAAGCCCGAGGATGACGTCGGAGAGGGAGGCGGGCGAGGGACGCATAAGCCGCCCCGCCCGCCAAAACCTTAAAGCCGAACCTTACGAAACGACGTAGGGCAGAAGGCCGAGGAAGCGGGCGCGCTTGATGGCGCGGGCCAGTTCACGCTGCTTCTTCTGGCTGACGGCGGTGATGCGCGAGGGCACGATCTTGCCGCGCTCGGAAATGTAGCGCTGCAGCAGACGCACGTCCTTGTAGTCGATCTTCGGAGCGTTGGCGCCGGAGAACGGGCAGGTCTTGCGGCGGCGGTTGAACGGGCGACGCGTCGGGATAGAAGCGATGGCTACCATTGTAATTATCCTTTAATCTTGCGACCGGAGCAATTCCAGCAAAAGTGGGAACCGGTTTTGCGTCCGGACATTGCGCAAAAACAAAATCTAAGAGCGCCAGCTCTTAGAAGCGCGGGCGGCGTTCGCCGCGGTCGCCGCCGCGGTTGTCACGGCCGCCGTCGCGTCCGCCATCACGGCGGGGACGGTCGTCGCGGTCGCGCTTCTGCATCATGGCCGACGGACCTTCCTCATGCGCTTCGACCTTGATGGTCATGTAGCGCAGGATGTCTTCATTGATGCGCATCTGGCGTTCCATTTCGTGGATCGCGGCAGCAGGCGCTTCGATGTCCATCAGCGCGTAATGCGCCTTGCGGTTCTTCTTGATGCGGTAGGTGAGGGACTTCAGGCCCCAGTTCTCGATACGGCCGACCTTGCCGCCGTTTTCCTCGATCAGTCCCTTGTACTGCTCGACGATGGCGTCAACCTGCTGGGCCGTGATGTCCTGGCGGGCCAGGAACACGTGTTCGTAAAGTGCCATTGATATATGCCTTTCTTGCGTTTCCAGGACCCGGACTTCGGCGGCTAAGCCTCAACGACTGCTCCTGAGGGGAAACCCCGGCAAGAAAAGCGTTAGACGAGACGGTCGAGAGCGGCGACACGGGAGGCAGGCGCTTTTACCGCGCCAGGCATTTCCGCCACAGCGAAAACAGCCCTCCGTTCAGCCACCAGCCTGAAGACCGGACCTTTGGATGAGCGGCTTATACGGATTTTCGGGCGGAATGCAAGGGGTGAGCTGGAAGGAGGGGCGTTAGTGGTTGAGGGCAAGGCCAGCTCTGCGCCTCCAGAACGGTCTTTCCAAAAAAAGTCCACGGCATGGACGATCCATCTGGCACTGATCGGCGAGGCTGGGAGTACACCAGCGCTTTGTCCACGGTGAACCTATGCTGTACTCGGAAAACCCGCCTGGCGAACATTTCTACCAATCATGTGCGGAACGACTGATTACTAAGTTCAGCCGGGGCTGCTGCATGCCGGCCTGGAGTTGATTTCACGTCGCCGGAACTTGGCGCTGGACACCTTGGCCTCTTCTTACGCTGCGCGGCAGCTTGTTGGGCTGGACATGAAGCGCCGGGAAAGCAATCTTATGCGCAAAAATGGGCCGAAAAAGTCCTGACTGTTGTGTAGTTAACTTGGCTAGGAAAGTGATTATGTCGCAAAAGAAATATCAAATTTTTGTTTCCTCAACGTTTCGGGATTTATTTGAAGAGCGGCAAGACGCCATCCGAAATATTTTGGATTTGAAGCATATTCCTGCTGGCATGGAGTTGTTTCCGGCGGCGGATATTGGTCAACTCGAATACATTAAAAAGGTGATTGATGAGTGCGACTATTATCTTCTGATAATGGGTGGGCGCTACGGGTCCATGGACGCAGACGGCATAAGTTACACCGAACGCGAATATGATTACGCGGTTGAAACCGGAAAGGTCGTTGTAGCCTTTGTGCATAGCGATCCGGCAGCTATTCCAGTGGGAAAAAGTGATGTCGACCCCGAGGTTGTCGAGGCTTTAAACAACTTCAGAGAAAAGGTGATGACAGGTCGATTGGTCAAGTCTTGGGGGAGTCGACAGGAGCTAGAGCCGCTGGTCCTTAAGTCGTTGATACACGCGTTTAGCGATTTCCCTCAAGTCGGGTGGATCCGTGGAGATAGCGCAGCGAGCGATACCCTATTAGAGCAAAGTAATAAAACACTTCAGGAGAATGCTGAACTCAAGGAAAAGATACAGACGCTCCAAGCGTCCGGAAGTTCCGAAATTGAGGACATTGCCGATTTAGATGATACATTTACAGTGCGTCTTACCACATCGTATAATCCTCCTTCTTCCAGGGGAACACGCTACACACAGAGAACGATTGATCTCACTTGGAGGCAGATTTTTGTTGCTGTGGCTGGTGAACTCGACAGGGCGAAAACAGATGCCGCAATTTTATCTGCTTTAAAAGAGGCCGCGAACGAAGTTGAATTCGGATATAAGATTTCGTCAATGAATGGTACGGACAGGGTAACGATTAAAGTGCAGCTTGAAGCGCTTGGGCTGATAAAAACTATGGTTAGCAAAACGACCAACGGCAGTGTTGCCGAATTTATGACACTTACTCCAAAAGGCCGACAATTTTTTATTCAGAATCGAGTTATCAGAAAGAGTTAAGTCACTCAGTAGGCAAATCAGTGTTGCGAAACCGGCTGCGCCCTGCGGTCATTTCGCAGATGCAGCACCTTCTTCAGCATCACCGAAAAGCCTACGTCTTGCTCCATATCGATTTCCGTCGCGACCGAACATCGTGTTTGAACTGGCATCGATTATTCGTCCAACTCGGCATGAAAGCTCGGAATGGGCCGCAAGTGACCATGCGCCTGCCGACCGCGAGTGTCAGCTCTGTCAATCGCGAGGCGGAAAGCCAGCTGTCAGCAGCCGGCCCCATTGCAGCTGCTTACCTTCACAATCAGAGTTCAACACCAAAGCGCAAATTTTTACATAATCCAAGCTGCCAGCCCCATACCACGTTGCTGCCCCTCTCACCCGGCTGCCGTCTCAGCATCCGCCCGTTTCACCACCCGGTGCTGATCCTCCCCGAGCCCCTGTTTCCAGTAGCTGGAAATATAGAGCTGGTCCGGCCCAAGCCCGCGTTCCTGCCTCAGATACGCCCGCACCCGCCGCATGGTTTCGAATTCGGCGGCGCACCAGGCGTAGACGCGGCCGTTGCGCCAGGGGAGGGCGCGGACGAAGGTTTCGAATTTTTGCGGGTGATGGCCGGGTTCGGGGTTGATGAGCCAGTGCAGGGTGACGCCTTCGGGGTGGGGCAGGTCCTGGCGGTCCGCTTCGCTCTGGATCTCGATCACCGCGTCGCCGACGGCATCATCGGGCAGGGCCTCCAGATTGACGGCGATGGCGGGGAGCGCGGTCATGTCGCCGGCGACGAGATACCAGTCTGCGCCGGGCGCAAGCGGTTTGGCCGGGCCCGGTCCGCCGACGGTGATCGTCTCGCCGGGCTTTACGGTCTGCGCCCATGACACGGCCGGTCCGCCGCTGCCGTGATCGCCGTGGAGCGCGAAATCGATGTCGAGGGCGTCGGCCGTCTGGCGGCGGATCGTGTAGGTGCGCACCATCGGCTTTTCACCGGCGCCGGGCAGCATCAGCTTCACATAGCCGCCGTCCTGGTGGGGTGGAAACTTCGCCATGGCGGGGCCGCCAATGGTTACGCGTCGCATGTTCGGGGTGAGTTGCGCCGTCGAGAGGACCTCGAAGCGCTTCGGTTCTGGTCGTTTGTTCATCGCTTTAATATGACTATTATTATCATGTTTAGCAAGGCGCGACGTGAGGGCGGGGCGCGCTACACAAGGCTACACAAGCGCCCAGATATAGCCCGCATAGGCGGCCAGCATTGCAGCGCCCGTCGCCCGGTGGAATTTCGGGGCGAAGAACAGCATCAGCGCGAAGAACACCGTCGCGGCCAGCATCACCGGCACGTCGAAGGTCGCGAAGCCTTCCGGCACGGGCAGCGGCGCGATCACGGCGGTGGCGCCGATGATGCACAGCACGTTGAAGATGCAGGAGCCGGTGACATTGCCGATCGCCACGTCCGAGTGGCGCTTGAGGGCGGCGACGACGGCGGTGGCGAGCTCCGGCAGGCTGGTGCCGAGCGCCACGACCGTCAGGCCGACCACGGCGTCCGATATGCCGAAATGGGCGGCAAGCTCGGTCGCGCCGCGGATCAGGAGTTCCGCGCCGATGATCAGCAGGATCAGACCCGCGACGATCAGCACCGCCATCTTCCAGACCGGCATCGCGCCATCGGCCGGCAGTTCGGGCTTGGTCTCGGTGGCGACGGCGAAGCGGTAGGTGCGGTAGAGGAACAGCGCGAGCAGCGCCAGCAGCACCAGGCCTGCCGTCCGCCCGATCACGTCAAACTGCACCAGGAACAGGAGGAGGATGGAGGCGCCCGTCATGGCGATGGCATCGCGGCGCACATCCCGGTTCCATCCGGAAATCGGAAAGATCACCGCCGCAGCGCCGACGATCAGCAATATATTGGCGATGTTGGAGCCGACCACATTGCCCAGCGCGATGCCCGGCGCGCCGGTAAGTGCTGCGCGGATGGAAACCAGAAGCTCGGGCAGCGAGGTGCCGAAGCCGACGATGATCAGCGAGGCCACCAGCGGCGAGATCCCCATCCGCCGCGCGGTCGCGACCGCGCCTGAAACCAGCCATTCCGCTCCGAAGTAAAGCCCGACGAGCCCGAGCGCGATATAAAGAAAATCCAATGCAAGTCCCCATTCTGGCCGGCCGTCACCGGCGTTTGGGGTGGATATGGGGGCTTGTGCGCAAGAGACAATGAGGCGGGACGGAATTTGGTTAGCAGAAGTGCCGCGATCGGGGTCAAGGTGATGCGCACGGCGCCGCAGCCCACAATCTCCCCCCTTGAGGGGGAGATGTCGCGAAAGCGACAGAGAGGGGTAAAGGGCGCAAGCCCTAAAAGCCGCTAACTCCATGCTCTCGGATAGGGTTCACCCCTCTCTGCCCCTGTCGGGGCATCTCCCCCTCAAGGGGGGAGATTGTTTGGGGGCTATGCAGTCAGTCCTCAGACCGGCGCGGGAAACGCCCGGTGCACCCTTGCGATATCGCCGAGAATGTCGTCGGTCATGGCCACGTTGGCTGCGGCGATGTTGGTCTTGAGCTGGTCCATCGTGGTGGCGCCGATGATGGCGGCGGTCACGAAGGGGCGCGACAGCACGAAGCCGAGCGCCATCTGCGCCGGGTCAAGCCCGTGGGTTTCGGCAAGCTTGCAATAGGCATCCACCGCCGGTTCCTGATGCTCCTGCAGGCGGCCGCCGAGATCGGCAGACGAGACCGCCGCGCGCGAGCCTTCGGGCCGCTTTCCGTTGCGGTATTTGCCGGTGAGAAGCCCAGCGGAAAGCGGCGAGAACGCCAGCAGGCCGACATCCTCGTGAAAGGCGAGCTCCGCCATATCGAGATCGTGGTGGCGGTAGAGAAGATTGTATTCGTTCTGGATGGTGGCGATGCGGGCGCGATCCTTCGCCTCGGCGCGCTCCAGATATTTCATCGTGCCCCAGCAGGTCTCGTTGGAAAGGCCGATCGCGCGGATCTTGCCGGCCTTCACCAACTCGTCGAGCGTATCCAGCGTTTCGGCGATATCGACGCGGGCCTGATGGCGGTCCTGACCGAAAGGGGAGTAGGACCAGGAATTGCGGAAGTGGAAATGGTTCCGGTTCGGCCAGTGCACCTGGTAGAGGTCGATATAGTCGGTGTTGAGCCGCTTCAGGCTGTCATCGAGCGCGGCGCGGATGCCGGCGGGGGTTACCGGCGCGCCGTCTCTGACCCAGGGCCGGCCGGGTCCGGCCACCTTGCTGGCAAGCACGATATCGTCGCGCCTTCCGCGCGCCTTCAGCCATTGCCCGATGAATTCCTCAGTGCGGCCATAGGTTTCCGGGCCGATCGGCGTGGTCGGATACATCTCGGCGGTATCGAAGAAGTTGACGCCGTTTTCCACGGCATAGTCCATCTGGGCGGAGGCTTCCTCCAGCGTGTTCTGCGTGCCCCATGTCATGGTGCCGAGGCAGATTTGCGAAACCTTGATGCCGGTGCGGCCCAAACTTTTGATTTTCATAAGTTTACCTTGAAAAACGGCTGGTGTGATCGGTGAGGCGACTTTAGCCGGAACCGCCCCGGGCGCAAGCGCATCCGGGCTTTTTTCGGGACGGGCCCCATGACGGCGCATCATGGCGCGCCCTTGACTTGGGCGCATGAAACGTCAATTGGAGAACGAAAACCGACGCGGTCCGCTATGAAGAAGGAGCGCGCGGGGAGGTTTCACGGCAAAGAGGCTGATCGAGATGAGCGTTGCATTTACCTTTCCCGGACAGGGAAGCCAGACTGTCGGCATGGGCAAGGCGCTGGCGGACGAATTCACGGCCGCCCGACTGGTGTTCGAGGAAGTGGACGACGCCCTCGACGAAAAGCTCTCCGCCACGATCTGGGAAGGGCCGGAGGATCAGCTCCAGCTCACCGCCAACGCCCAGCCGGCGCTGATGGCGGTCTCGCTTGCAACCGTCAGGGTGCTGGAAGCCGAAGGGCTCGATCTCGCCAAGGACATTTCCTACGTCGCCGGCCATTCGCTCGGCGAATATTCGGCGCTCTGCGCCGCCGGCACTTTCTCGCTGGCCGATACCGCGCGTCTTCTGCGGATTCGCGGCAACGCCATGCAGCGCGCCGTCCCCGTCGGCAAGGGTGCGATGGCGGCGATCATCGGGCTTGAGTTCGATGATGTCGAGGCGCTGTGCGATGAAGCATCATCCGCCGGCGTCTGCCAGATCGCCAATGACAATGGCGGCGGCCAGGTGGTCATCTCCGGCAGCAAGGAAGCTGTCGAAAAGGCGGTCGGGATCGCGACCGAAAAGGGCGCCAAGCGCGCGCTGCTGCTGCCGGTCTCCGCACCCTTCCATTGTGCCCTGATGGCGCCCGCCGCCGATGCCATGGAGGAGGCGCTTGCCGAAGTCCGTCGCGGCGAGCCGGTGGTGCCGGTGATCGCCAATGTCCGCGCCGCCCCCGTTTCCGATCCCGACGAGATCACGAAGCTGCTGGTCGAGCAGGTCACCGGCCGGGTGCGCTGGCGCGAGACGGTGAGCTGGTTTGCGGCAAATGAAATCGAAACGCTCTATGAAGTCGGCGCCGGCAAGGTGCTGACCGGTCTTGCGCGGCGCATCGAGCGTGCCCTGAACGGCGTCGCGATCAACGCGCCGGGCGATATCGACGCGGCGCTGAAGGCGATCAAGGGCTGAAACCGAAACAGCCCGCCTGGCGGGCAAACATCTGACGAGGTTATGACATGTTGGATCTGACTGGCCGAAAGGCGCTCGTTACCGGCGCCAGCGGCGGCATCGGCGAGGCGATCGCCCGCATGCTCCACGCCCAGGGCGCAACCGTGGCGCTCCACGGCACCCGCGCGGAAAAGCTTGAGGCGCTGGCCGGCGAGCTTGGCGAACGCACCCATGTGTTTCCCGCCAATCTTTCGGATCGCGAGGCCGTCAAGGCGCTCGGCGAAAAGGCCGAGGCCGATCTCGGCGGCATCGATATCCTGGTCAACAATGCCGGCATCACCAAGGATGGCCTGTTCGTGCGCATGAGCGATGCCGACTGGGAAAGCGTGCTGGAGGTCAATCTCACCGCCGCCTTCGTGCTGACCCGCACCATCATGCATCCGATGATGCGCCGCCGTTTCGGCCGGGTCATCAACATCACCTCGATCGTCGGCGTCACCGGCAATCCGGGTCAGGCCAATTACTGCGCCGCCAAGGCCGGCATGATCGGCTTTTCGAAATCGCTGGCGCAGGAAGTCGCGCCGCGCAACGTCACGGTCAATTGCGTCGCCCCCGGCTTTATCGAAACCGCCATGACCGACAAGCTGAACGACAAGCAGAAAGAGGCGATCCTCGGCGCCGTTCCGATGAAGCGGATGGGCAGCGGGGATGACATTGCCGCCGCCGTTACCTATCTTGCCTCCAACGAGGCTGGCTACGTGACGGGCCAGACCTTGCATATCAATGGCGGGATGGCCATGATCTGACATCGCGGTCCGCTCCACGCGGGCCGTCAAAAATGCTGGAGAGACCGGCAACGCGGTGTTTTTTGGGCTTTGCGCTCAGAACAAAGCATGGTAAGCGGGCCGGGACTGCCAAGAACAGTCCAGCAAACGAAGCCCGGTCCATCGACCGGGATTTCGGTTTAAGTGGGCTTTGGTTCACATATCTGCCGCGGCGTGTTTCCTTTTGGAGGGCCGACGGCTTTCACATAGCGGATGTCAAGGCATCCGGTAGAACTTGAGACAGGTCGAGGAAACCGACATGAGCGATATCGCAGAACGCGTTAAGAAAATTGTAGTTGACCACCTGGGCGTGGATGCCGACAAGGTTGTCGAAAGCGCAAGCTTCATCGACGATCTCGGCGCCGACTCGCTCGATACCGTCGAGCTGGTCATGGCCTTCGAAGAAGAGTTCGGTGTGGAAATCCCCGACGATGCCGCTGATTCGATCCTCACGGTCGGCGATGCCATCAAGTTCATCGAAAAGGCTCAGGCCTGATCGACTGAAAATTCAGGGCGGCGTTCGGGTCATACCTGCAACCCGCCTCGAACGGCCCGGTAATACGGGCCATTTTTTTGTCCGGCGTTCCGGGACGGGAACGCATCAAGGACGGTTTTGCGCTTGTGACGAGAGCGTTTATAGTCGGGACGAAGCCGATTCAATGCGGCTCCGACCGGCACGAACGATCGGTCACGATGACAAGAAACTTGAGAGAATGGGGGCGATCCACCAATGAGGCGTGTCGTAATCACCGGTCTGGGCATGGTAACGCCGCTGGGCTCAGGAACCGAGGCAACCTGGTCGCGTCTGCTTGACGGCGTTAGCGGCGCAAGCAAGGTCACCGCGTTCGAGACCGAAGATCTTGCAGCCCGGATCGCATGCTCGATCCCGGTTGGCGACGGCAGCGATGGAACCTTCAATGCCGATCAGTGGCTGGAGCCGAAGGAACAGCGCAAGGTCGATCCGTTCATCACCTATGCGATCGCCGCCGCCGACATGGCGCTTGACGATGCCGGCTGGCATCCCGAGAGCGATGACGACCAGATCGCGACCGGCGTGCTGATCGGCTCCGGCATCGGCGGCCTCGAAGGCATCGTCGAAGCCGGCTACACGCTGCGCGACCGCGGCCCCCGCCGCGTTTCCCCGTTCTTCATTCCCGGCCGGCTGATCAATCTCGCTTCCGGTCAGGTCTCGATCCGCCACAAGCTGCGCGGCCCCAACCACTCCGTGGTCACGGCGTGCTCAACGGGCGCGCATGCGATCGGCGACGCCAGCCGGATCATCGGTTATGGCGATGCCGATGTGATGGTCGCCGGCGGCACGGAATCGCCGATCTGCCGCATCGCGCTTGCCGGCTTTGCCGCCTGCAAGGCGCTCTCCACCAATTTCAATGACGACCCTCAGCGGGCTTCGCGCCCCTATGATGTCGATCGCGACGGGTTCGTGATGGGCGAGGGCTCCGGCATCGTGGTGCTGGAGGAGCTGGAACACGCCAAGGCCCGCGGCGCCAAGATCTATGCCGAAGTGGTCGGCTACGGCATGAGCGGCGATGCCTTCCACATCACCGCGCCGAGCGAGGATGGCGAGGGCGCGTTCCGTTGCATGACGTCGGCGCTGAAGCGCGCCGGCATCGCGCCGTCCGAGGTCGACTACATCAATGCCCACGGCACCTCGACCATGGCCGACACGATCGAGCTTGGCGCCGTCGAGCGGCTGCTGGGCGATGCCGCCGGCAAGGTGTCGATGTCCTCCACCAAGTCCGCCACCGGCCATCTTCTGGGCGCGGCGGGCGCGATCGAGGCGATCTTCTCGACGCTCGCGATCCGCGACAATGTCGCGCCGCCGACGCTCAACCTCGACAATCCCGAGCGCGAGACGGCGATCGATCTGGTGCCGAAGGCGGCCCGCAAGCGCAATATCGATGTTGCGCTGTCGAACTCCTTCGGCTTTGGCGGCACCAATGCCTCGCTGGTGCTGCGGCGCTACGCGGATTGAGCCGACCGCCATTGTGGACATGGAAAAGAAACGGCTGACATTTTGCAGCCGTTTTTTTATTGAAGAGCAGGCTTTGGCAGCCGTTGATGACGAATCAGCGCCGCCATCCGGCTAAGCTTCGACTGGCCGTTTTCATCCGGTTCGCCGGCAATGTCGGACATTGATAACAACACCGGCAATTCATTTGGGTCAGGCGGCTTTCCGAAGTCGTCGAGGAACATGCGAAAAGGGGGTCCGGTGAGCGGCTCGGATCAGGACAGTGAGCGCGGTTCGGCGCCGGAACGCAGACCGGCGGCGGTGAAATCGGCCAAGCAGGCGCTGAGGCCTGAGCGTGTACCCCAACCAAGCGCGCGTTCGAAGAAAGCCAAGAGCCCGGTCGTCATCCTGCTTAATTTCATGATGACGCTGCTGGTGCTGTGCTGCCTCGGCGCAATCGCGATCTATTACTACGCCATGTCGAGCTATCGCGATCCCGGTCCGCTGGCCGCCGACACGGAATTCACGGTGAAGAGCGGCGCGGGTCTGGCGATGATCGCGCGTGACCTGGAGCGCGCGGGCGTGATCTCGGATTCCCGGATTTTCCGCTATGTGACCGCGGCGCGCATGCGCGACGGCGAGACCCTGAAGGCCGGCGATTACGAGATCGAGGCGGGCGCTTCGATGCAGGAGATCGCCGATCTGTTCGAATCCGGCAAGTCGATCCTGTTCAGCATTTCGTTCCCCGAGGGGCTGACGGTGCGCGAAGTCTTCGACAAGCTGGCGGCCGACCCGAACCTTTCCGGCGACCTGCCGGAGGAATTGCCGCCGGAAGGCAGCCTGATGCCGCAGACCTTCTCCTTTGCGCGCGGAACGCCGCGCATCGAGATCGTCGAAAAGATGCGGGCGGGCCAGGACGCGCTGGTCGATGAAATCTGGCTGCAGCGCGCCAGGGACCTGCCGATCGAGAACAAGGAGGAATTCCTCACCCTCGCCTCGATCGTGGAAAAGGAAACCGGCGTGGCCGAGGAGCGGCCGCTGGTTGCGGCGGTATTCCTCAACCGTCTCAAGCGCGGCATGCGCCTCCAGTCCGATCCGACCGTGATCTACGGCATCTTCGGCGGCGAGGGGAAACCCTCCGATCGCCCGATCTACCGCTCCGATCTCGACAAGGAAACGCCGTACAATACCTATCGCATCAATGGTCTGCCGCCGGGGCCGATCGCCAATCCCGGACGCGATGCGCTGGAGGCTGTCGCCAACCCCGCCGAGACCGATGCGCTGTATTTCGTAGCCGATGGCAGCGGAGGCCACGCCTTCGCCGAGACGCTGGATGAGCACAACGCCAATGTGCGGGCATGGCGCAAGGTCGAGGCCGAGCGTTCCGCCAACTAAAAACCGTGCGTTTGCCTGTCTATTGCGTTCCGACGTTGCGTCAAATCCTGTAGTGTGCCGCCACGCGAGCGTTAGCGAGGGACCATGACACAGCAATCGATGACAGGTTTTGCCCGCAGCCAAAGGCAGTTTGATCGCTATCGCTGGACCTGGGAGCTGCGCTCCGTCAACGGCAAGGGCCTCGATCTGCGCCTCAGGCTGCCGCAGGGTTTTGACCATCTGGAAAGCGCTGTCAGAAAGCTTGCCGCCGCAAGGCTGACGCGCGGCAATGTGCAGGTCGCGCTCAACCTCAGCGTTGCCGATAGCAAGCTCGAACTGGCCGTCAATGACAGCGCGCTCGAGGCTGTGCTCGATCTCAAAACCCGGCTTGCTTCCAGACTGGATGATTCGCGCCTGTCGCTCGAAGGATTGCTGGCGATTCGCGGCATCGCCGAACTGCGCGAGGCGGAGGAGGGCGGCGAGACCCTGCAGAAACGCGAAGCCCTGATCCTGCGCGATCTGGAGCTCGCGATCGACCGGCTCGCCTCGATGCGGGCGGAGGAGGGCGAGAAGATCGTGGCCGTGCTGCAAGCGCAGATCGACGCGATCGAGGCGCTGACGGACGATATCGAGGCGGACCCGTCGCGCCAGCCCGCCATGATCGCGGCGAAACTTGCCGAACAGGTGCAGCGGCTCCTTGAAGCGGCCCCCTCGCTCGAAAGCGACCGGCTCTATGCCGAGGCCGTGCTGCTTGCCACCAAATCCGATATTCGCGAGGAAATCGACCGTCTGCGCGCCCATGTGACGGCTGCCCGCGCTCTGCTGGCCGAGCCCGGGCCATGCGGGCGACGGCTCGACTTCCTCGCGCAGGAATTCAACCGCGAGACCAATACGATCTGTTCCAAGTCCAATTCGGTGGGGGTTACGGCTGCCGGGCTTGAATTGAAAACGGTCATCGATCAATTTCGCGAGCAATTGCAGAATCTGGAGTGAGCATGGACGTGAGCGAAACGGTGAGACGACGGGGCGTGATGCTGGTGCTGGCGGCGCCTTCGGGCGCGGGCAAATCGACGATCGCGCGGCGGCTTCTGGCCGAGGACTCGATGATCGATCTGTCCATCAGCGCCACCACGCGGCAGATCCGCCCGAGCGAGCGCGAGGGCGTGCATTATTTCTTCATGGACCCGGACGGTTTCATGAAGAAACGCGACGAGGGCGCGTTTCTGGAGTGGGCGGAGGTGCACGGTAATTACTACGCCACGCCGAAGGCCGCCGTCGAGCAATCGCTTGCCGCCGGCCGCGACGTGCTGTTCGATATCGATGTGCAGGGCGCCGAGCAGTTGAAGCAGGCCATGCCCGGCGATGTCGTCGGCATCTTCGTGCTGCCGCCCTCGATGGAGGCGCTGAGGGCCCGGCTGCTGGCGCGCGCGGAAGACAGCAAGGCCGCCATGGAAGTGCGCCTGAAGAACGCCACCGGCGAAATCTCGCACTGGCGGGACTACGAATATGTCGTCATCAACGACGACCTCGACGATGCCTACGACCTCGTCCGCTCGATCCTGCGCGCCGAACGCGCCAAGCGCGAACGCGAAACGGCAATCCCGCGTCACGTCGAAAACCTGTTGGGCCAATAGGGCCTGCCGCATCCGGCGCGTTGCCGGATGCGACCTGATCGCCTTCGTCAGGCCTTGAGGAAGGCGGCGACGGCGTCAATCTCCTCCGGGCGGATTTCGTGGCCGCCGGGATGGAAGAGTGAACGAAGCCCCGCTTTCTGCGCTTCGAAATAGCCGATCAGGGCCTCGGTCAGCGATGGCGGGCAGATCGGGTCGCGCTCGCCCGCCGTCACCAGGATTTGCTTGCCGGTGAGGCCGGCATTGTCCCTGGGTGTCCAGGGGATCAGCGGGTGGAGCAGCACGGCGCGGTCAAAGAGCTCCGGTCTTTCGAGAAACACCGAGGCCAGAATGTTCGCGCCGTTGGAATAGCCGATGCCATAGACCGCGCGACCGGGATTGGCCGCCCTGTGCATCTTGATGAAGCGGGTCATCTTCTCCGTGCGGCGGGCGAGATCGTCCATGTCGTAGACGTCTTCACCGGTGCGGCGGAAAAAGCGCAGGGCGCCATGTTCCGATACATCGCCACGCGGTGACACGATGGCCGCGTTTGGCAGAATCTGATCGACGAGGGGCACGAACTGGTTTTCGTTGCCGCCCGTGCCGTGAAAGCTGAAAACCAGCGGTGGTCCGTCTGCACCTTTACGCGTGAAGGCCTGATATACTTCGTTTGTCATGATATGTTGCTCCAGCCGGCAGCTATTAGCCGGCGTCAGTCGGACCCGGCTTTGCCGAGGTCAAGGAAATGAGGGCATTACCACTGACTGGTGATCATAACCCGCCCGTCCGGAGGTAAAGCAGCGGACGGGCAGGGGGGCTGGATCAATCCTCGATCGGCGTCAGGATCTGCTCGATCTGGGGGCGATGCTGTTCATATTGCGGCGGCAGTTTCAGTGCCTCGCCGAGATGGGCCGTGTCCTCGTCGGCGTCAAAGCCCGGTTCGTTGGTGGCGATCTCGAACAGCACACCGCCGGGCGTGCGGAAATAGATCGCCCAGAAATAGTTCCGGTCGATCACCGGGGTCACCTGGTAACCGGTATCCATCAACGCCTTGCGGACGTCGAGCTGGGCGGCGCGATCTTCCACCGCGAACGCGATATGGTGCACGGAGCCCGCACCCTGGCGGGCGGCGTTGGCGGACGGCAGGGTCTGGATGTCGATGACATCGGCGCCATTGCCGTTGCCGATCGCAAAACGGGTCCAGTCGTCCTTGCTGTCGACCTTTTCATAGCCCATGAAGCCGAGCAGTTCCGCCGTCGCGCGGCTGTCCGCCAGCCGCAGGCTTGCGCCATGGAAGCCACGGATCGCCTCCGCCTCGGCGATATCGCCCTTGAGCCAGCCGGCGCGGTGATCATTGTCCACCTCGACCAGCGCGAAGGCATCCCGATCGGGACCTGAGAAATGCAGCCGCTTTTCGCCGAAGACTTCGCTTTCCGTGACGTTTCCCACCCCCAGCTTGCCGAGACGCTCCTTCCAGAAGCCGAGCGAGCCGCGCGGAACCGCAAACAGTGTTTCGCCGACCTCGCCTGTTCCGGGCCTTCCCGCCGCTATGTGAGGGAAGGGGAAATAGGTCATCACCGAGCCGGGCGTGCCGACTTCATCGCCGTAATAGAGGTGATAGACATCCGGGGCATCAAAGTTCACGGTCTTCTTGACGCGGCGAAGACCGAGCGTGCCGGTGAAGAAGTCGTTATTGGCCTGTGCATCCGCCGCCATGGAGGTGATGTGATGCAAGCCTTTGATCTGCTGTAACATCAAACTGTTCCTTGCCTTACGGGGCGACTGTGCCGCGCCTCGTTTATGGACACAAGTTGGGTCCGCAAACGCGAAACGATAAGTGGAATAAAATTGACAATATTATTGCAAAATACGTAATAATTGTCTCATGAAAGATCTGAACGACATCCGCGTTTTCCTGAGCGTGGCAGAGCTCGGGAGCTTTGCCGCAGCATCGCGCGCGCTTTCCATGACCGCGCCGAGCGTGACGCGGGCCGTTGGCGCGCTGGAGGAACGGCTCGGCGTACAGCTTTTCGTGCGCACCACCCGCCAGGTTTCGCTCACCTCGGCGGGAGCGATCTATGCGGCGCGGATGCGGCCGCTGCTGAACGCCTTCGACGATGCCAACGAGGAGGTGCGCGAGCGTGAAAGCGCCGTCAGCGGCCACATCCGGCTGAATGCGCCGCTCTCGCTTGGCCAGCAGATATTGCCGGACGTGCTGTCCGGCTTCCGTACGGAGCATCCCGCGATCAGTCTTTCGGTGACGCTGGAGGACAGCTTCGTCGATATCGTCGGCGCGCCCTACGATCTGGCGATCCGCATTTCCGGCCCGCCGGACGACAAGTCGACGATCTGGCGCAAGCTGTGCCCGGTCCGTCGGGTGCTGGTGGCCTCGCCCGGCTTTCTCGCCGCCAACGGAACGCCGCAAACGCCTGACGATCTTTCCGCCGCCGCCTGCCTCGCCTTCGACGCCGAGGCGACGGGTGAAACCTGGGAGCTGACGAGCGCCGGCAAAAGTCGGCGGGTGAGGGCAGGGACGAAACTCGCTGGCAACAACGGCGAATTGCTGGCACGGCTTGCTGAGAACGGCGAGGGCGTGGCGCTGCTTCCGCGCTTCATTGTGGAGGAGCAACTCGCGCAAGGGCGGTTGAGGCAAGTGCTTTCCGATTGGTCGCCGCCGGAACTGTGGCTCACGCTCTACTATCCGCCCTATGAGCGTCTGCCGATCCGGGTCGCCCGGTTTTCGGATTTCTTCGAGGCCTATGTCACCCGCGTCCGGCCGTTGTGACGCGCGGCGCGCAAACGCGCTTGCCCGGAAGGCCTAACTTCTTTACCTCTGGCATCGTTTCGCGCTCGTGCTGAAAGGTCTGTCGTACATATGGCTAAGGCAATCTATCGCTCTCCGGCTCTGACCGGGGCCTTCTGGATGGTGATGGCCGGCGTGGTCTACGCGGCCGGCAATGTGGCGCTTCAGCAGGTGACGATGAATATGGGGTTTGCCGCCTCCTCGGTCGCCTTCTGGCAATATGGCATCGCGCTGGTCTTTGCCGTGCCCTATCTTTGGCGCACCGGCCTTTCGGTGATGCGGACCAATCATCCCTGGCAGCATGTTTTCCGGGTCGCGCTTTCCGCGCTCGGCGTGCAGGCCTGGGCGATCGGCCTTGCTTCGGTTCCGATCAGCCAGGCGATCGCGCTGGTCATGACCTCGCCCTTTTTCATCATCGTCGGCGCGAAGCTGTTCCTGGGCGAGACGGTCGGCCCGTCGCGCTGGATCGCGACGGCGGTCGGCTTCACCGGCGCGTTGCTGATCCTGCAGCCCTGGTCGGAAAGCTTCACCTGGGCGGCGCTTTTGCCGGTTGCCTCCGCGCTTCTTTGGGGTGGAACCTCGCTGATCACCAAGCGGCTGACGGCCCATGAGCGCCCCGAATCGATCACCGTCTGGCTCCTGATGCTGCTGACGCCGATCAACGCGCTGGTCGCCATTGGCGGCGGTTTCGCCGTGCCGACCGGCGATGTGATCTGGATCATGCTGGCGCTCGGCCTGCTGACGGCGCTGGCGCAATATTTCTTGACGCTGGCCTATTCGAGCGCGGACGCGGCCTATGTCCAGCCATTTGACGATCTGAAACTGCCGCTCAACGTGCTCGGCGGCTGGCTGGTGTTCGGCTATGCGCCGGACACGTTGTTCTGGATCGGCGGCGTGATGATCCTTTGCGCCTCGCTTTCGATCATGCTGATCGAGCGGCGAAGGGAGAAGTAGGCGGGGTTGTCATCGTCCTGTCATCGCCGCGTAATCCTGCTGTCACACCGGGCGCGCAGAACCCTCCGGACATCATCACCTTGGAGGGTATATTCATGCGATTCCGTCTCACCGGCGCGGCCTTGAGCGCTGCGCTTCTGGCTTCCGCCGCTTTCTCCGCCGCCGCCGAGCCCGTCTTCAACCGCATTGCGGTCTTCTCCGTCGCCGGCAATCTGCCCGCCGACATGGACCCTGCGACCGAGACCTCGGCCGAGATCATCGCAGCCAGCGAAGACGGCAACACGCTGATCTATTCCGACAGCCCGCTTGGCGCCATCGGCTTCGTCGACATCACCGATCCGAAAGCCCCGGCCGGCCTCGGCATCACCACGCTTGACGGCGAGCCGACATCGGTTGCCGTTTCCGGCGAAAAGGCGCTGGTCGGCGTCAACACCTCGGAAAGTTACACCGCGCCGTCGGGTTTCCTCGGCGTTGTCGATATCGCCTCGCGCGCGCTGGAAAGCCAGTGCGATCTCGGCGGCCAGCCCGATTCCGTCGCCGTTTCGCCGGATGGCTCGATCGTTGCGATCGCGATTGAAAACGAGCGTGACGAGGAACTGAACGACGGCGAAATCCCGCAGATGCCGGCCGGCGATCTCGTCATCATTTCGCTTGCTGACGGCGTTGCCGATTGCGCCACGATCAAGCACGTTGCCCTGACCGGTTTCTCCGAAATGGTCGCGCCCACCGATCCCGAGCCGGAATTCGTCGATATCAACGACGACAACGAGATCGTGGTGACCCTGCAGGAAAACAACGGCATCGTCATCGTTGACGGCAATACCGGCGAGGTCAAGAACCACTTCTCCGCCGGTACGGTCGACATCAGCGGCGTTGATATCGAAAAGGACGGCAAGCTCGATTTCACCGGCTCGCTGTCCGGCATCGCCCGCGAGCCCGACACCGTTAAATGGCTCGACAATGACCGCTTCGCCATCGCCAATGAAGGCGATTACAAGGGCGGCTCGCGCGGCTTCTCGATTTTCTCGGATGCCGGCGAACTGCTTTATGATTCCGGCAACACGTTCGAACGCGCCGTTGCCTCGATCGGCCATTTCCCGGACAAGCGCGCCGGCAAGAAGGGCGTCGAGCCCGAGGGCATGATCAAGGGAACCTTCGGCGACACCAATTATCTGTTCGTGCTGTCCGAGCGTGCCTCCGTCGTCGGCGTCTATGACGACAGCGCCGCTGACGCGCCCGAACTCGTACAGCTTCTGCCGTCCGGTCTCTCGCCGGAAAGCGGCGTTGCCATTCCCGCCCGTAACCTGCTGGTCACCGCCAACGAGACCGATCTCGGCCCCGACGGTGGCGTTCGTGCCCACGTCATGCTTTACGCCTATGAAGATGCGGAGCCGAACTATCCGCAGATCCTGTCCGATGTCTCGCGCGATGAACTGATCGGCTTCGGCGCGCTTTCGGGCCTGACTGCTGATCCGAGCGATGCTTCGAAGCTCTACGCCGTCAATGACAGCTTCTACTCCGCCCAGCCGTCGATCTTCATCATCAACGCCGCGCAGAAGCCGGCGATGATCACCGACGTCATCCGCGTTACCCGCGATGGCGCCCCGGCTGAAAAGCTCGACCTCGAGGGCGTTGCGACCGACGGCAATGGCGGCTTCTGGCTTGCCTCGGAAGGCAATCCCGACAAGGACGTGCCGCACGCCGTCTATCATGTCGACGGAACCGGCGCGATCACCGAGACGATCGACCTGCCGGAGGCTCTGCTCGCCAACCAGACCCGCTTCGGCATGGAAGGCATCACCACGGTCGGCGAGGGCGATGACTTGACGCTGTGGATGGCGGTGCAGCGCGAATGGGAAGATGACGAGAAAGGCTTCGTCAAGCTGCTCGCCTACAAGCCCGCCACCAAGGAATGGGGTGCGGTCGCCTATCCGCTCGAGACGCCGGAACAGGGCTGGGTCGGTCTCTCCGAGATCACGGCGAACGGCGACAGCGTCTACATCATCGAACGCGACAACCAGATCGGCGAGGCCGCCAAGCTGAAGAAGCTCTACAAGGTCGCCCTTTCCGACATGCAGCCGGCCCCGATCGGCTCGGATCTGCCGGTTGTCGAAAAGCAGGAAGCCGCCGATCTGATGCCGCTGATGAAGTCCGCCGCCAACGGTTTCGTCGTCGACAAGATCGAAGGCTTCACCATCGCCGCCGACGGCACGGCCTACGCCGTCACCGACAATGACGGCGTCGACGACTCCTCCGGCGAGACGCTGTTCTTCACGGTTTCGCTGAACTGATCATAACGCGTTGCAGAACAAGAGAGGCCGGGCGTCGGACGCCCGGCCTTTCGATTTTTTCGCCAAAGCTGCCTCCCCCTCTGCCGTCACCCCGGACTTGATCCGGGGTCCAGGGCGTTGCGACGGGCGCTTCGCAAAGGCGGTGCCGTAAGGCCCTGGATGCCGGCTCAAGGCCGGCATGACGGCGAAGGCGGAGAGCGGTAGGGCGTACCCTACCAGCGCTGGTGCACGTGGGGTGCGATGCGGGTGCGGTAGATTTCCGTCATCGCGGCCATGACCTCGTCGCCGATGACCGGCAGGTCGGAGGCGGACGCATTGGCTTTTGCCTGTTCGGCGTTGCGCGCGCCGGGAATGGCGACGGTGACCGCGTCGTTCATCAGGATCCAGCGCAGCGCGAAACCCGCCATGGCCGTGCCGCGCGGTACGTGTTTGCGGACTTCCTCCACGGCATCGAGCGCGATCTCGAACGGCACGCCGGCGAAGGTTTCGCCGACATCGAAGGCATCGCCGCCGCGGTTGAAATTGCGGTGGTCTTCTTTGTCGAACACGGTGTCGCGGGTGATCTTGCCTGACAGCAGCCCGCTTGCCAGCGGTACGCGCACGATGATGGCAATGTTCTTGCGCTTTGCTTCCGGGAAGAACAGCGAGGCCGGGCGCTGGCGGAAGATGTTGTAGATGATCTGCACGCTGGCGACGCCCGGAAACTCGATCGCCTTCAGCGCCTCCTCGACCTTTTCGACGCTGACGCCGTAATTGGCGATCTTGCCCTTGGCCTTCAGCGCGTCGAGCGCCTCGAACACGTCCGGACGGTAAAACGCCTCGGTCGGCGGGCAGTGGAGCTGCACGAGGTCGAGCCGTTCCATTCTGAGGTTCTTCAGGCTGCGGTCGACGAAGCCTTCGAGGTTTTCCAGATTGTAGCCATCGGCGGTGTGCGGGTTAAGCCTGCGGCCGGCCTTGGTGGCGACGAACGGCTTCTGGCCGCCGCGATCGGCGAGCACATCGGCGATGATCTTTTCGGAGCGGCCGTCGCCATAGACATCGGCCGTATCGACGAAGTTGATGCCCGAATCGAGCGCTGCGTGCAGGGCGGCGCGGCCATCCTCCTCGCTGACAGAGCCCCAGCTGCCGCCGATCTGCCAGGCGCCGAAGCCGATATTGGAAACGGGCCGTCCGGTGCGGCCGAAATTGTGATAGTGCATGAATTCCTCCGGTGGTGGCCAGCCCGCGAAAATGCGGGCGGGATAAAGCGCGACGCCGGCGCTTTTGGGTTGAAGTATCGTCGCGAACTCTTTTACCCCTTTGAGACGAGAAGACAAATGAGGGAACCTTGACCAGCTTCCGTTTCATCCACGCCGCCGACCTGCATCTGGGAAGCCCGCTCTCGGGACTGGCGCTCAAGGACCGGCAGATCGCCGAGCGCTTTGCCGCCGCCGGCCGCGATGCCTTCACGGCGCTGATCGATTGCGCGATCGAAAGTTCCGTGGATTTCATGGTGATCGCCGGGGATGTCTATGACGGGGCATGGCGCGACAACAGCGTCGGCCTGTTCTTCAACCGCGAGATCGCCCGGCTTTCGCGCGCTGAAATCCCGGTCTATTTCCTGCGCGGCAATCACGATGCCGAAAGCATCGTCACCCGCACGATCGCGATGCCGGACGGTGTCCACGAATTCTCGACGCGTCAGCCCGAGACCTTTACCATCGAACCGCTGAAAGTGGCGCTGCACGGCCAGGGCTTTGCCGACCGGGTGGCCGGCGACAATCTGGCGCTTGCCTATCCGCCGGCGGTGCCTGGCCATTTCAACATCGGCGTGTTGCACACCTCGCTTTCCGGCCGGCCGCCGCATGCCGTCTACGCGCCGTGCACGCCGGCGGACCTTGCCTCGCGCGGCTATGATTACTGGGCGCTCGGTCATGTCCACGCTTTCGAGGAGGTCTCCGCCGATCCGCTGACGCTCTATCCCGGCAACCTGCAGGGCCGCAATATCCGCGAGACCGGCAACAAGGGCGCGGTGCTGGTGACGGTCGAGGACGGCCGGCCCCGCTATGAACGCATCATTCTCGATCGCGCCCGCTTCGAGGCCGTTACCGTGGCAATTGCGCCGGAGATGAAGGAAAGCGAAATCCTTCAGGCGGTGGAGGCGACGCTGGCGGCGCTTGCGGAAGCGGCCAATGCGCGACCCGTGGCGCTGCGCTTGACGCTTGAAGGCAGCCATGGCGATGCGCACAGGATGCGCGCGGCGCATGGCGAATGGCACGACGATCTCCAGGCCGCCTGCCAGCGGGTTCATGCCGATCTGTGGCTTGAGAAACTGGTGATCGCGGTTGATGCGCCGGTGTCCACCCGCCGACGTGTGGCGGATAGTGACCTCGATATCGAGGCGATGATCGATGCGCTGGCCGGCGACGAAGCGATCGACGCCGAAATCGAGGCGCTGATAAACGAGATCGCCGTGAAGCTGCCCGGCGGCGTCGGCGCCAGAGATGATGCGTTTTCGGGGTCGCATGCGGATCTCGTAGCGGAAGCGCGCGCGATTCTCAGCGCCCGGCTGGAGGAGTGATTTATGCGTTTTCTCTCGCTCGATCTCATCCGCTACGGCCATTTCACCGACAGGACCGTCACGTTCCGGCCCGACGCCGCGCTTCATATCGTCTATGGCCCGAACGAGGCCGGAAAATCCTCAGCGCTCGCCGCATTCTCCGACCTTCTGTTCGGATTTCCAGACCGCAATGTTGGCTACGATTTCCTCCATCCCGCACGCGACCTGCGCCTCGGCGCAAGGCTGCGCGCGCATGGCGGGACCGAACTCGCCTTTCGCCGGCGCAAGGGCCGGGCCAATACGCTGCTCGATGCCGAAACCGAAGTCGCGCTGAACGATGACGCGCTCGCCGGTTTTGTCGGCAGTCTCGACCGCGCGGTGTTCGAGCGCGCCTTCGGGCTCGATTCGCTCCGGCTCAGGGCGGGGGCGGACGAGATGCTGGCCGATGGCGGGGAGATCGGCCAGATGCTGTTTTCCGCTGCCTCCGGCCTCACCGGCCTGCGAGCGGCGAGCGAGGCGCTGGCAACGGAGGCCGACGGCATCTACGCGCCGCGCAAATCGCAGACTCGCAGCTTCTATCAGGCGCTGGAGCGCTATGACGAAGCCCGCAGGGCCGAGCGCGACCGCCAGCTGAACGCCAGTGACTGGACGGCGCTGTTGAAGGAAGAGCGCGAGATCGGGCAGGAATTCGCCGTGGCCGAGGAGCGGCAAGCGCAGCGCGCGCGGCGGATCGGCGAGCTTGAGCGGCTGCAGCGGCTGCGCGGCCTGCTTGGCGAGATCGACGGCCACAACGCGGCGCTGGCGGCGTTTGCCGATATCGCGGCGGTTGATGACAGCGTCGGCGAGGAACTCGCCGCGCTCGAAGCCCGCCACATGCGACTTGCCGAGCAGATAGAGGAAAAGGAAGCCAGGCAGGCGGCCGGTCAGCGGGAGCTGGAGGCGCTTGTTGTGGACGACGCGCTGCTGGAGCGCCGTGCCGAAATCGCCCGGCTGCAGCGCGAAAGCGGGCTTTACGAACAGGCGCTTGAGAACCTGCCGCGTCGCCGGCACGAGCTGACGGAAATTGAGGCGCGGTTGCGGAGCGCTGCCGTTCAGCTTGGGTTCGATTCTTTTGAAAATCTGGAAAAGAACTTTCCAAACAGTCTGTTAAGGTCAGAATTTCAAGCGATTGTCGAGCAGTTGAAAGAGCAGGGCCGCGCCCGCCGCGCTGCCGAAAACGCGCTCTCTGAAAACCGAGAAACGCTGGCGCGGCTGGAACAGCAGCATGGCGAGAGCCACCTGCGCGATCCCGCGCCGCTGCGCAAGAGCTATGAGGCTTTGCGCGAGGACCTTGCCGGCATCAAGGAGGCGGAGACGCTTGAAACGGAGATCGCCGGCAAGGAGCGCGTACTGTTCGAGCAGGCCGCCGGCCTGCGTCCCGCGGTGAGCGATATTCTCGCTCTCCATGCGGGCGATCTTCCCGCCGAGGCCGCGCTGAAGACCGCGTGCGATGATATCGCTTCGGCAAAATCCGTGCTCGCCGAGTGTGACGGCGCGCTGGCGAAGATCGATGCGGAATGCGCCCGTCTGGAAGGATTGCTCGCCGAGGATCGCGAGGCCGGGCCGGTTCCGACCCGTGCGGCGATCGACGCGGCGCGGGCGGAGCGCGACCGGCTGTTCGAGACGCTGGATGGGGAGGAGAGCGCCTATCGCGATGCCGTGCGCGCCGCCGACGATCTTGCCGACGACGCGCTCGACGATGCCGAGCGGGTGGCCCGCCATGCCGACAATCTGCGCCGGCTGGAGCGTGAGGCCGCTCAACGGGAACAGGGCGCGGAAAAACGCGAGGCGGCGCTTCTGGAACTGACGAAAGCGCAGGCGAATTTTGAGACGCTCTTTGTCGCGTTCGATTTCACGCCGGCGGCCCCCGAGGCGATGCTCGAATGGCGGCGGCGGTTGGATGCGCTGCTCGAGGCGCGGACCGCGCTCTATGCGCTGAAAGACAGGAAAGCGGTCCTTGACCGCAACAACGCCGCGCTGCGGGAGACGCTGGAGCGGCTCGCGAACGATCTCGGCACGGACGCGTCGCTGCCGCTCGCCGCGCTTGCGCGCGATGTCGGTTCCGCGCTCGACCGTCTCGGCGAACGCTGGACGGAGGCGCGGGAGCATGCCGGCGCGCTGAAGACCGCGCGTCAGTCAGTCGAAAAGGGCGCGGAGCAGCTTGATCGGTTGCGGGCCGGGGAGAAAACCCTGAACGAGCGTTTCGCCGCAAGCCTCACCGGTGTCGGCCTGCCGGGCGAAACCGGCCTCGCCGGGGCCGAGGCTGCGCTTGCGCTGTGGGCCGACCTGCCATCCCTTTTCGCGGACCGGGCGCGGCTGGCGCGGGAGGCAGAGGCCGACGGCAAGCGCGTTGCCGCCTTCGATGCCGCCGCTCTGCATCTGGCGGAAGCTGTGGCGGCGGATATCGCGGGCGAACCGGCATCGCGGATCGTCCACGCACTTGCCGAACGTGCGGCCGACCACGCGACGCGCGCGGCGCAGCGGGCAACGCTTAAGGAAAGCGCCGAGCGGCTTCGTATTGAACTGGCTGCCGACACCGGCGAGCGTGAGCAGATCGACGGCCGGATCGCGGCCATAGCGGCCACCTTGCCGGAGGGCGTCGCGATTGACGGCCTTTCGGCGCGGTTGCGGCAGCGGGCGGCATCGCGTCAGACGCTCGATGAGGCGCGGCAGCGGTTTTCCGGCATCAGCGACGGAGCCTCGGTGGAGAATATCCGGGCGCTCGCCGAAACGCTGGACGAGGTCGATTGCCGGCAGGAACTCGCGCATCTGAAGGCCGATGCCGGAGAGGATGCGGCCGAGATCGAGGCGCTTCGGGAGCGGCGGATGGCACTGCGTCATCGCAAGCAGGCGCTGGAAACCGGGCCGGGAGCCGAGGCTGCCGCCTTCGATCGCGCCGCCGCCGAGGCGGAGGCGCAGGCGCTCGCCCGTGAGTGGGTGGTGCTGAAGCTGGCCGGGCGGCTGTTGGACGGCGCGCTGGAGCGCTACCGGGAAAGCCGGTCCGATCCGATCCTTGCGGCGGCCGGACGGCATTTCCGCACGCTGACCCGCAACGGTTTCGAGGGCCTGTCACAGGCGTATGGCGAGCATGATGCACTGGTGCTTTCAGCAGTGCGCGCCGGCGGCGATGAAATCCGGGTCGAGGGGTTGAGCGACGGCACCCGCGACCAGCTCTATCTCGCGCTCCGGCTTGCCTTCCTGGAGGATTATGCCAGCCGCAACGAGCCCGCGCCGCTGATCGTCGATGACATCTTCCAGACCTTCGACGATGCCCGCAGCGCGGCCGGCCTCAATGCGCTTGCCGGGCTTGCAGGGTTGCAGACCATCCTGTTTACCCACGAATCGAGCATGGTGGAGATCGCCCGCGGGGAGTTGGGCGATGCGGCGGACATCATCACGCTGGAGCGAAGCTGAACCTATTCTTCAGCTTCTTCGGACAAGCTCTTGCGTTTGCTTATATTTGTGTTGATTTCCAGACGCCTGAGAAGAAACAGGACGACAAGTCCCAGCATCGAGGCGAAAATGCCGAGGCTCCAGAGGCCGAGCCCGATCGTCAGGCCGATTGCGCCGGAAAACCAGAGGCCGGCGCCGGTGGTCAGCCCCTTTACCGTGCCCTTCTGCAGAAACACGATGCCGGCGGCGAGGAAGGCCACGCCCTCGGTGATCGACTGCACCACGCGGGTCGGATCGACGCGCAGCACGTCGCGGTCGCTGCGCATGATCTCCGGCACCTCGATGGCGACGAGCACGAACAGGGCCGCCGCCATGCTGACCAGTATATGGGTTCTGAGCCCGGCGGGATGACGATGGATCTCGCGTTCGAAGCCGATCAGCCCGCCGAAGATCGCAGCCCCGATCAGCCGGACGAACATGATGATGTGATCGGCGGAAAAGGCGTTTCGGAACTCTTCGGCCAGAAATTGCGTCATGGCGACGCCTTCAGCGCCGTCAGGATTTTTTCCGCATTGGCCTTCAGCACTTCCATGTCCTCCATGCCGTCGCTGTGGCGCTTCATCTCCACGCCTTCATGACGCGGAACGACGTGGAAATGCAGGTGATAGACGGTCTGGCCGGCGGCCGCCTCGTTGAACTGACCGACGAACACGCCATCGGCGTCGAAGGCAGCCTTTACAGCCCGTGCAAGCTTCTGGACCACGGGAATGGTCTTCGCCAGCACGTCAGGGTTGGCGTCGAGCAGGTTGCGTGACGGCGCGCGCGGGATCACCAGAACATGGCCCGGCGCCTGCGGCATCACATCCATGATCGCCACTGCGTGTTCGTCCTCGTAAAGACGGATGGAGGGGATTTCGCCGCGCAGCAGCTTGGCGAAGATATTGTCGTTGTCGTACTCGGCCATGGTTCAGTCCTCCTCGATGCGTTCGCCGCCAGCTTTCTTGTAGGGTCCGTGGTCGACGAGAATATCATTGAAACGGGCGACGTCCTCGCGCTCATGCGCGAGGAAATCGGCAACCGCGCGCCTCAGCCCCTCATGGGCGATATAGTGCGCGGAATGGGTCGTGACAGGGAGATAGCCGCGCGCCAGCTTGTGCTCGCCCTGGGCGCCGGCCTCGACGCGCTTCAGGCCATGGGCAATCGCGTAGTCGATCGCCTGGTGGTAGCAGACCTCGAAATGCAGGAATCGATGATCCTCGATGCAGCCCCAGTGGCGGCCGTAAAGCGCATCCGAGCCGATGAAGTTGATCGCGCCGGCGATGTAGCGCCCCTCGCGCTTCGCCATCACCAGCAGGATGTCCTTGGCCATGCGCTCGCCGATCAGCGAATAGAATTCGCGCGTCAGGTAGGGCCGGCCCCATTTGCGGCTGCCCGTATCCATGTAGAAGGTGTAGAACTGGTCCCAGATCTCCTCCGTCAGGTCGGAGCCGGTCAGCCAGTCGATCTCGATCCCGGCTTCGAGCGCCGTGCGACGCTCCTTCTTCAGCGCCTTGCGCTTGCGCGAGGCGAGCGTGTCGAGGAAGGCATCGTAGCTGTCATAGCCCGGATTGAGGAAGTGGAACTGCTGGTCGGTGCGGTGCAGGTAGCCGGCCTGCTCGAAGATGCCGATCTCGTCTTCGGGCACGAAGGTGACGTGGGTGGAGGATACGCCGAGCCGGTCATTGACGGCCTGTAGCCCCTCCGCAAGCACCTTGGCGACGGTCGCATGATCATAGCCGTTGCGCACCAGAAGATGCGGCGCGGTTGCTGGAGTGAAGGGAAGGGACGCCTGGAGCTTCGGATAATAGCGCCCGCCGGCGCGCTCGAAGGCATCGGCCCAGCCGTGATCGAAGACATATTCGCCCTGGCTGTGGTTCTTCAGATAGCAGGGCACCGCGCCGATCAGGCGGCCATCCTCGGTTTCCAGCAGGAGGTGATGGCCGAGCCAGCCGGTTTCAGCTGTGGCAGAGCCCGATTCCTCCAGCGCCGACAGAAAGGCGTGGGACAGGAACGGGCTGTAGAACCCGTCGCCGTCGAGCGAGGGCGTGGTCGCGGCAAGGCTGTCCCAGGCCGCGCGCTCGATATTCGCGAAGCTGTTTTCGATGCGGATTTGCAGGTTTTCGCTCAAGAAATCTCTCGGAATGCGGTCTGGAAACTGATCTGGCCTGCCCGGTTTCAGTTCCGTCTGCTCAGAGCGGCTAGCTCTCGCGTGGATCGAAACCTTCGAAGGTCATCTGGTCGGCGTTCTGGAACGTGCGTCTTCTGGCGTCCTCGTCGCGCACGGTCCAGGTAATCACCGGCACGCTCCTTGCCCGAAGCGCAGCAACAAACGCATTGGGCAGATGATCGTAATAATACGAGACGAAATCAAGGCCGATTTCGAAGGCTTTCCGGTGATCCGCCAGCGCCTCCTCGCTCATTCCTTCCGCCGTCAGGCCGAGCGGCTGCGAGGCGCCGGCCTGTTTGAGGGCGGCGAGCAGGGCGGCATCGAAGCTCATCAGCGCGACCGGTCCGTCATAGCCGGAGAGCGCGGCAAGCGTCGCCTTGGCGAATGCCGCGGGATCGGCGCGGCTTGCCTTCAGTTCGATCACCAGCGGCACCTTGCCGCCGCAGACATCGAGAAGATCGGTAAGCGTCGGTATCGTCGCCTCCGTTCCCCCGACAGCGATGGTCTTCGCCTCGGCGGCCGTCAGGTCTTCAATCGCGCCGTCGCGGCCGCAAAGCCGTTGCAGCTCGTCATCGTGAAACACCAGCGGCACGCCGTCGGCGGAAAGGTGGATATCGCATTCGATCGCGAAACCGGCGTCGATCGCGCGCTCGAAGGCGGGCAGGGTATTCTCCCAGATCGCGCGGTTCATGTCGTGATAGCCGCGATGGGCGATGGGTTTGGCAGTCAGCCAGGCGGGCATCAGGCGACTTCCAGGATCGCGTCGATCTCTACGGCCGCACCCAGCGGCAGCGCGGCCATGCCGACGGCTGCGCGGCTATGCTTGCCGGCCTCGCCGAAGACATCGGCCAAAAGGTCGGACGCGCCGTTGATGACGAGGTGCTGCTCGGTGAAATCCGGCGTCGAGGCGACGAAGCCGTTGATGCGCAGGATGCGGGTGACCCGGCCGAGATCGCCGCCAAGCGCTGCCTTCGCCTGGGCGATGATGTGGATGGCGCAGGCGCGCGCCGCCTTCTGTCCATCCTCCAGCGATACATTGGCGCCGAGATGGCCGGTGGCGATCACCTTCCCGCCCTCGGTCGGCAATTGTCCGGAGATGTAGAGCAGGTTTCCGGAAATGACGTAGGGCACGTAATTGGCGGCGGGGGCCGCGGCTTCCGGCAGGGCGATCGACAGCGCCTTGAGCCTGTCTTCGATGGCGTGGGACATTTTCTGCTCCATAGGGGGACGGATGATGATTGGCAGAGCGAGGACTTTTCTATACCATCAGTGTTCAAAGCCAAGGGGAATGTCGATGCGGACACTGGCCGTTACAGGAATTTTCTGCTCCACCTTCGCAATGACGGCTGCGGCCGGCATGCCGCCGCAGCCCGGGGTGACGCTCGAGCCCCACCGCGCGGTCTATGACCTGACGCTCGCCTGGGCGTCCGGCCAGTCCGGCATCGAGGGGCTGCACGGCCGTTTCGTTTATTCCTTCACCGGCGCGCCCTGCGAGGGTTATGTCACCGAAATGCGGATGGTGACCGATATCGCGCGCGAGCACGGCGCCATGGTCACCGACCAGACATCCTCATCCTTCGAGGATCTGGAAAAGGGCGCCTTCAGCTTTTCGAGCAAGATGTTTGCCGATTACAACCTGCAATCGGAGACCGCCGGCGAAGCCAACCGCGCCGCCGATCACAAGATCGCGGTAAAGCTTGGCGACCAGAACCCCTTCGATATCGGCAAGGCCCAGTTCCCGACGGAATATCTTGCCCATGTTCTGGATGCGGCTGAGAGCGGCAAGCATGTCTACGAGGCGACGTCCTTTGACGGCTCGGGCGAGGACGTGATGCGCGCGGTCACGCTGATCGGCGATCGCAAAAAGGGCGTCGGCAGCGGGCCCGACCAGTGGCCGGTCACCACTGGCTATTTTCCGATCGCCTCGCAGGATGGCGACCAGACGCCGGATTATACCGTCTCGATGACGCTGGCGGCAAACGGCGTCAGCCGTGACCTGCTGATGGATTTCGGCAACTTCAAGATGGCCGGCCGCCTCGACAAGCTCGAAATGCTGGACCCGGCTGCTTGCGAAGGTCTGCCGACGACGGCCGCCACACAGCGCTGAGCTTCGCATAGCAAGGCTTCGTTGCGCGTTGCCGTGCGCGCAAATTGCCGCGGCACTTGCATTCCATCTCAAAACAGGCTATCGCGCCCCCATTCCACACGCAGGCCATGGGGTGTTCCGGGAGAAATCCGGTGCGCTCCGCCGGTGCCGGACGGGTTTCCGTCCGTTCTCAGGTCTGCGGAGGTTCAACCGGAAAAGGAGACAAGGCAATGGCATTGCCCGACTTTACCATGCGCCAGCTGCTTGAGGCAGGCGTCCATTTTGGTCACCAGACCCACCGCTGGAACCCGAAGATGAAGCCCTACATCTTTGGCGACCGCAACAACATCCACATCATCGACCTCGCACAGACCGTGCCGATGCTGCAGCGCGCCCTTCAGGTCGTGTCCGACACCGTCGCCCGCAACGGCCGCGTTCTGATGGTCGGCACCAAGCGTCAGGCTTCGGAAATCGTTGCCGACAGCGCGCAGCGCTCCGCTCAGTACTATGTCAACTCGCGTTGGCTCGGCGGCATGCTGACCAACTGGCGCACGATTTCGAACTCGATCCAGCGCCTGCGCAAGCTCGACGAAATCCTCGCCAACGAAGCGCAGGGCTTTACCAAGAAAGAGCGCCTGAACCTCGACCGCGAGCGTGAAAAGCTCGACCGCGCCCTTGGCGGTATTCGCGACATGGGCGGCGTGCCGGACCTGATCGTGATCATCGACACCAACAAGGAAAAGATCGCGATCGAGGAAGCCAAGCGTCTCGGCATTCCGGTTGTCGCTATCGTCGATTCGAACTGCGATCCGGATGAAGTCGACTACCCGATCCCCGGCAATGACGACGCCTCGCGCGCCATCGCGCTTTACTGCGACCTGATTTCGCGCGCCGCCATCGACGGCATCGCCCGTCAGCAGGGCGCTTCGGGCGTCGATCTCGGCGCTGCCGCTGAAGCACCGGCCGAGCCGGCGCTTGAAGAGGCGCCCGCCGAGGAAGCCGCTGCCGAGGAAGCGACCGGCGAAAAGCCCGCCGAGTAAGGCGACCGGCATCAGGCCCGAGCGCCTGATGTGCGACAGGACCTGAAGATGGCGGCGTTATCGGCGCCGCCATTGGGTTTCAGGAATGAGGGCGGCCTTCAAAACCGGCCGCCCGATACATATTTTCATCGCGCCAGCCGCGTATGCGGCATGGCCGCCAGGGATGATCTTCATCACCCTGTCACAGACACGGGTACACTCCCGACCGGCGCGCCCGACGGCGCCGCCCAGCGAATGGACGAGAGGCAAGTTATGAGCACGATTACGGCAGCAATGGTGAAGGAACTGCGCGAAAAGAGCGGCGCAGGCATGATGGATTGCAAGAAGGCACTCGCCGAAACCGACGGCGACATGGAAGCCGCCATCGACTGGCTGCGCGCCAAGGGTATCTCCAAGGCTGACAAGAAGTCCGGCCGCACGGCCGCAGAAGGCCTGATCGGCATCGCCGCCGGCGATGCGGAAGCCGTCGTCGTCGAGGTCAACTCGGAGACCGACTTCGTTGCCCGCAACGAAGCCTTCCAGCAGCTCGTCTCCGGCATCGCCGACGTGGCGCTTGGCACCGACGGCTCCGTCGATGCCATTGCCGCCGCGACCTATCCGAAGTCCGGCAAGTCGGTTGCCGACACGATCAAGGATGCGATCGGCACGATCGGCGAGAACATGACGCTGCGCCGCGCGGTCAAGCTTTCGGTCGGCAAGGGCGTTGTCGCGACCTATATGCACAATGCCGTCGGCGATGGCCTCGGCAAGCTCGGCGTTCTGGTCGCGCTCGAATCGGACGGCGACAAGGATGCGCTGAACGCGATCGGCCGCCAGGTCGCCATGCATGTCGCCGCGACCAACCCGCTCGCCGTACGCCCCGAGGAAGTCGACGCCGAAATCGCCGATCGCGAGCGTTCGGTGTTCCTGGAGCAGGCCAAGGAATCCGGCAAGCCCGCCGCCATCGCCGAAAAGATGGTGGAAGGCCGCATGCGCAAGTTCTTCCAGGAAGTGGCGCTGCTTTCCCAGCAGTTCGTCATCAACCCTGACCTGACCGTTGAAGAGGCCGTCAAGGAAGCGGAGAAGGACGTCGGCGCGCCGATCAAGGTCGCCGCCATCGCCCGTCTGGCGCTTGGCGAAGGCGTCGAGAAGGAAGAATCCGACTTTGCGGCGGAAGTTGCCGCCACGGCCAAGGGCTAAGCCCTTCCGTCCGTCTGGTTCATTTTAGGATCAGCCGTTGAAATCCCGGGGGCGCCGCGTGACATTGCGGCGCCCTTCGTGTATCGGGATGGCATTGCTTTGTAAGGGAGTTTGCGGCGTTGACGAAACCGATTTTCAACCGTGTTTTGCTGAAGGTTTCCGGTGAGGCGCTGATGGGCGACCAGGGCTTCGGCATCGATGTCAACGTCGCAGACCGCATCGCTTCTGATATTGCCCAGGTTCGCTCCATGGGCGTTGAGATCGGCATCGTCGTCGGCGGCGGCAATATTTTCCGGGGCGTCGCCGTTGCCTCCAAGGGCGGCGAACGCGTCACCGGCGACCACATGGGCATGCTGGGCACGGTCATCAACGCACTGGCGCTCGCCACCTCGCTGCGCAAGATGCAGGTCGACACCGTGGTGCTGTCGGCGATCGCGATGCCGGAAATCTGTCAGTCGTTTTCCCAGCGCGCCACCCGCAGCCATATGGAAGCGGGCAGGGTGGTGATCTTTGCCGGTGGCACCGGCAATCCGTTCTTCACCACTGATTCCGCTGCAGCGCTGCGCGCGGCGGAAATCGGCGCGGAGGCGATCTTCAAGGGCACGCAGGTCGACGGTATCTATTCCGCCGACCCGAAAAAGGATCCGAACGCTATCCGTTTCGACGCCCTGACTCATCAGCAGGTGCTTGAACGCGGGCTGCAGGTGATGGATGTTGCCGCGGTGGCGGTTGCCCGTGAAAACTACATACCGATTATCGTTTTTTCGATTCACGAGCGCGGCGGCTTCGGCCAGATCATGGCCGGCGGCGGCCGCAAGACAATCGTAACAGAAGAATGATCACGCCTTGCCCGCTTGGGGCACATGTGTGACGGGAGACAGATGATGAGCGATCCAACCGACCTGAACGACCTGAAGCGCCGCATGGAAGGCGCGATCAACGCCTATATCGGCGACATCACCTCGCTTCGAACCGGGCGGGCCTCGGCCAATATTCTCGATCCGGTGCAGGTTGAGGCCTATGGCTCGAAAGTGCCGCTCAACCAGGTTGCCAACATCACCGTGCCGGAGCCGCGCATGCTTTCGGTCAATGTCTGGGACAAGTCGATGGCGGGCGCTGTTGACCGCGCGATCCGCGAATCCCATCTTGGCCTGAACCCGATCATGGACGGGCAGACGCTCAGAATTCCGCTTCCGGAACTCAATGAGGAACGTCGCCGTTCTCTGGTCAAGGTTGCCCATGAATATGCCGAGAAGGCGCGGGTGGCGATCCGCCATGTGCGTCGGGACGGCATGGACGGATTGAAGAAGGCGGAAAAGGATGGGGACATCAGCCAGGACGACAGCCGTTCGCTTTCCGAAGACGTTCAAAAATTGACCGATGAGTCAATTTCCAGAATTGATGACTTGCTCGCAGACAAAGAAAAAGAAATCATGCAGGTTTAGTTGCCACTCTATTCTTTTAAAGAAGACTCGGTCGCCCTTATGAACAAAATTATAGACCCAGCCATTCCGCGCCATGTCGCAATCATCATGGATGGCAATGGACGCTGGGCAATCGGGCGCGGGCTCGGGCGGCTGTTCGGCCATCGCAAGGGCGTCGAGGCCGTTCGCCGCACGGTGGATGCGGCGCGCGAAAGCGGGATAGGCTATCTGACGCTGTTCGCCTTCTCTTCCGAAAACTGGAAGCGGCCCTCCGATGAAGTCGATGGCATCATGGAGCTGATTTCGACCTTCATCCATCGCGAGCTCGACAATTACCATCGCCAGAACATGCGTTTCCAGATGATCGGCGAGCGCAGCGGCCTGTCGGCAAAGATATTGAAGGCCCTCGAGGTCGCCGAGGAGCGGACCCGGAACAATACCGGGCTGCATGTGGTCGTCGCCGTCAATTATGGGTCGCGCGCCGAGATTGCCGGCGCTGCCCGCGCGCTCGCCCGCCAGGTGGCGGAGGGCAAGACCGACCCGGATGATATCGATGAGGCCGCCATCAGCGAGCGCCTCGATACTGCCGGCCTGCCGGATCCTGATCTTGTCATCCGCACCAGCGGCGAGCAGCGCCTTTCCAACTTCCTGCTCTGGCAGACGGCCTATTCGGAACTGGTGTTCCTGCCATGCAACTGGCCGGATTTCAGCCGCGAGATGTTTTTCGAAGCGCTTTCGGAATATGCCAGGAGGAACCGGCGGTTCGGTGCGCTTTCCGCGCCGCAGGCGGCATTGACGGACACCTGATGACCCAGGAACTGAGGCTGCGCATCGTTTCGGGAGCCGTTCTGGCGGCGGTGGTTCTGCTGATCACCTGGGCGGGCGGCTCTCTCTTCAACCTGCTTGCGGTCGCGATCGGCTTTCTGGTTTTTTATGAATGGCTGGAGATGAGCCGGGCGCGCGACGGTCAGGTTAATCGTTTGATCGGCCGGTGGAGCACGCCGGTGCTTGGCGGCATCGCGGTGATGATCGCCGTTGCCATCCTTGTCTTTCTCGAGCTTTTCGGGCTGGCGCTGGCGCTTGCCTGTTTCGGCGCGGCGGCATTCTGGTTCCTCGGGCGCCGCGCGGCCATGCCGTTCTGGTTTGCGGGTTCGGTGATCTATGCCGCGGGCAGCATGATCGCGCTTGCGGCGCTTAGGAACGGCGGGGAGGCGGGGCTGTTCGCGATTCTGTTCCTGTTCGCCGTTGTCTGGAGCACCGATATCATGGCCTATTTCGTGGGCCGCGCCCTCGGCGGCCCCAAGCTTGCGCCGTCAATATCGCCGGGCAAGACGTGGTCGGGCGCAATTGGCGGGGCAGCCTTCGCCGTCGCGGCAGCCTTTGCGCTGTGCTGGAGCTATGGCGGTTCTCCCTCGATCGCGATTGGCCTTCTCGCGCTTTTCCTGTCCGTTTGCAGCCAAGTGGGCGACCTGTTCGAATCGGCGCTGAAACGGCGCTGCGGGGCCAAGGATTCCAGCCATCTGATTCCCGGTCATGGCGGGGTGATGGATCGCGTCGACGGACTCGTCGCAGCGGCATTCGCGATGTATGTTGTCGTCGTTCTGGTGGCGCTTGCCGGCCATGAGGGTTTTGCGGGCGACATGCTGATGAACTGGAGCGGACTTGCCGCTCCGATGAATGGAGCCTGACCGTGCAGTTCGCCTTTACCAATGCCCCGGGGATGATCGTCGCCTTTATCGTGGCGATTTCCTTTCTCGTGTTTTTTCACGAGCTCGGGCACTATCTGGTCGGGCGCTGGTGCGGCATCCGCATTCTGGCGTTCTCGCTCGGCTTCGGGCCGGAGATCGTAGGGCGCACCGACCGCCACGGCACGCGCTGGAAACTGTGCGCGATCCCGCTTGGCGGCTATGTGCGGTTTTACGGCGATGAGGATGTCGCAAGCCGCCCGGACTTCAAGGGCCTGGAAACGCTGCCGGAAGAGGAGCGCGCCCGCACGCTGAACGGCGCCGCATTGTGGAAGCGCGCCGCCACGGTGGCGGCCGGGCCGATCGCCAACTTCCTGCTGGCGATCGCGATCTTCGCCGTGATCTTCATGGTCTATGGCCGCGCGGTTTCCGATCCGGTGGTGGGCGAGGTGACGCCGGACAGCCCCGCTGCGGCGGCGGGCGTTCAGCCCGGCGACATCATGGCGGCGCTCGATGGCCAGGCGATCGATACCTTCGATGCCGTGGTGCGCTATATCAGCGTGCGCCCCGGCGTGCCGGTCGTGCTGACGGTGGAGCGGAACGGGGAACCGGTCGATCTGACGGTGGTGCCGGAGCGGGTGGAGACCGAGGACCGATTCGGCAATGAAATGGAACTCGGTCGTATCGGCGTTGTCGGTACACGTGATTCGGGTAATTTCCGCGTCGAGCGTTATGGCCCGGTTGCAGCCATCGGCCAGGGCGCGCTGCAGAGCTGGCATATCGTCGTCAGCACCTATGATTATATCGCCAATGTCTTTGCCGGCAGGATGAAGGCCGACCAGATCGGCGGTCCGGTGCGGGTGGCGACGATGGCCGGTCAGATGGCGTCGCTCGGTATTGTCGCATTTGCTAATTTTGCAGCAATTCTTTCGGTTTCGGTCGGCTTGTTCAATCTGTTGCCGGTTCCCATGCTCGATGGCGGGCACCTGATGTTCTACGCGATCGAGGCCGTGCGGGGACGGCCGCTTTCGGCGCGCGTCCAGGAATTCGCATTCCGGATCGGTCTTTTTTTGGTGCTGGCGCTGATGGTGTTCGCGACGTGGAACGATACGATCGGGCGGATGGGGTAGGGCGATTTTAACCCCTTGACACTATTTGGTTAACCGTGCGCGCGCTCTCATCTTGCCGCAAATGGTTTCTTGTGCAAATGTGGCCTTGCCTTTGGCGTCGGAGATGATAGGAAACCCCTGAGGGAGCATCTCCGTCGTGCTGTTGACGTATTCCGTAGCGTTCGGTTTACCATAAACACAGAAGAACGTGGCGATTTGGTCACGCTTGGGGCGGAAGTTGCATCTGAGGGGCGGCTTTCTATTGCGTGGGGATGCGAAGTCTTTAGAACTTAAATCCACATTGCCGAAAACCGCTTATACCGAGCGATTATAAAGGGTAGATAGTAGCATGGCCGGTTCAAGATTTTTGAACACAGTTTCAGGTGCGGCGCTTTCGTTTGCGGTCGCCGTTTCCGGGGGGGTCGTTGCCGCCGTTGCTGTGCCTGTAGACGCGTATGCCGCCGTCGTCAGGAACATCACCGTCAACGGAACCGGTCAGGCAGGTTCCGACGCGATCAAATCCAAACTGACGATCAAGCCCGGCCAGAGCTTCACCGACGCTGACATTAATCAGTCGATCCGCAATCTCTACAGCTCGGGCTATTTTTCCGACGTCAGGATTTCGGTTTCCGGTTCGACGCTGGTCGTGAACGTCACGGAAAACCAGCTCATCAATCAGGTCGTGTTCAACGGCAACCGCAAGGTCTCCGACAAGAAGCTCGAGGGCGTCGTCGAGCTGCATTCGCTCGGTCCGTATAACGAGGCCCAGGCGCAGCTCGATATCCAGCACATCAAGGACGCTTACGCCTCGATCGGCCGTTCCGATGTCGAGGTCACGATCCAGACGGCGACCGTTCAGGATAACCGCATCAACGTTGCCTTCGTCATCGATGAAGGCGGCCGCACCAAGACCCGGAAGATCAATTTCGAAGGCAACAACACCTTCGGCGACGCGCGCCTCGCCTCGGTCATCCTGACCAAGCGCTCGACGCCGCTGTCGTTCCTAACGCGCAAGGATATCTACAATCCCGACAAGCTGCGTCAGGACGAGAAGCTGCTGCGCGAGTTCTACAACAATCACGGGTTCCCGGACTATCGTCTTCTGTCGACCGATGTCGACTATGATGAGACCGACAATTCCTATTCGATCACCTTCAATATTTCTGAGGGCGATCGTTACAAGTTTGGGGATATCGGCGTTGAGACCACGGTCGAGGGCGTCGACATCTCGAACCTGAAGGGCGATATCAAGACCCGGACCGGCAAGATTTACGACGCCGACGACATTCAGAAGACGTCGGAATCGATTGCTGCTTCGGTGTCCTCGCAGGGCTATCCCTTCGCGCAGGTCAATCCGCGCGGCGACCGCAGCTTCACCAATGATACCTATTCGGTGAACTACGAGATCGATCAGGGCATGAAGGCCTATATCGAGCGGATCGATATCGTCGGCAACACCCGCACCCGCGACTACGTCATCCGCCGCGAGTTCGATCTGGCCGAGGGCGATGCCTATAACCGCGAGATGATCGCGCGCACCAAGCGTCGGCTCGAGGCGCTGGGCTATTTCAGCTCGGTCGAGATCAAGACGCTGCCGGGCAGCGCGCCCGACCGTGTGGTTCTCGAGGTCGATGTCGTGGATGAGCCCACCGGCTCGTTCTCGATCGGCGCCGGCTACGATGCGGAAGGCGATTCGCTGGTTCTGGAGCTCTCGGTCGAGGAGCGCAACTTCCTTGGTCGCGGCCAGTATATCCGCGCCTCCGCCGGTCTCGGCGATGACGATTCGCAGATCTACAACTTCAGTTTCACCGAGCCCTTCTTCCTGGGCTATCGTCTGGCTGCCGGTTTCGATCTCTATCGCGCGTCGTCCTCGACCCAGGAATACTACAACTATGCCGAAACGGCGGGCGCTATCCGCCTGACCGCGCCGCTCACCGACAACCTCTATTCGACGGTGAAATATTCCTACCAGCAGTTTGAATATGATGGTCGCGGCGACTGGCAGAACCTGAACAATGTGTCGCAGGTTTATCAGGACCTGATCAACGGCAGCCCGTGGGTGGTGTCGTCGCTGCAGCAGTCCTTCAACTTCTCTTCCGTCGATAACCGGCAGCTGCCGCGCGAGGGCGTCCTGGCGGCACTGAACAACACATTTGCCGGTCTTGGCGGCGACTCGCATTACTACAAGCTGGACGGCAAGGCGCGCTGGTATCAGATGATCTCCGATCAGGCCGATATCATCGGCTCGATCACGGCGCGCGGCGGTTTCGTCACGCCGTTCGATGATAATCTGAACGTCTTCGACCAGTTCACGATCGGCGGTCAGCAGATCCGCGGCTTCAAACAGAACGGTATCGGCCCGCGCACCGTGGGCACCAATGACGCACTCGGTTCGCAGTACTACGCCACGCTTTCGGCGGAGACCAACTTCCCGCTGCCGGGCATTCCGGAGGATATCAACCTCCGCGGCGCTGCCTATGTGGACGCCGGCTCGGCCTGGGGTAACGCTGTGGAAGTCACCGGGACTCAGATCGAGGGCACCGATTTCTCGATCCGCGCTTCGGCGGGTATTGGTCTGATCTGGAACTCGCCCTTCGGCGACCTGCGGTTCGACTATGCCGTTCCGTTCGCCAAGGAAGATTTCGACGAAACCCAGCGTTTCCGTTTCGGTATCGCCAACACGTTCTGATATCTGTTTCCAGAACTCAAAGCTTAACTGTTCTGGAGAACGGACATGGATCAGAACCAGTTTTTCGGCGCACGGCAGGCAATCCCTCTGGGTGAGCTTGCCGGCCGCATCGGCGCTTCTCTGTCAGAGGCCACGGCGAGCGATCGTCTGGTGGAATCGATTGCGCCAATCTCCCGCGCCGGACCGAATGACATCTGTTATATACAATCGAGAAGTTCGGCGGATTATCTGAAAACCTGCCGGGCGGCCGCGATCATCTGCCCTCAAGCGTTGACCGCGTTGCTGCCGGATGGGCTGACGGCGCTTGTATCCGACAATGCGCAGCTTGCCTTTGCCCGCGCTTCGGCGCTGCTGTATCCGGCGGCGATGCGGCCGCAGTCGCTTGTGGGTGAGGGCGAGATTTCTCCGCAGGCTGCGGTGGACGCCACGGCCGCGCTCGAAACGGGCGTCGAGGTGTCGCCATTCGCCGTGATCGGCGCGCGCGCCCAGATCGGCGCGGGAAGCCGGATCCTGAGCGGCGCCGTCGTCGGCGCGGATGTGAAGATCGGGCGCAATGTGACGATTGGCGCCCAAGTGAGCGTCACCAACGCGCTGATCGGCAACAATGTCATCATCCATACCGGCGCCCGGATCGGCCAGGATGGCTTCGGCTATGCCGGCAGCCCGACGGGCATGGTCAAGCTGCCGCAGGTCGGGCGGGTGATTATCCAGGACGAGGTTGAGATCGGCGCCAATACCACGATCGACCGCGGCGCGATGGACGATACCGTGATTGGCGAGGGGACCAAGATCGATAATCTGGTTCAGATCGGCCATAATGTGCAGATCGGTCGTCATTGCGGTATTGTCAGCCAGGTGGGGATCGCCGGCAGCGTCAAGATCGGCGACGGAGTCATGATTGGCGGGCAGGCCGGCGTCAATGGCCATCTCGAGATTGGCAGCGGCGTACAGATTGCCGCCAGAAGCGGCGTTCTTTCGTCGATAGAGCCCGGATCGCGCGTCGGCGGCATTCCGGCGCGTCCTATGAAACTGTATCTGCGCGAACTTGCGGAACTGAGCAGACGGGCTCAGACAGGGGGAGATGAGCAAGGTGAATGAGGCTGTGACTGAGACTTTGGAACATATGGAACTTCTGGAGATCATGAAGTTCCTGCCGCATCGCTATCCGTTTCTGCTGGTTGACAGGATTATCGAGATCGACGGCGACGACAGCGCGGTCGGCGTCAAGAACGTGACGGCAAATGAGCCGCATTTCACCGGACATTTCCCGTCCATGCCGATCATGCCCGGCGTACTGATTGTCGAGGGCATGGCCCAGACGGCGGGCGCGATCTGCGCGCGCAAGGCCGATGAGGTGGACAATCTGGTCTACTTCATGACCATTGACAATGCGCGCTTCCGCAAGCCGGTGGTGCCGGGCGATCAGGTGCGCTACAAGGTCGTCAAGCAGAAGCAGCGGCGTCGGGTGTGGAAATTTCACTGCGAGGCGACGGTCGACGGACAGCTCGTCGCGGAAGCTGATATCGGCGCCATGATGGTGCGCAAGGATGAAGAATGACCAGAATTGCCAGCTCCGCCCGGATCGACCCGAAAGCGGTCGTGGAGGACGGGGCCGTTATCGGTGAAAACGCCGTCATAGGACCTCTGTCCTATGTCGGCCCGAATGCTGTGCTTGGCGATGGCGTCGTCGTGATGCATCACGCCAGCGTCGAGGGCGCGACCCGGCTTGGCTCCGGCTGCCAGGTTTTTCCGATGGCTGTGATCGGCGGCCCGCCGCAGAGCGTGCGCCACGATGCCAGCCAGACGCGGCTTGAGATCGGCAAGAACTGCATCTTCCGCGAGGGCGTCACGATCAATACCGGTTCGTCGCATGGCGGCGGGATCACGGTCGTTGGCGACAACAATCTGTTCCTCGCCAATTCCCACATTGGCCATGATTGCCGGATCGGCAACGACGTCATTCTGTCGAACAATGTCATGGTCGGCGGCCACGTCTTGGTGCACGACAAGGTTATCCTCAGTGGCGGCGCCGCGATCCACCAGTTCGTCCAGATCGGGCGGCAGGCCTTTGTCGGCGGGCTCGCCGGCGTCGTCAATGATGTCGTTCCCTATGCAATGATCGTCGACAACCCGGCGATGATGGGCGGGCTCAATGTCGTGGGCATGCAGCGCGCGGGCATCGAGCGCGATGAGATCCATCTGGTCCGCAAGGCCTACAAGACGATCTTCTCCTCGGGCCTGATCCTGGAAAACGCCGAGGCGGCGCGCGCGGAATTCGGCGGCAAAAGCGATGCGGTCGACGAAATGCTGCGTTTCATCCTCGAACGCGATGCCGAGCGCTCGTTGACGACGCCGGGATCCAGGCGGCGCAAGGGCGCGGCGTGAACTCCGCGGCGGTCTCCGCAAAGGAGCCGATTGCGATCATCGCCGGCAACGGTCTGTTGCCCTATTATGTGGCCGAGGCGGCGCGCGAAGCCGGCCATAGCCCGTTTATCGTGCAGCTGCGCGGCGAGGACGACCATGACTGGTCGGGATTTGACCATATGGACGCCGATCTCGGCGGCTTCCGGCCGGTGGTGATGGCGCTGCGCAAACGCGGGATCGACAAGATCGTGCTGACCGGCGGGGTCAACAGCCGGCCCGAACTCTTGAGCCTGCGCCCCACGCTTTCCGTGCTCGCTTCCATTCCCGCAATCCTTGCCAAACTGCGCAGCGGCGGGGACGACAAGGTCCTGCGCATGGTTATCGCCCTGTTTGAAAAGCATGGCTTCGAGGTGGTGGCGGCGCAATCGATTGCGGGCGATCTGCTGGCCGAGGCCGGCGCGCTTGGCAGGCTTGCACCGGATCGCGAGGCCGAGGCCGATATCGAGGTCGCCGCGCACGCCGCGCGCACGATCGGCGTGATGGATATCGGGCAGGGCGCCGTCAGCGTCGGCGGTCGCGTGGTGGCGCTTGAGGGCGCGGAAGGCACGGACCAGATGCTGCAGCGGGTGGCGGTGCTGCGCCAGTCGGGCCGCATCAGCGCCCGGCGGCGGGGCGTGCTTGTCAAGCTGTGCAAGCCACAACAGGATCTGCGCGCCGACCTGCCATCGATCGGCGCCAACACGGTGCGACTGGCGGCGGCAGCGGGCTTGGCCGGCATTGCGGTTGAGGCCGGGCGGTCGCTGATACTCGAGCGCGAAGAGACGCTGCGGGCCGCCGATGCGGCGGGTCTGTTTGTCTATGGGCTGGAGCCTGACCTTCGATCATAAGGGAGCGGCATGTGGCTTTGAAAATCGGGATTGTAGCCGGCGAGGTTTCTGGCGACCTACTGGGCGCCAACCTGATTGCCGCGCTAAAGGCGCTTCATGGCGGCCCGGTGGAACTGGTCGGCGTCGGCGGCGACGGCCTTGCCGGCGAGGGGCTGGAATCACTGTTCGACTACAGTGAATTGTCGATCATGGGGTTCACCCAGGTGATCGCCCGTTTGCCGCAATTGCTGCGACGTATCCGCCAGACCGCCGAGGCGCTGATCGCTGCGAAACCGGATATCATCGTCATCATTGACAGCCCGGATTTTACCCACCGCGTGGCAAAGCGCGTGCGCGCCGCAGCTCCCGAAATCCCGATCGTCGACTATGTCTGCCCCAGCGTCTGGGCCTGGAAGGAATATCGCGCCCGCGACATGCTCGCCTATGTCGACCACGTGCTGGCCGTGCTGCCCTTCGAACCGGCGGCGATGGAGCGTCTCGGCGGGCCGCCGACCACCTTTGTCGGCCATCGGCTGACCGGGGAGCCGGGCGTGCTCGAAGCGCGCCGCCAGAACCGTCTGGAGCGCGCGCGGTCGAAGCCGACCATCATGCTGCTGCCGGGCTCGCGCAAATCCGAGATCAATGCGCTGGCACCGATATTTCGCGATGTCGCCGCGACATTCGCGGCGCGCAATGACGGCTGTCGCATTATCCTGCCGACGGTGACGCGACGTGAGCAGCAGGTGCGCGCGGCCATCGCCGACTGGAAGGTTAAGCCGGAACTCTTCGTCGGCGAGGAGGCCAAGTGGGAGGCTTTTGCCATGGCCGATGCCGCGGTTGCCGCCTCGGGCACGGTGGTTCTGGAGCTGGCGCTTTCCGGCATTCCCGCCGTCTCCGCCTATAAGGCGGATTTCATCGGCCGTTTGATGCTGAACAAGATCACCGTCTGGTCGGCGTCGCTGCCGAACCTGATCGCCGATGCGCCGCTGGTGCCGGAATATTTCAACGACACGATCCGCGCCGGCGCGCTTGCGCGCTGGATGGAGCTGCTGACGAAGGACAGTTTCCAGCGGCGCGGCATGATGGAAGGCTTCGAGCGGGTCATCGCACTGATGCAGACCGAGGTCCCGCCCGGCGAGCGCGCGGCGGCCATCGTTCTGGATGTGCTGGCGGAGAAGGGCCCTGCGAAGTAGGCTGCCCGATAGCGCTCACCCCCCCTCTGGACACAGAAAAGGCCGGTCGCGGGACCGGCCTTTCGCATTTGAACACGCTGGAAATCAGCGCTTGGAGATGTCCACGAAATCGCGTTCCGGGGCGCCGGTGTAGAGCTGGCGCGGACGGCCGATGCGCTGTTCCGGATCCTCGATCATTTCCGCCCACTGCGCGATCCAGCCGACGGTGCGCGCAAGCGCGAACAGCACGGTGAACATGGTGGTGGGGAAACCCAAGGCCTTCAGCGTGATGCCGGAATAGAAGTCGATATTCGGATAGAGCTTCTTCTCGATGAAGTACTCATCCGTCAGAGCGATCTTTTCCAGCTCCATCGCGACGTCCAGCAGCGGATCGTCCTTGATGCCGAGTTCCTTGAGAACTTCATGGCAGGTCTTCTGCATGATCTTGGCGCGCGGATCGTAGTTCTTGTAGACGCGGTGACCAAAGCCCATCAGGCGGAAGGGATCATCGCGGTCCTTGGCGCGGTTGATATATTCCGGGATGCGGTCGACCGAGCCGATCTCCTGCAGCATGTTGAGCGCCGCCTCGTTGGCGCCGCCATGGGCGGGGCCCCACAGGCAGGCGATGCCGGCCGCGATGCAGGCGAAAGGATTGGCGCCAGACGAACCGGCAAGACGCACGGTCGAGGTCGAGGCGTTCTGCTCGTGATCGGCATGCAGGATGAAGATCCGGTCGAGCGCGCGCGACAGGATCGGGTTGACCTTGTATTCCTCGCACGGCGTGGCGAAGCACATATGCAGGAAGTTGGCCGCATAACCGAGGTCGTTGCGCGGATACACGAAGGGCTCGCCGACGTGGTATTTATAGGCCATGGCCGCGATCGTCGGGATCTTGGCGATCATGCGGATGCTGGCAATCTCGCGCTTGTAGGGATCGGAGATGTCGATCGAGTCGTGGTAGAAGGCAGACATGGCTCCAACGGCGCCGCAGATGATGGCCATGGGATGGGCATCACGGCGGAAACCGGTAAAGAGCCTCGTGAGTTGATCGTGAATCATCGTGTGATGGGTCACGCGGAAGTCGAAATCCTTCTTCTGCGTGGCCGTCGGCAGTTCGCCGAACAGCAGCAGATAGCAGACTTCCAGGAAGTCGGCGTTTTCAGCCAACTGGTCGATCGGGTAGCCGCGGTGCAGCAGAATCCCGTTATCGCCGTCGATATAGGTGATCTTGGATTTGCACGAGGCCGTCGAGGTGAAACCCGGATCGTAGGTGAACATGCCCGACTGCTTGTAGAGCGAAGCGATGTCGAGGACTTTCGGGCCGAATGTGCCCTCTTCCACGGACAGCTCAAGTTCCTTGCCGTCGAGTTGCAGTTTTCCAGTTTCCGTCATCCTATCCTCCAAATTTCCGGCGCGAATACGCTGTCGAAGCCAATCGGGATTTTCATTAGCTATAGGATTGGCAAGGTGTTGCCAAGCCGACGAAGCCGCGCGGCGGGTGATGAGTAATATCTGCGTTTAGCAAGTTTTACGGGGTTTAGAAAAGGAAAATTTTGCTTCTGCCGCCAGCGCTTGCATTGCAATCGATTAGCATTGGCCACAACATGTAAAAGTTGTAGGGCGGCGGTTTCGGATGCGCGGGAGTGGGGTAGGCACGAGCGAGATAGACAAGGCGACGGGCTTGCGCGCCGGAGCCGACCGGCTTCGCGCGCCTTTCAGAAGGCGCCAACCGCAAGGCGAGCGCGAGGCCGGCTTTGGCAGGCGCGACGCGGGCCGGGCAGGGCGGTTCGATATTGCCGCCTTGTGGCGGGAGGAGCAGGCATTCGGCCGGCCGTTTCTCATTGTGCCGGTGGTGCTGGCGACCGGGATTGGCTGGTGGTTCTCGCTCGACGAGAGCCCGTCTTCGCTGGGCCTTGGCATCTATTGCGGCATGGCGGTGTTCGCGGCCGTCTTGCTGCGCAACGGCCGAGGGCTCTTGCCCGTTGTCAGCGCCTGCATCGCATTGTTCCTCTGCGGCGCGCTGCTTGCGGCGCTGGAGACGGCGCGGCGGGCCACGGTGATGCTCGATTCGCCGGTGACCACCCATATCACCGGTGTGGTCGAAAGCCGCGAGCCGACGGAAACCGGCTGGCGCTATGTTGTGCGGGTGACGGCGACGGACGACCCCGTGATCCACCGTCCGCCCGAACGCGTCACGCTTGTTGCCCGCGGCAATTTGCCGCCTGTCGGCATCGGTCACGCCATTCAGGGGCTTGGGCGGCTGCTGCCGCCTTCCGCGCCCGTCATGCCCGGCCTGGTTGATTTCGGGTTCCTCTCCTATTTCGACGGCATCGGCGCGGTGGGCTTTTTCTATGGGCCGCCGAGCGATGCCGGCCTCGCGCCCGCGCCGGGCGTCAGCGTGCGGGCGGGTTTTGCGATCGAGCGGATACGCGACGGCATTGCAGGACGTATTCGTGCGGTGCTTGCGGGCGACACCGGTGCTTTTGCCAATGCGATCATCACCGGCGAGCGGCGGGCGCTGAGCGACGACACGCTCGATGCGCTGCGCAATGCCGGTCTTGCCCACATCATTGCCATTTCCGGCCTGCACATGGCGCTCGCCGCCGGCATTTTCTTCTCAAGCCTCAGGCTGCTGCTGGCGCTGTCGCCACGTGCGGCCGAGGCGGTTTCGACCAAGAAGATCGCAGCGGCCGCGGCGATCGCGGCGGCGCTGTTCTATCTGCTGATATCGGGCATGCAGGTGTCCGCCGAACGGGCCTTCATCATGCTGGCCGTCATGCTGGCGGCGGCGATCTTCGATCGTCCGGCGATCAGCCTGCGCAATGTCGCGCTTGCAGCGCTGGTGATTCTGGTCGTGACGCCCGCCGAAGTGGTGGGGCCGGGCATGCAGATGTCCTTTGCCGCCACGCTGGCGCTGATCGCGGGCTATGGCGCATGGCAGCGCCGGCCCGCTCAAGGATTTCGCCAAAGCCGCGGGCCGCTCCGCTGGCTCTGGATCGCAGCCTCCGGTATCGTGCTCACCGCGCTGATCGGCGGCTTGTCGACGACGCCGTTCGCCATCCATCATTTTTCCCGTATCGCGGGCTACGGGCTGCTTGGCAATCTGCTCGCCATGCCGGTGGTCACCTTCGTTGTCATGCCGGCCGGGCTTTTATCGCTCATCGCCATGCCGCTCAATCTTCACGCGCCGTTTCTGATCGTCATGGGCTGGGGGCTTGATTGGGTGATGCAGGCGGCGACTTGGGTCGATAGCCTTGGCGGCGCGTTTACCACAGGCCGCGCGCCGGAGGGGGTTCTGCTGCTGTTTCTCGCCGGCTTCCTGCCGCTCGTGTTGTTGCGCACGCGTCTGCGTCTCCTCGGTGTGATCCCGATAGCGGTTTCCTTCGCGCTGATCTCATGGCCGCGCGAGCCTCCGCCGCCGCAAATCCTGGTGGCTGGCGATGGCGATCTCGTGGCGATCGTCACCGGTAATGTCGCGGCTCTCACCACGAAGCGGCCGCCATCCTTCGTGTTCGAGCAATGGGAAACGGCACTCACACTCGCGGAGACGCTGCCGCCTGTGGAGGAAAGCGCGCTGGTGCTGAATGAGGAAGATCGTTTCGCGCGGCTCGAAGCAACGGATATGGCGAGCGCCGCGCGGGCGCTCAGCGAAACGATCACCGAATCCGCCCGGACGCCCGGCACCTTCCGCTGCAAGAAGGATGCATGGTGCTATGCGACCTTGATGGGCCTCAGAATCATGACGGTCGACCGGCCGGCTTTTGCCGGCCTTGCCTGCGACAATGCCGATATCGTCGTCAGCCGTTACCGCCCCGGATTCCAGACCTGCCGTTCCGGCGCATACCTCGTCACGCCAGCAATGCGCCGCCAGCACGGCGCCTTTCAATTCACGCTCCCGCCGGCGGCTGGTCGAAATATGGACGACGGCGACATACGGCGCTCGGTCGCGGAGCCGGGCAGGGGCAGCGAACCCGATCAGCAGGCAGGCAACGCCAATCCGTTGCCGGGAGGCATCGCGGATGCGAAAGCGCAACCGCCCCCGCCAGTGCTCGTAAAACCATCCTGCGGCCCGATGACGATCTCAGTCAGCACATCGGTCAGAGCACTGACCCGCCCGTGGAACAGGCACCGGCTTTATGACTGGCGCTCCGGCGAATATCTGCCGGTGATCGCGGTTCCGCAGACGCTCACCTTCAGTGGTAACGGCGGATCAGGCCGACCAGCTTGCCCTGCACCTTGACCTGGTTTGCCGAAAAGATACGGGTCTCGTAGGCCGGATTGGCCGCTTCCAGCGCGATCGAGGCGCCCTTGCGGCGGAACCGCTTCAGGGTCGCTTCCTCGTCATTGACGAGCGCCACGACGATATCGCCGGGCGAGGCGGTGGCGATATTGCGGATGATCACCGTGTCGCCGTCGAAAATTCCGGCCTCGATCATCGAATCGCCCTGCACCTCCAGCGCATAATGTTCGCCCGCGCCCAGCATTTCAGCCGGCACGGTGATCTGATGGGTGTTTTCCTGGATTGCGGAGATCGGCACACCGGCGGCGATCCGGCCCATGACTGGAATGCCCGCCGAGCCGCCGTCATTGGCGCTGGCCGGCGCCTTCGGCTCTTCCTGTTTCTTGCCGAGCGAGCCCTCGATCACGCTTGGCGAGAAACCCCGGCGCGGCTGCTGGCCGATCGCGCTGTCCGGCATGCGCAGGATTTCGAGCGCCCGGGCGCGGTTGGGAAGCCGGCGGATGAAGCCGCGTTCCTCCAGCGCGGTGATCAGCCGGTGTATGCCGGATTTCGACGCGAGGTCCAGCGCCTCCTTCATTTCATCGAAGGACGGCGGAATGCCGGTCTCTTTCATCCGTTCATGAATGAAATACAGCAATTCCTGTTGTTTGCGTGTCAGCATTTCCTGCCCCTGGCCCTTCGAAACAAATCCAGAACGAATATACATGTTCTCACTGTGTTCCGCAAGCCCGGGGAAGTCCCGGCAATCAAGGGGTTTCGCGCCGCCGGTGCGGGGCGGGACACGAATCGACAAACCGCGAGGTCGGTTTCACTCTTCCCAGCGTTTCTTCCTTCTGGGCGCCAGCGGCTTCAGCGGGTGGAGCGCATAGGATGTCGGTTTTCCCAGTGCGGTGGCGACCACGCGATAGGCGCGGCGGTAGTTGAACAGACCGCCGATGAAGAACAGGACGCTGCCGACCAGATATTGCCACGCCAGGAAACCGTCCAGCAGGGTTTCGTCGCGCTCGCTGGCAAGCGTCCAGAGATAGGGGATGGAGGCGACGGCAAAGAGCGCCGAGCCGACCACGAAGGTCAGGGCCGTCAGGTTCATCATCTGCAGGGTGACGAGATCGTCGGCCTGGACGATCTGGATGACGTTGATGACCGCGCCGACCACGAACAAGACGCTGCCGATGATGAAACACCACGCGCCGGCCTTGGGAAGGTCGACGGACGACAGAAAGAAAACGCTGCCAACCACGAACAGCGCGGTTCCAAAGACATAGGTCCAGGCCGCCCAGGCTTCCAGCCTGTCCCACAGCGTTTCCGGGTCCTTGCGCTGCCTGGCGTAGACGAAGACCTCGATCAGGTCATGGCCAGTCACGAGCAGATAGATCAGCGAGCCGAAGAAGAATATCCAGGCGCCAAGATCGGCATAGGATGAAAGCGCCGGAAAGAAGCAGATGCTGCCGAAAATGAAGATCAGCCCGCCGGCCTGATAGGCGATCGCGTTGATCGTCTCCCAGCGGAAATTCTTTCGCTTAGCCGGCGTATCGGCAATCACGTCATGAAGACGCGGTCGATTGACGAACATATGCGGCATGCGGTCCCTCGAGATTGATACGCCTGGCGCTTGGCCGCGTTTTAACGAAGCGGGGAAGGAAAATCAAAACCGGCTGAAAAACAAAATGGTGAGAGCGCAGGGGTTCGAACCCTGGACCTACTGATTAAAAGTCAGTTGCTCTACCGGCTGAGCTACGCTCTCCCGAGCCGGATGCCCGGCTGAAAGTGGGCGGAACATAGAAAGGGTCTTTATGAAGGTCAACCCGGAATCTCGCCGCGAAAGCGATAATAGGGCGGTTTTCGGCGCGCGGAAAGGTGATTGGATTTGACCGGTCATCTGGTTTAAGACCCGCGGACGTGTTGCGCGGGCATTTACGCTGTCGCGAGCATGGGTTTCGGGCATTGCCCGCGCCCGCAATTGCAAGGTGTTGGAGCAGGTTTCTTGTCGATCGGCGATATTTCCCTTCTGAGCGCGCTTCTGGCCGGCGCGCTGTCCTTTCTCTCGCCCTGCGTGCTGCCGCTGGTGCCGCCCTATCTCTGCTACATGGCGGGGATATCGGTCGACCAGTTGAAAGGTGGCGGCGAAGCCAAGCCGGCAAGCCAGTGGGCGGTGCTGCTGCCGGCCTTCTTCTTCACGCTTGGCTTCGCGACGATCTTCGTGGCGCTCGGCGCGGGCGCGTCCACCATCGGGCAATTGCTGCGCCAGTATATGGATATTCTGAGCAAGGTCGGCGGCGTGATCATCATCCTGATGGGGCTGCATTTCCTGGACGTGCTTCGGATTCCGATTCTCTCGCGCGAGGCGCGGTTTCACGGCGGCGGCAAGCCGGCAAGCGTCACGGGCGCCTATATCATGGGGCTCGCCTTCGCCTTTGGCTGGACGCCGTGCATCGGGCCGGTTCTGGGCGCAATCCTCGCCGTGGCCGCCACCAAGGCGACGGTTTCGAACGGCGCTATCCTGCTGGCCGTCTATTCGCTGGGCCTTGCCGTGCCATTCTGGATCGCGGCCTATTTCTCCGGCGCCTTCATGCGGTTTCTGACGCGGTTTCGGAAACATCTGGGCGCTGTCGAGAAAATCATGGGCGTGTTGCTGATTCTCACCGGCGTCGCCTTTCTTTTCGGCTTCATTGCCGATATGGCGATCTGGTTTCAGCAGACCTTTCCGGTGCTCTCGCGCATCGGCTAGCTGCCCGCCACCAAGCGACCGGAGCCATGGCCGATATTCTAGCGCTGCTTTTCCCGTTTTTCGGGCTGATCGTCATCGGTTTCGGCGCGGCGAAAATCTTTCGCCATCCCGAAGAAGGCACCGCCTGGCTCAATATCTTCATCATCTATGCCGCCCTTCCGGCGCTGTTCTTCAAGCTGGTCTCGCGCACGCCGTTCGAGCAACTGACGCGGCTCGATTTCGTGTCGATCGATCTTGCGGCGACCTATTCCGTTTTTCTGTTGCTGTTTGCCATCGGCTATCTGTGGAAGAAGAACGGGGTGCGGGAAACGACCATCCAGGCCTTTGCCGGCAGCTATGGCAATATCGGCTATATGGGGCCGGGGCTTGCGCTGCTGGCGCTGGGGGAGGAGGCCGCCGTTCCGGTGGCGCTGATCATCTGCTTTGAAAACGCGCTGCATTTCATCGTTGCGCCGACGGTGATGGCGACGGCCCGCGGCGGCGGAGGGCGTTCGCTGATCCGCCATATCGTGTTGCGCGCTTTGCTTCACCCGTTTCTGGTGGCGACCGCCCTGGGCTTTGCTGTCTCTGCATCCGGGTTCGCCGTGCCGCAGGCCTTCAACCGGCTGGTGGATTACCTTGCCCAGGCGGCAGCGCCCTGCGCGCTGTTTGCCATGGGCGTCACGCTGGCGCTGAGGCCGGTCAGGCGGGTGCCGGCGGAAATCAACTATATCGTGCCGGCAAAACTGATCCTCCACCCGCTGGTGGTCTATCTGTTCATGATGGCCCATGGCGGCTTCGACCCGCTCTGGGTCAAGGCGGCGGTGCTGATGGCCGCGCTTCCGACGGCGACCAACGTCTTCGTCATCGCTCGCCAGTACGGCATCTGGTATGAGCGGGCCTCGGCGACGATCCTGATCTCGACAATCGCTTCGGTGGCGACGCTCGGCGTATTGCTGGCGCTGATCAGCGCCGATGCGATTCCGTTCTAGATTCGGCGTCTAAAGACATCTAAAACAATAACTTATGCCGGTTTCCTGACGTTATCCCGCAAACAGCGCCTTGATGCCGCGCATCGGCTGCACGCCCTCGCGCATGGCGAACTGGCGTAGCGGCGGCACAGCGGAGAGCACGTAGAGCCCGGCCGAGCGTGCAAGCTGCGCCGGCAGGAAATCGGCCAGCAGCGAACGGTTAAGAAGGTCGACGCTTGCCGTCCGGCTCCAGACATCGGACTTGCGCAGGAAATCATAGCGCTCGCCGGTGCGTGACGAGATGGTCGAACCGTCAATGCCGTCCAGCATGCGCGAAAGCCGCATGATGTCGCGCAGGCTGAGGTTCAGCCCCTGCGCGCCGATCGGCGGAAAGGCATGGGCGGCCTCGCCGACAAGCGCCATCCGGCCCTTGCCGAAACGGTTCGAGACCAGCGAGGAGAGCGGCCATTTCTGCACCGGGTCGTCGATCTTCACCGCCCCCAGCAGGAACTGCATGCGCTCCTCGATCGCCGCGGCCATTTCCTCCGGCGGGCGGTCAACCATGGCCTCCGCATCGGCCGACGCCATGACCCAGACGAGACTGGAACGGTTGGCTTCCGGCAGTGGAACCTGGGTGAAGGGACCATTGCGGGTGTGGAACTCGGTCGAGATATCGCCGTGCGGCAGGCCGTGTTCGAAATTCAGAACGACGGCGGACTGCTTGTAGCTCCATTGCCGGGTGCCGATATCGGCGCTTTCGCGCACCTTGGACCTGCGGCCATCGGCGCCGACAACCAGCTCGGAGTTGAGGCTTTCGCTGGAGGCGAGCGTTATCGCGACGGCGTCCTTGCCGATTTCGATATCGCTTGCGGCCTCGCGGAACTGGGTGATGTTGGCCTCGTTCTCGACGGCTTGCGAAAGCTTTTCGACCAGCACCGTGTTCGGAATATTGTAGCCGAAGGCCTCCAGATCGATCTCGGCGGAGCGGAAGCTGACGGTCGGCGCGCGCAGCAGGCGGCCTGTGCCATCGATGATCCGCATGGTCTTGAGCGGGGCGGCGCCGGGCTTGATGTCCTTCCACAGGCCCAGCCGGTTGATGAAGGCGATGGAGTGGTCCATGAGCGCGGTGGTGCGGTGGTCGCCGCTGCTTTGGGCGGGCGCCACCAGGGCGACGTCGCGTCCCCCACGCGCCAGCGACAGCGCCGTAATCATTCCGGCGGGTCCGCCGCCGATCACTGCAATTTCATGCTCCGCCATAATCGAGCCTCGTCATTTGTTGTGATACCGATATAATGCGGCAAGGCTGTTTCTGCTGCGAAAAATTCTGGAAAGCCAAGATTTTTTTCGCGCATCGCATCCATCTGGTGCATTCTGGACCGAAATTCGGTAGGCATGCCGGATCGTCCGGCGGAAAAGGCCGGCAACGCACGACGTAGCAAACGGATATCGAATGGGATTGTTCACTCAGCGAAAAGTGCCATATGCGGAAATCAGGGCTTTTTCCGTCCATATCCTGACGGCCTCGGGCTCGTTCCTGGCCTTTCTCGGGGTCGTGGCCGCCGCCGAGGGGCGATTCGTGTCGATGTTCTGGTGGCTCGGGCTGGCGCTGCTCGTCGACGGCATTGACGGGCCGATCGCCCGGCGGCTGAGGGTCAGCGAAGTGCTGCCGAGCTGGTCCGGCGTCATGCTCGACAACATCATCGACTATGTCACCTATGTGCTTCTTCCGGCCTTCGCGCTTTATCAGTCGCATATGATCGGCGAGCCGCTGTCCTTCGTCGCCGCCGCGCTGATCGTGGTTTCCAGCGCGATTTATTACGCCGACAGCGGGATGAAGACCGGCGAGAATTTCTTCTCGGGCTTTCCCGTGGTCTGGAACATGGTTGTGTTCTCGTTCTTCGTCATTCAGCCCTCCTCGCTGGTCGCTATGGCGATCGTGCTTCTGTCGGTCGCGCTCACCTTCGCGCCCGTGCAGTTCCTGCATCCCGTCCGCGTCAAGCGCTTGCGCCCCCTCAATCTGGCCGTCTTCGGCATCTGGTGCGCGACCGGGTTCTATGCGCTGATTGCCTCCTTTGACGCGCCGAAACTGATCGAGGCGCTGTTCGTCGCCAGCGGCATCTATCTCTACGTTATCGGTGCGGTGCTGCAGTTCCTGCCCAAGCTCGGCGCGCGGGCTGCGGAAACGCGCGCCGAATTTTGAGCGAAGAATCTGTTTGCGGAGCGGCCAAAACCGTTGCGCATCGACCGGGGTTTGTGCTTCATTTATACGCAGGGCAGGGGAAGTCCTAATTTTTAGTCAATCCATGGCGGGCAGGGCGCATGCGCCCGGGTGCAGTGCCGGCGGCCGGAGGGCGGTTTGGACGAAGTAAAGAAACCGGCGGGTCAACCGCTGCTGGCGGTTTCCGGTCTCACGAAGTATTTCGGCACATTCGCCGCTTGCGACGGGATCGATCTGGAAATCGCCAGGGGTGAAATCCATGCCCTGCTTGGGGAAAACGGCGCGGGCAAATCCACTCTGGTGAAAATGCTGTTCGGTGTGCTGGAACCTTCGGCGGGCCAGATCGTCTGGCAAGGCGAGCCGGTGCGCATCGAAGCGCCGGCCCATGCGCGCAAGCTCGGCATCGGTATGGTTTTCCAGCATTTCTCGCTTTTCGAGGCGCTGACTGTGGCGGAAAACATCGCGCTGTCGCTCGATCCCGGCATTTCGCTGGCCGAGATTTCCGACGAATCGCGCCGGCTTTCGGTGGAATACGGCCTGCCGCTCGATCCGCGCGCCCATGTGGCCGATCTGTCGGTCGGCGAGCGCCAGCGCATCGAGATCGTGCGGGCGCTGCTGCAGAACCCCAGCCTCATCATCCTGGACGAGCCGACCTCGGTGCTGACGCCGCAAGAGGCCGACCGGCTGTTCGAGACGCTGAACAAGCTGAGGGCCGAGGGCCGCTCCGTGCTCTACATCTCCCACCGGCTGGAAGAAGTACAGCGGATCTGCGACAAGGCCACCGTGCTGCGCCACGGCAAGGTGACCGGGGCCTGCACGCCGCGCGATGAGACGGCGGCCTCGCTGGCGCGCATGATGGTGGGCGGCGACGTTTCCGAGATCAAGCGGCCGGAGGCCATGACCACGGGCAGGGTGCTACTTGAGGCCAAGGGGCTGAACGCGCCGTCCCGCACGCCTTTTGCGACGGCGCTGAAGGATATCTATCTCGAGGTCAAGGCCGGCGAGCTGCTGGCGATCGCGGGCGTTGCCGGCAACGGTCAGTCGGAACTGTTCGATGCGCTGTCGGGCGAATACCCGGTCGCCGATGGCCAGAGCGTTCTGATCGACGGCAAGCCGGTCGGCGCGAAAGGCATCAATTTTCGCCGTGCGCTGGGGGCCGCGTTCGTCCCTGAAGAACGCCACGGCCACGCCGCGGTCACCAGCCTGCCGCTTTCCGAAAATCTCGTGCTAGCCCGCAACGAGGCGGAAGCCGGCACGTTTCTGGCGGGCGGTCCGCTGAAGATGATACGCCGTGCGGTGGCGCGGGCGCGCACCGGCGATATTTCCAAGGTCATGGATGTTCGCAAGAGCGGCGAGGACCCGGCCGCCGGCTCGCTCTCCGGCGGCAATCTGCAGAAGTTCATTGTCGGCCGGGAGCTGGACCGCAAGCCCAAGGTCATCATCGTCAACCAGCCGACCTGGGGCGTGGATGCGGGCGCTGCCGCCCATATCCGCCAGTCGCTGGTCGATCTCGCCCGCGCCGGTTCGGCCGTTCTGGTGATCTCGCAGGATCTTGACGAGATTTTCGAGATCGCCACCCGGATTGCCGTGATTTCCGAGGGCCGGCTGTCCGACAGCTATCCGTCGGAGACGATGACGCTGGAGAAGATCGGCCTGCTGATGGGCGGCGTTCATGGCGAGGAGGCTGCCGATGCGCATTGAACTCGAAAAACGTCCGGGCGCCTCGCGGCTGTTTTCGCTGCTGTCGCCGGTCATCGCCTTCGCGCTGACCGTGGTCTTTGGGGCGATCATGTTTCTGGCGCTCGGCAAGGACCCGCTGGAGGCGCTCTACCAGTTCTTCATCTGGCCGTTGTTCGATGTCTGGTCGCTGCATGAACTGATGATCAAGGCAGCGCCGCTGATCATGATCGCGGTCGGCCTGTCGGTCTGCTACCGCTCCAATATCTGGAATATCGGCGCCGAAGGTCAGTTCACCGTCGGCGCGATCGTCGGCTCGATCGTGCCGGTCTATTTCTATCAGTGGTCGTCGCCGCTGCTTTTGCCGATCATGCTGCTGATGGGCATTGCCGGCGGCGCGCTCTATGCCGGCATTCCCGCACTGCTGAAAAACTATTTCAACACCAATGAAATCCTGACCTCGCTGATGCTGGTCTACGTCGCTCAGCTTTTCCTGGACTGGCTGGTGCGCGGGCCGTGGCGCAATCCCGAGGGCTATAACTTCCCGCAGACCCGTGACTTCGTCGACGCGGCGACGCTGCCGGAAATGGTGGCTTCCGGTCGCGCCCATTACGGCTTCGCGCTGGCCATTTTGGCAGCGCTTGCAGTGTGGTTCATGATGCGCTTCACGCTGAAGGGTTTCGAGGTCAACGTCATCGGCCAGTCGCAGCGCGCGGGGCGGTTCGCGGGCTTTTCCTCGCGGCGCATGGTGTGGTTCTGCTTCCTGCTCTCCGGTGGACTTGCGGGGCTTGCCGGCATCAGCGAGATTTCCGGCGCGCTCGGCTATCTCCAGCCGCAGATTTCGCCGGGTTACGGCTTCACCGCGATCATCGTCGCCTTTCTCGGCCGGCTCAATCCGCTCGGCGCGATTGTCGCGGGCCTCGTTCTGGCGCTGACCTATATCGGCGGCGAAGGGGTGCAGTTTACCATGGGCGTCTCCGACAAGGTCACGCGCGTGTTTCAGGGCATGCTGCTGTTCTTCGTGCTCTCCTGCGACACGCTGATATTGTACAAGGTGCGGGTGATTTTCGGCGGCAGATCGTCCGAGGCGGCGCCCGGCCAGCCCGTTGAGGAGAAAGCGTCATGATTGTCGAAGCCATTCTGCTCACGATCATCACGGCCTCGACGCCGCTGGTTCTGGCGGCGATCGGCGAACTGGTGTGCGAGCGTGCCGGCGTGCTCAATCTCGGCGTCGAGGGCATGATGGTGATGGGCGCGGTCGGCGCGTTCACCGCGGCGCATGCCACCGGCTCGCCCTGGATCGGCATGCTGGCCGGACTGATCACGGGCGCTGTGTTTTCGCTGCTCTTCGGCTTCCTGACGCTGACGCTCGTCGCCAACCAGGTGGCCACAGGTCTCGCGCTGACAATACTGGGGCAGGGGCTTTCGGCGATGATCGGCGAAGGCCTCGTCGGCAAGCCGGGCGTCAAGATGCCCTCGCTCGATATACCGGTCCTGTCCGACATCCCCGTCATCGGACCGCTGCTGTTCGATCAGGATATCTTCTTCTATCTCTCGATCGCGATCGTTGCCGGCGTCTCCTGGTTCCTGTTCAGGACCCGGCGCGGACTGGTGTTGCGCTCGGTCGGCGACAATCACGGCTCCGCCCATGCGCTCGGCATCAATGTCATCGGCATCCGCTATCTCGCGGTGATGTTCGGCGGGGCCTGCGCCGGACTTGCCGGCGCGCAGCTTTCGCTGGTCTATACACCGCAATGGTCGGAGAACATGGCGGCCGGGCGCGGCTGGATCGCGCTGGCGCTGGTCGTGTTCGCATCCTGGCGGCCCTGGGGCGTGCTGGTCGGCGGTTATCTCTTCGGCGCGGTCACGATCGGCCAGCTTCATGCGCAGGCCTTCGGCATAGCCATCCCGTCCCAGTTCCTCTCGGCGCTGCCCTATGTGGTGACCGTCCTCGTGCTCGTCATCATCTCGCAGAACCGCAGGATGACGCTCATCAATACGCCTGCTTCGCTCGGGAAATCCTTTGTCCCGGATCGCTAGGCGGACTAGACTGAACCCTTCAAACCAAATGAGGTGAACGATGAAAACGCTGAACTTCGCACTGGCCGCCTCGGCGGCGATCATCGCCGGGCTTTATGCAACCGGCGCCAGCGCCCAGGAAGACGTCAAGGCCTGCTTCGTCTATGTCGGCTCGGCAACCGATGGCGGCTGGACCCAGGCCCACGACATCGCGCGGCAGGAGCTCGAGGATACGCTCGACATCGAAACCGCCTATATCGAAAACGTGCCGGAAGGCCCGGATGCCGAACGCGCGATCGAGCGCATGGCGCGGTCCGGCTGCACCATCGTCTTCACCACCTCCTTCGGCTTCATGGAGCCGACGCTGAAGGTTGCCGCGAAATATCCGGATGTGAAGTTCGAGCACGCCACCGGATACAAGACCGCCGACAATGTCGCGACCTACAATTCGCGCTTCTATGAAGGCCGCTATATCTCGGGCGTAATCGCCGGCTCGATCTCCGAATCGGGCATTGGCGGCTATATCGGCTCGTTCCCGATCCCGGAAGTCGTCATGGGCATCGATGCCTTCCAGCTCGGCGCGCAGTCGGTCAATCCGGATTTCAAGACCAAGGTGGTCTGGGCCAATACCTGGTTTGACCCGGGCCGCGAGGCCGATGCCGCCAAGGCGCTGATCGACCAGGGCGTCGACGTTCTTGCCCAGCACACTGATACCACCGCGCCGATGCAGATCGCCGCCGAGCGTGGCATCAAGGCCTTCGGTCAGGCCTCCGACATGATCGAGGCCGGCCCGGAAACCCAGCTCACCTCTATTCTGGACACCTGGGCACCGTACTATATCAAGCGCGTCGAGGCCGTTCAGAACGGCACTTGGGAATCCGAGCAGAGCTGGGATGGCCTGAAGGACGGTATCCTGACGATGGCACCCTACACCAACATGCCGGATGACGTGAAGAAACTCGCCGAAGAGACTGAAGCAAAGATCATTTCCGGCGAGCTGAAGCCGTTCACCGGCCCGGTCACCCTGCAGGACGGCACGCCGTTCCTCGCAGAGGGCGAAGTCGCCGATGACGGCACCCTGCTCGGCCTCAACGTTCTGGTCGAGGGCGTGGAAGGCTCGCTGCCGAAGTCTGAATAAGGGCTCGGTCTCGGGACTGGCTTAGGAAGGGCCCGGCGTTGTTTGACGCCGGGCTTTTCATTTTTTGGAGCCTCGGCTGCGGTCAGCCCGTCTGCCGCGTCTTTGTCCCAAAATCGCCCGACACGCGCTTCCAAATCGCGTCGATGCGTCTTAGCCTGCCTGCGTGAATGAAACTGATTTGCGCGCTGCCTGCGCCAGCATACTGATCCGGAACCGAATGCAGACCTTCAACTCCCTGATCCCCGAAAACTGGCCGGCCGAGGGCCGCGCCTTTCCGGTGCGATCGATCGATATCCGGGTCGAGGCGGGCGATCCGGCCGGCATTTCCCGTTTCGACAGGCAGGTGCAGGCAAACTGGGAGCGTGAGGTTTCGGCCAATCCGCATCTGTTCAATGGCCGGCTGATTACCTTGAACGAGGTGCGCCTTGAAGATGGCGGGGTGACGGCCACCGGTCAGATCGTTCCCTACGCCTATCATCTGTGGTGGCGGCGGCAGGAGCCGCGCCCGCCGACCTTCCATTCCTTCGCCATGCCGGTGATCATCTCGGCCGATGGCGCGATCATCGCGATCCGCATGAGTCCCACCACCGCCAATGCCGGCAAGGTCTATTGCGCGTCCGGCTCGCTCGAACCCGCCGATATCGTTGACGGCCGCGTCGATATCGATGCCAATATGGCGCGCGAGGCGGCTGAGGAAACCGGGCTGCGGCTTGATGAGCTTGAAACCCGGCCGGGCTATTACTGCGCGCATTTCCGCCAGGCTGTGATGTTCTACCGGTTTTTCCACGCCGCGCTTGACGCCGATGATCTTATGGCCAATGTGCGAGAGCATATGCGCCACGACGACGAGCAGGAGATCGACGCGGTTCTGGCGATCACGCGTGAAAACCGCGACGCGTGCGACTACGCCTATTCGATGTTGCCAGTGCTCGAACTGTTTTTCGACGGCGGACTGAGGAGATGACGACACCATGCTGGATTATGTGATCTATGACGTGTTCACGGCGGAGCGCTACAAGGGCAATCCGCTTGCCGTGGTCTTCGGCGCCGACGCGCTGAGCGACGACGAGATGCAGACGATCGCCATCGAGTTCAACCTGTCGGAGACGATCTTCCTCAGCGCGCCGGAGCATGTTTCGCACTCGGCCGCGGCCCGCATTTTCACGCCCGGCGGGGAACTGCCGTTCGCCGGCCACCCGACTGTGGGCGCGTCGATCGCGCTTGCCGAGCGTCAGCACGGCGAGGATGCGGATGTCGATATGGTCACGGTTCTGGCCGAAAAGATCGGGCCGGTGCGTTGCGCCGTGAAGCTCAAGCCGGGGGCCGCGAGCTTCGCTGAGTTCGATCTGCCGAAACACTCGCGCCGGTCTGACGAGGTCATCGCGCGCGAAAAGCTTGCCGACGCGCTCGGTATCTCGCCGGCTGAAATTGGCTTTGAGAATCACGTGCCGACAATCTGGTCGGCCGGCGTTCCCTTCGCCATGATCCCGCTGCGCAATCTTGCGGCGGTGGAGAAGGTCGAATTCGATCAGCGCCAGTGGCTGTCCTTCGCGCCGCTCGTTGATGGCCTGCCGGTCTGGGCCTATCCCTACACAAGAGGCGGTGTGCGCCATGACGCGCATTTCCACGTTCGCATGTTCGCCGCTGAAACGATCGAGGAGGATCCGGCGACCGGTTCGGCCGCCGCGGCCTTTTCGGGCGCGATCCAGCATTTCGACGCGCCGGGCGAAGGGTCTCACACCTTCGTCATCGAGCAGGGCGTGGAAATGGGCCGTCCGTCCTATATCCGTCTCAATCTGGAGACCGGAGCGGCCGGTGAAATCACCGCCGCGCGTATCGGCGGGCAGGCGGTCCGGGTAGCGCGCGGCACGCTGCTGTAGGGCCGCCCTGACAGCCTCGAGCGACCGTTTCCCACCGATAAGTCCTTGGCTGCTCACGAAACGCCGAAAATTTCACTTGCAGTGCTGGACAAGCCCCCGAATCCCCGTTATATGCGCCTCCAACGACGCAAACGCGCCGTTCTCGTGGGTGATTAGCTCAGTTGGTAGAGCAGCTGACTCTTAATCAGCGGGTCGTAGGTTCGAGACCTACATCACCCACCATTTTCTCTTCTACAGCCCGAAGACATAGGCAACAGAATGCCCCTGAGACATGGGTGACAACCTCGTGCCAAAAGGGTTGTCGATGGTCTGTATGTCCTCTGTTCCAAATCGAAACACTCCAGATCATAGCGCATAAGGCTGTGATCAGCCAAATGCTGTCTTCGAGCTACTTTTCCTTTGAACGGCGATAAGTCTTGAGAGCGCAGGCTTGGATCAATGACACGGGCTTCATCGCCTTCGTGATGAGCGTTGACTGGCACGTGCAACGGACATTTCGTGGAAAGAGAGCGTCTGGCCGCCCTCGGAAGAAGCAATCTGAGCGCATCATGTAGGGAGACGACGGCCGGAACGCGCCGCCAAACGAACAGAAAAAGCGTTGTCAGGGTAATCAAGGGCTAGTCTGGGTGACCATGCTCGACTCGCTCAGCGCCACGGCTTATGCCGCGCAAATCATAAGCGACTGCTTTTACTGAGTTTAACTCTAAAAATGGTGCGGTCGAGAAGACTCGAACTTCCACGGGTTGCCCCACAGCGACCTCAACGCTGCGCGTCTACCAATTCCGCCACGACCGCATCGTGGTAGATGCCGGTTTGTGCCGGCGCCGCAGCATGTAGCAAAAGCAAACTCGCCACACAAGCGCCATTGATCGTTTTTTTTCATTTCTGCACGCGAAGTGTGAAACCGCGCTCTCTGCCCGCCGCGACAGGCCTTGCGGCGCTTGCCGTCCCGCCCCAAATCTGCAAGGAGAAGGCCGAAGGATCCGCATATGCAAAGAAGCGACATCGAGACCCTGATGCAGCCCGAGCCCGGCAGCCCGCCGGTGCGCTGGCGGGTGAGCGAGGGACTGACGGAATACCCGGAGGCGCTTGCCGAAATGGAGCGCGAGGTCGACCTGATCGCGTCCGGCGAGGCGAACGAACTCGTCTGGCTGGTCGAGCATCCGCCGCTCTACACCGCCGGCACCAGCGCCAATGCTTCCGACCTGCTGATCGCCGACCGATTCCCGGTCTATGACACAGGACGCGGCGGCGAATATACCTATCACGGCCCCGGTCAGCGGGTCGCCTATCTGATGCTGGACCTGAAGCGCCGGCGCCGCGATGTGCGCGCCTTCGTCGCCGCGATCGAGGAGACCATCATCAAGACGCTCGATTCGATGAATGTGCGCGGCGAGCGGCGCGAGGACCGGGTCGGCGTCTGGGTCCGGCGACCGGAGCGTCCGCCGCTACCGGACGGCTCGATGGCCGAGGACAAGATCGCCGCGATCGGGATCAGGCTCCGGCGCTGGGTCAGCTTTCACGGCCTGTCGATTAATGTCGAGCCGGAGCTCGATCATTTCGGCGGCATCGTGCCCTGCGGCATTTCAGGCTATGGCGTCACCAGCCTCGTGGATCTCGGCCTGCCGGTGACGATGGGCGATGTCGACATCGCCCTGCGCAAGGCCTTCGAGGATGTATTCGGGGAAACGGAAATCGAGAGCTGACCCGCTATTGCAGCGTCCTGTTGCCGGTCGCAAAGCCTGAAAGACGCGCGCGCGATGCGCTGCCTTTGGCATCGCCGTCGCGACGGCCGGTCTTTCCCACGCGGTTGATGCCCATCACCATGTCGGTGTGTTTCATCCCGGCCTCGCCGCAATCTTCTTCCCAGTCGCCGGAAATCAGCCAGAAGGGGCGCACGCCGAGGATCGCGGCGATCTTCACCAGGCGCTCGACGGTCGGCTCGGCGCGGTCGCATTCCCAGTTCCTGAGCGTCAGTGGCGCAACGCCAAGCCGCGCGGCCGCGGTATCGAGGCTCAATCCCGCGCCTTCGCGCGCGGCAAGCAGCCTTCCGCCGAGGGTGTCGTCGGCGTAGAATTTCTCGTCCATTGCGCTTCCTTCCCGAAAACCGCGCCGGTTTGCCCGGTCTTGACCCTTCATAGCCAATCGCGGGCAAAACCGCCACCCACACCCGCCGCTTTCCGCAAATCAGCTGAAATTGGTCGCTTGCATACTTGCCGATGATGGAGCGCACATGCGAAACTCGGTGCACGAAAACAAGAGAATCCGGGAGTAACGCCGATGGATGTACGCGCCGCAGTGGCTGTTGAAGCGGGAAAGCCGCTAGAAATCATGAATGTTCAGCTCGAAGGACCGAAAGCGGGCGAAGTCCTGATCGAGGTCAAGGCCACGGGCATTTGCCATACCGACGATTTCACGCTGTCGGGCGCCGACCCGGAAGGTATTTTCCCGGCGATCCTCGGCCATGAGGGCGCCGGCGTGGTGGTTGACGTCGGCCCGGGCGTGACCTCGGTGAAAAAGGGCGATCACGTGATTCCACTCTACACCCCGGAATGCCGCGAATGCCCGTCCTGCCTGTCGCGCAAGACCAATCTCTGCACCGCCATCCGTTCGACCCAGGGGCAGGGCCTGATGCCGGACGGCACGTCGCGCTTTTCGCTCGATGGCAAGCCGCTCTATCATTACATGGGCTGCTCCACCTTCGCCAACTTCACCGTTCTGCCGGAAATCGCGGTCGCCAAGATCAACCCGGACGCACCCTTCGACAAGGTCTGCTATATCGGCTGCGGCGTGACGACAGGCGTCGGCGCGGTGATCAACACGGCCAAGGTGGAAATCGGCGCGACCGCGATCGTCTTCGGCCTTGGCGGCATCGGCCTCAATGTCATTCAGGGGCTCAGGCTTGCCGGCGCGGACATGATCATCGGCGTCGACCTCAACAACGACAAGAAGGAATGGGGCGAGCGTTTCGGCATGACCCATTTCGTCAATCCCAAGGAGATCGGCGAGGACCTCGTTCCCTATCTGATCAACCTGACGAAGCGCGGCGCGGATACGATCGGCGGCGCGGATTACACGTTTGATTGCACCGGCAATACCACCGTCATGCGTCAGGCTCTGGAAAGCTCGCATCGCGGCTGGGGCAAGTCGGTCGTCATCGGCGTGGCCGGCGCGGGTCAGGAAATCTCCACCCGTCCGTTCCAGCTCGTCACCGGCCGCTCCTGGATGGGCACCGCCTTCGGCGGCGCGCGCGGGCGCACCGACGTGCCGAAGATCGTCGACTGGTACATGGACGGCAAGATCGAAATCGATCCGATGATCACCCATCTCCTGAAGCTGGAAGACATCAACAAGGGCTTCGATCTGATGCATGGCGGCGAGAGCATCCGCTCGGTTGTCCTCTACTGATGGCATTGACCGTCGATATCGCCCGGCTGGATGCGCTCACGCCGGGCGAATTGCATGACCTGTTCCGGCTAAGGATCGACGTGTTCGTGGTCGAGCAGAACTGCCCCTATCCCGAGATCGACGGCAAGGACCCGGAGGCGCTGCATCTGCGCCTTCTGGAAGATGGCCGGCTTGCCGCCTATGCCCGCATCTTCGCAGCCGACGCGACTGCGGGCGAAGCGCGAATCGGCCGGGTCGTGGTCGCGCCTGATTATCGCGGCCAGCGTCTTGGCGAGCGCATCATGCGGGAGGCAATTGCCGCCTGTGAAAAACGCGCGCCGGGTGCGGCGATCGCGATTTCGGCGCAGGCGCATCTTCAGCGTTTCTATGGCACTCTCGGCTTCAGCGTTACCTCGGCGGAATATCTTGAGGACGGCATCCCGCATGTGGACATGGTCCGCGCCGCCGAAAGGCGCGCCTCATGATCTATGTCGACGCCGATGCCTGTCCGGTGAAGCCGGAGGTCATAAAGGTGGCGGAGCGGCACGGCCTACCCGTGACCTTCGTCGCCAATACCGGCCTGCGCCCGTCGCGCGACCCGATGATCAAAAACGTCATCGTCTCCGGCGCATTCGATGCCGCCGATGACTGGATTGCGGAGCGCGCCAGCCCCGGCGATATCGTGGTGACCGCCGACGTGCCGCTTGCCGAGCGATGCGTGGCCGCCGGCGCGCTGGTCACGGGGCCCACGGGCCGGGTGTTCGACGACAAGAATATCGGCATGGCCCGCGCCATGCGCGATCTCGGCCAGCATCTGCGCGAGACCGGCGAGAGCAAGGGCTATAACGCCCCGTTTTCGGCCCGCGATCGATCGGCTTTTCTGCAAACCATGGAACAGCTTTGCCGCAAGGCGAAGTCGTCCGGTCAATGACGAAGGAATCACGATGAACATTATTTCCGAAAACACCGCCTTCGGCGGCATGCAGGGCGTTTTCTCGCACGAATCGGAAGCTTGCGGATGCGAGATGACCTTCGCCGTCTTCCTCCCGCCGCAAGCCGTCGAGCGGCCATGCCCCGTGCTTTGGTATCTCTCCGGCCTCACCTGCACCCATGCCAATGTCATGGAGAAGGGCGAGTACCGGCGCATGGCCGCCGAGCTCGGCCTGATCATCGTGTGCCCGGATACCAGTCCGCGCGGCACGGATGTCGCCGACGCGCTGACCGACTGGCAGATCGGCAAGGGCGCTGGCTTTTATGTCGACGCCACCGAAGAGCCGTGGTCGAAACACTACAGGATGGAAAGCTACATCACCGAGGAACTGCCGGCGCTGATCGCCAAGAGCTTCCGCGTCGACATGGATCGCCAGGGCATTTTCGGCCACTCCATGGGCGGCCATGGCGCGATGACGCTGGCCCTGAAAAATCCCGGCCGCTACAAGAGCTGCTCGGCCTTCGCGCCGATCGTCTCGCCCTCGACATCGGCCTGGGCGCAGGGCGCGTTCACGAAATATCTGGGCTCCGACCAGTCCGTCTGGCGCAAGCACGATGCCTGCGCACTGGTGGAGGATGGCGCGCGCTTTCCCGCCTTCCTGATCGACCAGGGCAAGGCCGACAATTTCCTGGAGGACGGGCTGAAGCCGTGGATGTTCGAGGAGGCCGTCAAGGGCACCGATATCGAACTGACGCTGCGCATGCACGAGCGCTACGACCACTCCTACTACTTCATCTCCACCTTCATGGACGATCACCTGCGCTGGCACGCCGAACGGGTGTGAAGGCGCGCGCGACAGACTCCCTTTAGAATGAAGTGGTCACGTTTCGCGAGCGCTTCACAACCACCATTCCCGCTCAAGAGTCCAAACCCGCGGGGCGCGAGCGCGGGCCAGCGATCAGCGAACCGACCGTATAGACGCATATGGCCATGCCAATTGCCCCGGCGAGGGCGACTGCCAGAAGTACCAGCACGTCTATGGGCCCGCCGATATCCGACAGCCTGGAATGCGTGGTCGCCATCAGCAGCCATACGGCCGCCACCGCGCCGACCGGCATGGAAAGCTGCGCCAGCAGGAATTTTTTCCAGCTCACGGCGCGATCGCGGATCAGGACATAGAAATAGGCCAGGGTGATCAGCGCCGCGAGCGCCACCATGATCCAGAATACAGTGCGGCCGAAGATCTCTTCGAATACGGCAAACATCGTGCCGAAGGTAAGGTCTTTCATGGCAAATCCTCCTCAGGCCCGGCCGCGCAGCATTGCATTATACGTGGCCTTGAGCGCGATCTCCTTCATCAGCCAGCTGATCCAGAGTTCTTCCAGCGGCGCGATGATGCCGGGAAATGAAGGCGTCAGATTGTTGTGGTAGTCGAACTCGACAAGCATGGCCCGACCGACGCGGGTGATCAGCGGGCACGAAGTATAGCCGTCGTAGAACTGCGTGGCCTCAAGGCCCGCGATCGCGGCGACCAGATGGTCTTCCACAACCGGCACCTGCCATTTCACGGAAGCCGCCGTCTTGCCCTTGGGTACGCCGGCGACGTCTCCCAGCGCGAAAATTTCCGGATAGCGCAGATGACGCAGCGTGGCGGGATCGACCTCCACCCAGCCCTGGTCCTGCCAGCGCTCGGCCCAGGACAGACCGGACTGGCGGATAAAGTCCGGCGCCCGCTGCGGCGGTATGACGTGGATATAGTCGTAATCCAGTTCCTCGACGCCGCCCTCCACACTGAAGAACGCCCGCTTGGCGCCAGGGTCGATCGCGGCGAGCCTGCGCTGCATCAGAGACTCCACGCCGCGGTCCTCAAACAGCATTCTGACCTTCTCGGCCACGATCGGCACGCCGAACAGGCTTGCCTGCGGCGCGGCGTAGATCATGTTCATCCTGCCGGCATTGCCCGCCCGTCGGCCGATATCGTCGACCAGGAAGGTATGTTTGAGCGGCGCCCCGGCGCATTTCATTTCCGTTTCAGGACGGGTGAATATCCCTGTGCCGCCCTCCTCGGTAAACTTCTGTGCCGCCTGCCAGGTTCTTGCGGCGTCCTCCGGCCCGCCGTAAAGAGCGCCAATACCATCCCGTCCGATCAGATCGCGCGAGAATCCCTCAATCGCGTCGTAATCGAGAACGAGACCCGGCGCGAGCACGAGCCAATCGTAGGAAATCGCCTTGCCGCCCTCGGTCGCGACGATCTTGTTTTCAGCATCAACGGCGGCAACGGGGTCCTGTATCCAATCGACGCCGTCCGGCAGCCAGCGCTTTTCGTCGGATGTGACATAGTCGGCCGGCTTGAGACCGGTCGCGACCAGGGTCAACCCTGGCTGATAGAGGTGGGTTGTGCGCGGATCGATGATCGTGATCCGCGCGCCCTCCAGCCGCTGGCTCAGCCGATTGGCCATGGCAGTGCCGGCCGCGCCGGCGCCGATGATCACGATATTCGCTTTGGTGGATACCGGCTTCGTCCCGGACTGCGCAGGTGCCGGGCTAAATGCAGTAGTAGCGGCGCCCATTGCGCCAAGAGATAGAAACTCTCGCCGTTTCAACAGCTTTGCCTCCCAATGCGGCAGCGGTTTAAGCCGCGCCGGCGGTTGTGATAGGCTGCGCAACGCTCCTCCGCGCAGCCGGCATGTCCAGCTCCTGCTTCCTCACGGCAAGCGTCTGCGGCAGGCGACTGAATTCGAGGCAAAATTTACCAACGGCACAGCAGTCTCGGAATTGATCCCAATCAAATTGTTAGAAATTTCGAGCAAGCCGCCGCCGGGCGGCGCTTCAGACTGAAAAAGGCAGCGACCCGGAACATAGGTGATGTTTTGTACCGGAGACATGGGTGACACTCTTTTCGTTTTGCGGGAGATGTCGAGGCTGTGGAGAGAGATTTAGGCTATGGAAGAACGCCTACGATCTGTTGTCCGCCTTCGGCGAATTCAATGAGGAGCGGCCTCGCGAGGTGCTCGTCATGAGGGGACCAACTCTACGTCCCTTTCTCTGTGCCTTATGAGGGCCTGCCGGACGTGGAATACCCTTCCACGACCGCGACATCATCGTCACGGTATGCGGTCGTATCTGCATGGCGCGGAAGAAGATCAATATCTCGACCGTGCTCGCCGGTCAGAAACTCGGCATCAAGGAGGTCGACGACGGCATTTGGCTGATCAGCTTCATGCGCTATGATCTGGGATATATCGATTTGGAACAGAGAACATTGCAAACCATCGACAACCCGTTCGGCACGAGGTTGTCACCCATGTTTTAGGTACATTCTGTTACCTATGTTTTCGGGCTGTACAATGAAGAAATGGCTCCCCGGGTCGGATTCGAACCGACGACCTATCGATTAACAGTCGAGTGCTCTACCGCTGAGCTACCAGGGAACAATCGCGCCGTCTGAGGCGCTGCGGTGTGAGCGGGTTAATACAAATGGTGAGGCGATTTGCCAAGCCCTTTTCGATAAAAAAAGCAAAGAAGTTTTTCACCCTCGCGCGTTCCGTTTCGCTCGGTCGGGATGCGGACCCGATCGAGCCGCCGAGAGAGGTCAGGACTGCGCCTCGACGCCGTCTGGTTTGTTACGACCATCGCCACGCTCGGATTGGTGCAGATCGCGCATCAGTCTTTCGATACGGCGGCGCTGGCGCTGGCTGCGCAACTGCGATGCGGCGTAGCGGCGCGGAGACACGACCAACCCGTCGCGTTCGCCGACAATATCGAAAACCCGTTCGGCTGCGACCGGCCGGTCCTCCGAGGTATAGGTCGCCACGATGGTGATATTGATGTTTTCAATGGTCTCGAACCGATCGAAATCCGGGGGCGACATCTTGGCGATCAATGCGCGGAACGTGCCGAGGTCGAGATGCTCGGCCGCCGCCAGCGGGCCCTGAAACAATTTGGCGCGCGGATCGGATGCATTGTTATCATCGAAGGTGAGGTTGCTGAGCGAGTAGCTGAAGTGCTCGCTGTCAGTCCCGTTCTTCACGGTGAGATCGAGCAGGACAGCGTCGATGAACAGCGCCTTCGCGCTCATATTGGCAACCAGGCAGTGGCCGTCGAGGGTCGGGCTCCCGCCGCGATTGATCAGGATCTTGGCGCGCCGTCCCTCCCGGAATCCGCTGAAAATCAATTGCAGATAGATCGCCCAGATAAAAAGCGTGGCGACGCTGGCAACCGCGCTGATCGCGCCTGCGTTCTCGTTGACCCAGCCCCACATTTCAACCTCCGCGGCCTATAGGGGCCCATTCGCTTTGCTAAAGCTAGGTCCCGTCGTCGTCCTTCGGCGCCTCGCCGGCGTTCTCTTGTGTCGCAACGTCTGCGATCGGCTTGGGTTCCTTATCATCGCCCTGTGCAAGATAGACGGTGGAGGTGGGATAGGCGAAACCGGAACCGTGGCGTTCGACGATGTCGCGAATCGAAAGCAGCAATTGCTCCTGCACCTCGAGGAAGACGTTGATGTCGGAGGCGGAGATATTGGCGTAGATATCGATCAGCACGGCCGAATCGCCATATTCCACGAGCCGGACGCGCCTTGGCGATTCGAGCACGCTTTCATGGGATGCAAGCAGGGCCCGGATATCCTCCATGATCCTGTGCAGCGTGTCGGCGTCGGTTTCGTATCTGAGGCCGATCTTGTGGCGGAACAGGAAGACGTCGCGGCGGCTGTAATTGGTGATCTTGCGTTTTACCAGATCGGCATTGGCGACGATGATGAGCGTGCGGTCGAGCGCGCGGATGCGGGTCGAACGGATGCCGATTTCCTCCACAGTGCCGGCGGTATCGTCGAACTGGAAGAAGTCGCCGACCCGCACGATCCGGTCTGCGTAAAGCAGCACGCCGCTGATGAAGTTTTCGAGCGTCGGCTGGGCGGCAAGCGCAATCGCCAGGCCGCCGACGCCGAGACCGGCGACGACGCCATAGATCGGAATGCCGATCTGGGTCGCGCCATAGCCGAGCACGATAATCGCCACGATGAAGGACATCACCTGGAAGCCGGTGCGCAGCAGGCTGGCATCAAGCGAGGCATTGCTGACGGCGGGATTGCGGATCGTCCACATATATAGCGTCTGCAGAAGCTGGTAGGTGAACCAGGCTGTGGCCGTCCAGATGAGCGCGCTCAAGGCGGTGGTGGTGACATAAAGCAGGTCGCCGGTGATGTTGATCTGCTCCTCGATCAGGAAGCGGATGAGGTTTGCCGCGCCGATGATCAGCAGGGGCGTGACCACGCGACGCAGCTGGCGCCTGGCGGGATCCAGCGGAACGGCGCGTCGCGCATTCCAGCGGCTGAACCAGACCAGCGCGACCACCGACACGACGGTGATGAGCGCCAGCCCCAACCATTGCCAATAGGCCTGGTTGCCGAATTCATAGCGCAGCCAGTAGGGGCCATCGAGAATGAACTCATACCAGCGCGGCGCGACCAGATTGCCCGGCGTATAGATGTAATACTGGTAGAGGTCTTCGCCGAGGTCGGCGATCATCGGAAGGGCCTTGACCTCCTCGTAGTCGTCGTCGATCTGGTTGATGGTGCTTTGGGTAAAAAGATATTCGCCCTCCCGGGGGCCGTCCCTTTGCCGCTCGATGGTCAGGCTGGTGCCGGGAATGATCCACTTCGCCGGCAGCGCTTCCGCGTCCGTATCCGACAGCGCGAACGCGCCCGCGGCAAGGCCGGGTATTTCCTCCACCGGCGGCAGATAGATCCGGTCGAATATTTCCTGGAGTTGCAGCACGGTCTCTATGCTCGCGCGCTGACGCGACGCGGCCGGTATCGCTGAGAGATCGAAGGTTCGCGCCGCCTTTTCCAGCAGCGACTGCACCAGAACGAGCTGATCGCGCTGGTCGCGAGTCATAAAAAAGGTGTCGCCGTCGAAATAGCTGTCGCGCACCTCAAGCCAGAGTTCGCTCGCCGTCTGCATGATCACCAGAAAGCTTTCCAGCGTCGCGCGCGGGCTGCGGGTGTCGGGCGGCGAGATGGGGTTTGTCACCAGACGCTCGTACCGCGCCTTGAGGCCGGCATTTCCCTGGGCGTCCTGGAAGATTTCCTGCACCAGCTCGGTGGAGGTTTTTTCGTCGTCAGTTTCCTGAGCGGCGGCGGGCGAGAGTTGAAGACATGCCGCCGTCAAAAGGGCGAAAACGCACCACGCCGCAAAAAATCTGGCGGAATTCAAGATGGTCGGCATTGGTCCCCTCCATTGCGACGCGCCGGTATTTCGACCCCGAAGCCGGACTTCGTGACACTAACCGATTCGCGCGGCCTTTTGAGCCTGCGGCGCCGGGCAGCGCTATTGCAAATCAAATTAAATCATTCTAAATCCGCGCCAACCCTTCGATCGACAAAGTTTGGCCTCGTGGCGGAGTGGTTACGCAGAGGACTGCAAATCCTTGCACGCCGGTTCGATTCCGGCCGAGGCCTCCACTTCCTTTTTTGATAAGAATTCAGCGCCGTCCTGGCAGCATCGCCAGTTTGCTGTGCGATCGTGTTGGTGATTTTCATGACCATAGATGTCGCCGAGCACATGGTATCGCTACCACTCTTTTATTTGAATAACTTGCTTCCCGATTGTCCACGTGTTTTTCGGGCCCGAATATCTTCTTTGTTATCGAAGTATGGTAGGTGAAGAGCCTCGGTCTTTTCAGCTCAGAATTAGTATCTCTTGTTCTGGTCGCCGAGAAGATTCTTCGCCGCTGAGGAACTTTTTCGTTCAAGGTCCCGTTTAAAAGTTACGCGGATCGAACAGACGAGCCGCAAACATAAGGTTGTTTGAACAGGGGGAGTCCTTCTAAAGCGAGGGCTCCAGAAGGAGGACGACATGTTTGCCTGTCGCAGTAAATCTACACTTCTGGCGAGTGCTTTTTTCGCAGGGTCGCTCGCCGTTACATTTTATGGTGCGAACCCTGCCAATGCACAGTCTCTGAATATCGGCGGCGAGAACGGGATAAGCGTCGGCGTCAACACCGACACCGATCCCTCAGGCGGCATCGGCGCGGGCGTTGACGCTAGCGTCGGCGGCTCGGATGGCGTGAATGCCGGCGCATCAGCCGGCGTCGGCGGCGGTCAGGCCGCAAGCGTTGATGCCGGCGCGAGCGTCGGCGGTTCCGGTGGCGTTGATGCCGGAGCGTCAGCCGATGTCGGCGGCGGACAGGCGGCAAGCGCCGATGTCGGCGCAAGCGTTGGCGGCTCCAGTGGCGTGAACGCCGATGCCTCCGCCGATGTTGGCGGCAGCAGCGGGATAGGGGCTTCGGCCTCCGCCACGATCGGCGGCGACAGCGGCGCGAATGCTGATGTCGATGTCGGCATTGGCGGCGACGATGGCACCGGCGCGGACGTGGACATCGGCCTCGGCGGCGGAGGCGGCAACAATGGCGGTGGCAATAGTGGAGGTGGAAACGGCGGCGGAAATGCCGGTGGCGGCAATGGAGGTGGCACGTCCGGCGGAGATGGATCGGGCGGCGGTTCGATGCCTGACAACCGCAACGACCAGCGTCTCGTGATCGCCTTCGACGATCTGAGCAGCGGCGAGCAGCAGACCGTGCGTAAACAGTGCCAGGCCGTGATGCGCACGCCGGACAATTATGAAGCCGGCCTGCAGCGGCTCTGCATTCTGGTCAACCGTTATCGGTGATCTTGAAATGCCATCGGGGCCGGCGCTCGCGCCGGCCCTTTCGTCATGTCCCGGGTGAGCAGGCGCGGCCTTGTGCGCCTTCTCCTCTTCGGCTTTTTCGCAAAACTCCCGTCTTGCATGGAGGCGACAGCGCATCTATGAACACAGTGTGAGCGTCAAGACGGCGCTGAACGCTGAATGTTTGCGAGGTTGTTGGCCATGATGAATTTCGAAACGGCGCGCAGGAAGATGGTGGAAAACCAGATCCGGCCGACCGATGTGACAGCCTATCCTGTGCTCGAAGCCTTTCTTGCCGTGCCGCGCGAGGCTTTCTTGCCGCCGCAATCCAGGTCGCTCGCCTATATCGACGAGGACATTCAGGTGAAGCCCGCAAACGAGGCCGGCCCCGCCCGCTACATGATGGAGCCGTCGCCGCTTGCCAAGCTGGTCCAGCTTCTGGAGCTTTCCAAGAAGGATGTGGTGCTGGTGGTCGGCGCGGGCGATGGGTACGCCGCCGCGATTCTTTCGCTGCTCGCCCAGTCGGTCGTCGGCATCGACAGCGATGAGGAACTGGTTGAAAGCGCGAGCGCGAAATTCCTCGAACTCGGCTATGACAATGCGGTTGTGGTCAGCGGCGTCCTGCCCGAGGGCTATCCGTCCGAGGCGCCTTATGACGCGATCTTCCTCAATGGCGCGGTCGAGGTCGTTCCGGAGGCGCTGCTGAACCAGCTGCGCGATGGCGGCCGGCTCGTCTGCGTCGAGGGTACGGGTTATTCCGCCCGGGCCACCATCTATCATCGCGACGGCGATGTGTTTTCGTCGCTTTCGTCCTTCAATGCCGCCGTCAAGCCGCTTCCCGGTTTCGCGCGGGCGAAGGCCTTCGAATTCTAGAGATTGGTAAGTTCTACCGGACGTGTCCCTAAAATCCTGTGTATAGCACTGAAAATATGACGGTTTCGGTCTTCATGCGACCGGAGCTGGCGTATCTTTGTCGATGATTCGACGCTAGGGACATTAACGCGCGGGAAGGTTTGTAATGGCGCAGCCAAAATTGCAGCAAGAGCCCTCGATGGAAGAAATTCTCGCTTCGATTCGCCGTATCATCGACAGCGGCGACGATGTCGGGCGTTCTCCGCGCGCCGCGCGTGACAACGCTGCCGCGCCGAGAGATGAGAGCTACCGCGTGTCCGAGGCCTATCGGCAGCGCGATCATGATGCGGGCGATGCATCCCCGGCCGCGCAGGATCCCGAGCCTTTTGGCGACAATTCCTTCGTCTCGCGCCGTCCTGCCTTCACCTTTGATGAGGATTCCCAGCCGTCGAACGAAACGGAAGCGACACATGGCGAGGAAGCCGAACAGCCGTTCGTGGCAGACCACCAGGAGCCGGTGACGCATCAGGCTACTGAACAGGAGGAGCGGCAGGCGGCAGCGCCCCGGCCGCATCCGCTGGAGCACGATGCGGTCTATCCGGGCACGATCGGCGAGGTTGCGCGTCAGGTGCGGGAGGCGACCGGTGGGGCCCACGAGCCCAAGAGCGCCGCGCACGCAGACGAGACCGACCATTCGCCGCGCACTGAGGAGCGTCAGGACAGCCTGCTCTCGACGGATTCCGAACAGCGTATCGGCAATGCACTGCATGCGCTTTCCGACGCTTTGGATCGCGAGGGCGCGCGCAAGATCGAGGAAATCGTGATTTCGGAACTGCGTCCGCTGCTCCGGGACTGGATCGAGGAGCACATGCCTTCGATCGTGGAAGAAATGGTCGGCAAGGAAATCGAGCGCATGCGCAACGCAAAGCGCTGAGAACACGCGCGTTGGACCTGCCAAAGCCGTCCCGATCGGGGCGGCTTTGTTGTTGACAGGCCTGAAGCCAAGCGCATAACAACGACAGGCCGCGAAGGGCCGCTGCGTAAGCCGCGGCCACCCGCCGCCGTTTAATCCGGACGCAGGCGCGCTATATGTGTTTCGCCCGGTATTGGTATCAGCAGGAATTGGCGAAGACATGCTTGAGAAGACGTATGACGCGAAAAGCGTCGAACCCAGGATTGCCACCCGGTGGGAACAGGCCGATGCCTTCCGCGCCGGAGCCAACGCAAAGCCGGGCAGGGAGAGCTTCTCGATCGTGATCCCGCCCCCGAACGTGACCGGCTCGCTGCATATGGGCCACGCGCTCAACAACACGCTGCAGGACATCATGGTCCGCTTCGAGCGGATGCGCGGCAAGGACACGCTGTGGCAGCCCGGCATGGACCATGCCGGCATCGCCACCCAGATGGTGGTCGAACGCCAGCTGATGGAACGCCAGCTTCCCGGTCGGCGCGAGATGGGCCGCGACGCCTTCATCGACAAGGTCTGGGAGTGGAAGGAAGAATCCGGCGGGCAGATCATCAATCAGCTCAAGCGCCTCGGCGCTTCCTGTGACTGGTCGCGCGAGCGCTTCACCATGGATGAGGGGCTTTCGGAGGCCGTGCGCGAGGTCTTCGTCTCGCTCTACAAGCACGGCCTGATCTATCGCGGCAAGCGGCTGGTCAACTGGGATCCCGAGTTCGAAACCGCGATTTCCGATCTCGAGGTCGAAAACCGCGAAGTCGACGGCCATATGTGGCATTTCAAATACCCGCTGGCCGGCGGCGAGACTTATACCTATGTCGAGAAGGACGCGGACGGCAATGTCATCCTCGAGGAGGAGCGCGATTACATCTCGATCGCGACTACCCGTCCGGAAACCATGCTCGGCGATGGCGCCGTCGCCGTTCATCCATCGGATGAGCGGTATGCGCCAATTATTGGAAAATTCTGCGAAATTCCGGTTGGGCCAAAGGAGCATCGGCGTCTGATCCCGATCATCACCGACGAATATCCGGACAAGGATTTCGGCTCCGGCGCGGTCAAGATCACCGGTGCGCATGATTTCAACGACTATCAGGTCGCCCGCCGCAACCATATTCCGCTCTACCGGCTGATGGACACCAAGGCCGCGCTGCGCGATGACGGCGAGCCCTATGCCGTATGCGCCGAGCAGGCGATGAAGATCGCGAAATCCGGCGAGCTGCCGACCGAAGCCGAGGTCGACGACATCAACCTCGTGCCCGACGAATATCGCGGCCTCGACCGCTATGCCGCCCGCAAGCGCATCGTCGACGCGATCAATGCCGAGGGCCTTGCCGTCACCGTGAAGGACGAAGAGGGCAATGATATCCCCTTCGTCGAGAACAAGAAGATCATGCAGCCCTTTGGCGACCGTTCGGGCGTCGTCATTGAGCCGATGCTGACCGATCAGTGGTTCGCCGACGCCAAGGAACTTGCCAAGCCGGCGATTGAATCGGTCCGCGAGGGCCGCACCAATTTCGTGCCGAAGAACTGGCAAAAGACCTATTTCGACTGGATGGAAAATATCGAGCCGTGGTGCATTTCGCGCCAGCTCTGGTGGGGCCATCAGATCCCGGCCTGGTACGGCCCAGACGGTCAGGTCTTCGTCGAAAAGACCGAAGAAGAGGCGCTCGACGCCGCGATCCAGCACTATATCGCCCATGAGGGGCCGTGGAAGGCCTGGGTGGAGGAGCAGCTCGAAAACTACGAGCCGGGCAATATCCTGACCCGCGACGAGGACGTGCTCGACACCTGGTTCTCCTCCGCGCTGTGGCCGTTCTCGACGCTCGGCTGGCCCGAGGAGACGGACGAGCTTGCCCGTTACTACCCGACCAGCGTGCTGGTCACCGGCTTCGACATCATCTTCTTCTGGGTTGCCCGCATGATGATGGCCGGGCTGCACTTCATGAAGGACGAGGACGGCAAGCCGGTCGAACCCTTCCACGCCGTCTACGTCCACGCCCTGGTGCGCGACAAGAACGGTCAGAAGATGTCGAAGTCGAAGGGCAACGTCATCGATCCGCTCAACCTGATCGAGGAATATGGCGCCGACGCGCTGCGGTTCACGCTGGCGATCATGGCCGCGCAGGGCCGCGACGTGAAGCTCGACGAGAGCCGCATCGCCGGCTACCGCAACTTCGGCACCAAGCTCTGGAACGCCACGCGCTTTGCCGAGATGAACGGGATGAAGCTCGACGGCTCGTTCCGCCCCTCCGGCGCGACCCAGACCATCAATCGCTGGATCCTGACCGAGCTTTCGAAGACCACCGAGGACGTGACCACGGCGATCGAGAACTTCCGCTTCAACGAGGCGGCCGATGCGCTCTACCGTTTCGTCTGGCACGAGCTCTGCGACTGGTATCTGGAACTCCTGAAGCCGGTGTTCATGGGCGAGGACGAGGCCGCGAAGACCGAGGCCCAGCATTGCGTTGCCTATGTTCTGGCCGAAACCTACAAGCTCTTGCACCCGTTCATGCCGTTCATGACCGAGGAGTTGTGGAACCATATCGGCGGCGAGGGGCTTTGCTGCCATGCCGACTGGCATGAGCCGGGCTTCCGGGATGAAGAGGCGGCCGACGAGATCAACTGGCTTGTCGATCTGATCTCCGGCATCCGCTCGGCGCGCGCGGAGGTGAACGTGCCGCCTTCGGCCAAGGCGCCGCTGATCCTCGTCGGCGCCAATGCCACGACCCGCGAGCGCACCGCCCGCCATTATCCGGCGCTGGAGCGGCTCGCCCGCATCGATTCGCTCGATTTCGAGAAGGAGGCTCCCAAGGGCTCGGCCCAGGTCATCATCGGCGAGGCCACCGCCTGCATTCCGCTGGGCAGCCTTATCGATGTGGCGGCTGAAACCGCGCGTCTGACGAAGGCGATCGGCAAGGTCGACGCCGATATCGAGCGCAGCCAGAAGAAGCTCGGCAACGAGAAATTCATCGCCAACGCCGATCCGGAAGTGGTGGCCACGGAGCGCGAGCGCTTCGAGGAGCTGAAGCAACAGCGCGAACAGCTGACCGTTGCGCTGTCGCGGGTGACCGAAGCCGGGTGAGGGCTTTAGGCAAACGGCGCGCGGTTGCCGCGCGCCGTATCTCAGCGCAGCATCAAGACCCAGTTCTTGCCGTCACACGCCCAGCCGTCGGCCTTGACGATTGGCCGCGAGGCGGCCGGCGTGAAACCGTGGGCCTCGTATAGCCGCATCGCATTTTCGTTGGCGTCCGACACGATGATGCTCATCGACCGGTCCCCCGCAAGCGCAATCGCCTGTTCGAGAAGCCGCGAGCCAAAGCCGCGCTTGCGGTATCCGGCCTCGGTGGCCAGCACGTTGACGTAGAAGCTGCCCGGCGCAAGGCTTTCGAGCTCCTCCAGCGGGAGGAAGACCGGTGGCGTGTTGTCCGGGTCAACGGGTTCCGGCGCATCGCTGATCGGATAGGTGATCAGCAAGGCCCGGGCGACGCCATCGGCCTCGATGACATGAGCGTTTGTCCATGAAAACCCGCCCTCGTCACGCATGGCGCGGGCGCGCCCGGTGGCGAAGGGGTCGGCATCCGGGGCTATCATTTTCCAGAAATAGACGGGCAGGCCTTCGCCGGCGATGTTGATGAGCGACGCCATGGCTGCGGCATCATCCGGCCGGGCCGGCCGGAGCATATCGGTTGCGTTCAACATGATCATTCCTTCTGTCTCGGTGTTTCCGGCAGTCTTGTGACGGAACGATCCCGCGTTTAGAAGTGTACTTGTGGTACAGTGAAGAGCTGGCGAGGAATGCATGGCGAAGGCAACAGACATGCGGTCGCGGCTGATGGACATCGCCGAAGCGGCGGTCCTGGCCAAGGGGTTCGGTGCGACCTCCATCGAGGAACTGATCACCGAGGCCGGGATTACCAAGGGCGGCTTCTTCTATCATTTTCCCGACAAGAATGCGCTCGCCCGCGCCCTTCTTGTGCGCTATCTCGAACGCGAAGAAGACCTGTTGGACGGCATATTCGGCCGCGCGCGGGAATTGCATGAAGACCCGCTGCATGCCTTCCTGATCGGACTGAAACTGCTCGCCGAACTGATGGACGACCTGCCCAACGGCCACCCCGGCTGTCTGGTCGCCACCTATTGCTACAATGAGAGACTGTTCGACCGTGATGTCCGCGACCTTTACACCGAGGCGCTGCTCACCTGGCGCGCCCGGTTTCGCGCCTATCTGGAGGAGATCGCGGAGCGCCATCCGCCGCGAGAGCCCGTCGACCTCGATGCGCTTGCCGACATGGTCAACAACACGGTGGAGGGCGGCATCATCATGTCGAAGGCGCTCCGCGACCCTTCAGTGCTCGGCAAGCAGGTGTTGCAGCTCAGAACCTATATCAAGCTCCTTTTCGAGGCTTGAGACTGTACCGACGGTCAAGTGAGAGCATTGTTACCGGTGCGCATTCCCGTCCAGTGTTTGAAGTCTTTTCCTCCAACTATCTGATACACAAAGGCAATTTAACTTTCCTCTATGTCCGAACCACGGGTTCACTAGGTGGGCGAGGCGAAATCGGGGACAAACCGGGCCAACGTCGCATCGCGGCGTCGCCCCCGCAGATTTGCCTGGGGTTACCCGAAACCAGTTCAGGAATAAGACTATGAAAAACTATCTTCTGTCCGCCCTCGCGGCGGGCGTCGTGATGGTCGCTGCCTCTTCGGTGTCAGCCGAGCGGGTCCGTGGCCCGGCCGATGCCGAAGTGCTTGTCGCCAGCGCCGAGTCGGTAACGGAGGTGCAGGTCGCGGATGGTGCGAGCGCAGCGGGCGCGCCCGATGTCGAGGCTGTCTATGACGAGATCCTCAGAACCTACGGCGTGGTGCCGACCTTCATGAAGGTCTATCCCAAGCACGGCATTGCCGCGGCCTGGGCGCTGACGCGCGATATCGAGGTCAACGAGAACACCGCGCTTTCGGCGAAGACCAAGTCGCTGATCAATATCGCGGTCGCGGCCCAGATCCCGTGCCGTTACTGCGTCTGGGTCGATAGCGTTGCGGCAAAGCAGCTCGGCGCGAGCCAGCAGGAAATTGCCGAGGCGGTCGCGCAGGCGGCGCTTACCCGGCACTGGTCGACGGTGTTGAACGGCATGCAGATCGACTTCGAGGAGTTCAAGGCCGAATTCGGCGGCGAGTAATCCCCGCTGGACACAATAGGAGAGGGGGGGCCATAGGCTCCGCCTCCCAAAAAGGCAGCTCGTCTCACGCTGTCGGTCAGAGCAGCGTGTCGGCAAAGCCATCGCCGGCAATTTCCGTGCAAAGCGCCTGCCATTCGCAGCCCTGACAGGCCGATCGGATATCGCCGCGCGCGAAGGCCTGCCTCAAACCCTCGATATCGTCTTTCTCAAGGACTATGGGATCGGACATACCGTTTTCGAACAGTCGCTCGACCGCCGCGGCCGCCCACCGATCGCGCACGGTCATGCTTTCGCGGTGGCAATGCGGGTCGGGTTCTGTCAGCAGCGGGGCGCAGATATCGTCCGGGCCCTCGACGATCTCGATCGGCTCGCCGCCCGCGATCCGCTCCACGATTGCCGTCATGTTGGCCGTGAAGGCGGGGCTGTAGCCCTTGCCCGCATAGGTGAGCATGCAAAGCAGATGATGCGGGCGCAGCCTGACCGTCATCAGCCGGCGCGCTTCGGGGCGCGCGCGAGCGCCTTCAGCAGGGCGGCCGCTAGCGCCGATTTCAGCACGGCGCCGATCAGGAAGGGCAGGACGCCCGCCGTGAACGCGGCGCCGACGCCGATCATCAGCGAAAGCCAGGCAGCGCCGAGCAGCAGGCAGGCCGCATTGCCGGCCAGCATGGCGAGGAAGGCGAGGGTGACGCGATGGCCGTTCCAGCCGCGCTCGGCCAGAAAGCCCGCGACCATGCCGGCGATCGGGAAGGCGAACAGATAGCCGCCCGTGGGGCCCATGAAATGGGCAAAGCCCGCAGCGCCGCCCGCCAGGACCGGCAGGCCCAGCGCGCCCTCCATGAGCCATGCGACGATGGTGAGCCCGCCGAGCCGCCAGCCGTAAAGCGCGCCGACCAGCGTTACCGCGAAGGTCTGCATCGTGACCGGAACCGGAACCATCGGGACTTCGATATAGGAAGACAGCGCAAGGAACAGGCTGCCCAGAAACACCGCCGCCGCCTTCCAGGCGAGGCTGCGGTCTTGCGGGGCGAGCGGGCTGAAAGCCGGCAGGAGGGTGGGACTGGATGAACGCATGAGATGCTCCTTTTAAATTATAGATAATTTGTAGAATCTATCTCTAAAGGAATCCACATAACGTGGCACAAGGCAAGCCCCGCGCTTTTCCAACGCGCGGCTGCTGTGGAAAGCGGCGAAAATCGGGAGGTTGACCCGGGCGCCGGTCCCTTGATGTGACAGGGCGCGTAGGGCCGTCAGCTTCAACCGGGGGAACGGGTGACTTGCATCCTGGCAGGTTTCTGACCGATCCACTGCACGTGGCGGCCGAGCAGAAGGGCTGCAGCCTCTATATCGCCCCGGCGCAATGCCAAGAGGATGGCACGATGGTCGCGATCGGTTGGTGTGTCCCATTCCGCGCGCCAGCCGGAAAACAGGAAGCGCGCGCTTGCGATGTGAAGATCGTCGATGCTGCGCATCAGGCGCGGCATGCCGCAGGGGGCGAGGATCAGCCGGTGGAAGCGGCGGTTCGCCTGTTCCCAGGCATGGACGTCGCGGGCCTGATCGCCCGCGCGGGTTGCCTCCTCGGCTTCATCGAGAATGGCGCTGGTGAGATGAGGCGCGGCATTGCGCAGCGCCAGCACTTCGAGCGCCGAGCGCATCTCGGCAATCTCGCGCACCTCCTCCATGCTGAAGCCGGCCACGCGAACGCCCCGGCGCGGCTGGCTTTCCACAAGGCCCTGCGCCTCAAGTCGGCGGAATGCCTCGCGCACCGGCACGTGGCTTGCGCCGAACTCCTCAGCGATATGATCCTGCCTGAGCGGCGCGCCGGCGGCGATCTCGCCGGAGACGATGCGCTCCGCCAAGGCGCGGCTGATGCGAGCGGCGATGGGTTCGGATTTGGTCATGGAATTATAGATAATCCGCGCCGGGCAGAAGGTCGATAGGGCGGAATGCAAGAAATCCGGCCGCGTCAATTAAAAGTGCCACTCTGCCTAGAAACGCCCGCTCAGGCCGTCATTTGTTCTGCGGCGATTGGAAAGGGCAGTGCGTGTTCCCACCAGAGATAGCCGAAAATCGGCGTGCGATACATTCTCATCCGGTCTCCGTGATCCATCTCGTCGATATGCGGAACCTGCGAGGACAGGAACCGGAAGGGGGTCGATGAGGATCTGATATCCGCCGGCAGCGCGAGCCAGTGGATCGCCCCATTCCCGGCTGCCAGCGTCCTGTGCCTGTCATAAAGAACGTAAACGACATCGCCGTAATAGCGGGCATTGCAGGCTGACGCCAGAAGACCCGCGGAAATGGCGAAGTTCAGGCCGGTCAGCCATAGCAGAAGTTCGCTCGGGATATGGACAAGTGCCGACAAGGCCGGCAGCGCGAAGAGCCCGAACCCAAAGCAGCGCAGGAAAAAGAATACGACGATTCTCATGCGTCGCGATCCCGTTGGTTTCAGGACCGAGTGTAAGTCCACACGAGAGGGTTGCGCAAGGATGGGTGACCATACCTCGTCGAACGCTGTCATGGCTGCGGCCACAAAGAGCGAAAGGGCGGCCTTGGGCACATTTCCGAACAACAAAAAAAGGGCCGCACAACGGCGGCCCTTTCGGATGCGTATCGAAAACCCAGTGCTTAGCGCTTGGAGAACTGGAACGAACGGCGGGCTTTCGCGCGGCCGTACTTCTTGCGCTCGACGACGCGGCTGTCGCGGGTCAGGAAGCCGCCGCGCTTGAGAACCGAACGCAGTTCCGGCTCGAAATAGGTCAGCGCCTTGGAGATGCCGTGGCGAACCGCACCGGCCTGGCCGGAAAGGCCGCCGCCGGTTACCGTTGCGACGATGTCGAACTGGCCATCACGGGCAGCGGCGACGATCGGCTGCTGGAGAACCATCTGCAGCACCGGACGACCGAAATATTCGGAGAAATCCTTGCCATTAACGGTGATCTTGCCAGTGCCGGCCTTCACCCAAACGCGGGCGACGGCGTCCTTGCGCTTGCCGGTGGCATAGGCGCGGCCAAGGTCGTCAACCTTGCGCTCGTGAACCGGAGCGGCGGGGGTTGCTTCAGCGGTCGCAGCGTCGCCAAGCGTCTTCAGATCGGACAGATCGGCCATTATGCGCTCCTCACATTCTTCTTGTTGAGCTTGGCAACGTCGAGCACTTCGGGCTGCTGGGCTTCATGGGGGTGGTTGGTGCCTGCATAGACGCGCAGGTTCTTCATCTGGCGACGGCCGAGGGGACCGCGCGGAATCATGCGCTCGACAGCCTTTTCGATGACGCGTTCCGGGAAACGGCCCTCGATGATCTGGCGCGCAGTGCGTTCCTTGATGCCGCCGGGGTAGCCGGTGTGCCAGTAGTACATCTTGTCGGTGTACTTCTTGCCGGTCATGGCGACTTTTTCGGCATTGATGACGATGACGTTGTCGCCGTCGTCAACATGCGGGGTGAAAGTGGCTTTGTGCTTGCCGCGCAGGCGCATGGCGACGAGGGTGGCGAGACGGCCGAGGACGAGACCTTCGGCATCGATCACGATCCACTTCTTTTCCACCTCTGCGGGCTTCTGGGAGAAGGTAACCATTATGTTGCTCTCGATTTTGATCCAGCCCCAAAGGGTGGACGTTTCTTGTTGCTTTGCTTGGGGTGAAGCCCAAGCCTGATGGCATATTCGGACTGGCCGGATATGTTGGCGGTTGTATAGAGCCAGGGCGGAGATTGGTCAAGAGCGAAAAAGTGGTACGGATTTTATTTAATCGCGAAAAAACAGATAGATAGAAAAGTGGTATAATAATACCGCATTGGTTGCGCGCTTATTTGTCGATGGTCTTCGCGCTCAATGCTTAAGCCCCCCTCATGAGTCATGCCCGGGCTTGACACGAGCATCCAGGCCACACGGAGAAACTCGCCTGGACCCTCGGGTCAAGCGTGAGGGTGGTGCGCAGAGGGTGTGCGAGGTTTGCACGAAACCAGATCTTGGCCGCAATGCCGGTCGCGACAGCAGGCTTGGGATGTTTCCAATCCAGCCTCCTATGGCAAAAAAGCGCTTTACTTTTGTCACGAATAATAGAACATATAGAGAACAAAATGGAGGTAAGCCCATGGCATTCGAGCGCAGGATCAGCCTGATCACATTGGGCGTCGAGGATATCGCGGTGGCGACGGCGTTCTATGAGCGTCTGGGCTGGAAGAAATCATCCGCCTCGCAGGAAAGCGTCAGCTTCTTCGGGCTCAACGGTATCGCGCTTGGCCTTTTCGGGCGAAAGGCGCTGGCCGAGGATGCCGGCCTGAGGGCATCCCGGACGATCCGCCGTCTTTTTCCGGCGTGACGCTTGCCTATAATGTCGGCTCCGAAAGCGAAGTGGATGAGGCGCTTGCCTTTGCCGAAAGCTGCGGCGCGCGGATCGTCAAGCGGGCGGAGAAGGTATTCTGGGGCGGCTATAGCGGCTATTTCGCCGATCCGGACGGCCATTTGTGGGAGGTCGCCTTCAATCCGTTCTCGCCGCTCGACGAAAACGGGCACATGACGTTTCCGGATTAGAGCATCAGGCGTGATGAATGAATCGTATGGGATTCCGTTTTGGTGCGATTTG
>NZ_JBAKFQ010000015.1:0-118537 GCF_053484255.1 Martelella sp. FLE1502
AGTCCAAGCCGCGTAACTATTGAAACCAAGCCTCCGGCAAACCCGGAGCGGTTCAGAACGAGGTTATTGATCAGGCCGAATTTACCGTCATCGCAGCGGCAATTGATAAAACGCGACTGAAAAGCAGATACGAGAACCCCGGCAACCCTTACGAAATCGCCCTGAAGTTCTGTATGGAGCGCCTTTATCGCCTGATGATCGACCGTCACGCCGAGAGCGCCTTGACGCACTGCGTTTTCGAGAAACGGGGAAAGAAGGAGGACGCAGAGCTGGAGCTGGAATTTCGAAGAATATGCGACCGGTCGAATTATCACGGTGATGCCATGGATTGCTTCGATATTCGCTTTGTCGAGAAAACCGCAAATTCCTCTGGCCTACAGATCTCCGATCTGATTGCTCGACCGATCGGGCTGCACGAACTGCGGCCAGAGCAGCAAAACAGGGCTTTTGATATTATCGAGCCTAAATTTCGCACAGGCGGAGCGGGAGGGTATCGCGGCTATGGCCTGAAGAGCTTCCCCTGAAAAAGCGAAAGGCCCCGGAGCAACCTCCAGAGCCAGACGCCGACTGGGAACATCCCCCGGTCCACTTGGTAAATAATATAGGCGTCAGAGCCAAATATGTCAAGAACGACTTTAAGTTTCAATAACTTAGTAGCTAACTGATTCGTTTCATTGGGCTTTCAGCATCTGAAGCGCCTCCGCCGGATCGATCCGGCCATCATAGAGCGCGCGTCCGGAGATTGCACCTTCGAGAATCTGGGCGTCCGGCTTCGTCATCCGGGCGATGTCGTCCACCGAGGCGAGGCCGCCGGAGGCGATGACGGGGATTTCGACGGCGGCTGCCAGCGTCAGCGTTGAATCCCAGTTGATGCCGGTCAGAATGCCGTCGCGGTCGATATCGGTGTAGATGATCGCGGCGACGCCCGCGCCCTCGAAACGTTTCGCCAGTTCGACCACCTCAAGCTCGGAGGCTTCGGCCCAGCCTTCGACCGCCACCTTGCCGCCGCGCGCGTCGATGCCGACGGCGATCTTGCCGGGAAAGGCCTTGCAGGCGGCCTTGACCAATTCGGGATCGCGCACCGCCACGGTGCCGAGAATGACGCGGGCAAGACCCTTTGACAGCCAATTCTCGATATGCTCCAGCGAGCGGATGCCGCCGCCGAGCTGCACAGGGTTCTTCGTCGCCTTCAGGATCGCGTCGACCGCCGCGCCATTCACGCTCTCGCCGGCGAACGCGCCGTTGAGATCGACCACATGCAGCCACGAAAACCCCTGATCCTCGAAGGCCTTCGCCTGCGCGCCCGGATCGGGATTATAGATCGTCGCCTGCTCCATGTCGCCAAGCTTCAGACGCACACACTGGCCGTCCTTCAGGTCGATTGCGGGGAAAAGGATCATAACTATTTCTCTAAACCGGAACAAAAGCAGAATTTTTGGGGATAACTCGCTTCTGCTGAGACTCTCACATTCAAGATACAATAAATATTTGGGTCGCTAACGCAAAAAGCCGGGTTGCAGCCCGGCCTTTTGCTCCCGAAGACAACTAGGTGCCAAGGGAAGTGAAATGCATCTCTCACAGGTTTTTGAATTGCACATGCGATTCTTAAAATCAAATGGATTTCGCAGTTGGCTGGCACCATTCTTGCAAAAGGAGCCACCCTGTGGATTATTTTACAAACGACGTAGCCAAGGAAATCTGGAAAGCCCGCTGGATTGGTATCGGTGTCCAGAAATTAGTGGAGCAACATAAAAAAAGCCCCTTCAGGTTCTATGAAGTTTGGAGCGAAGAAAAGAATTCCGGTTCTCGCGAAGAAGCCAAAACGGAATTCGTTCGCGAGCGGCCCGATTTGGCTGCAAGTACAGACTTTTCACCTCATCGCAGGCGTCGAAAAGTTGTTCCTCTTCCGCCCAAACCCGACCTTGGTCAGATGGACCTTTTCCGATAGCTGAAGCATGATCGAAACAAATCCCGCCGCTCACTTCCGTCGATCGGCGGGATTCTGCCAGTTTAGACTATCCGCATCAACCTCTCTTCAGCGTCTTTACACGGTCGAGCAGTGCTCACGGCGCCCACGTCAGAAAATTGGCGATCAGCTTGAGGCCAAGCCGCTGGCTCTTTTCCGGGTGGAACTGGCTGCCGGCCTTGTTGCCGTCGGCGACGAAGGCGGTGACGGGGCCGCCGTAGTCGGTGGTGGCGATCACCTGTTCCGGCTTTTTTGCGGCAAGGTGATAGGAGTGCACGAAATAGGCGTGGAGGCCGGCCTCGCCCGTTTCGATGCCATCGAACAGCGGATGCGGGGTCGTCAGCGTCAGCGTGTTCCAGCCGATCTGTGGGATCTTGAGCGCGGGATCGGCGGGGGTGATCGGGGTGACGTCTCCGGCAATCCAGCCGAATCCTTCAGAGGTGGTCTTTTCCAGCCCGCGTTCCGACATCAGCTGCATGCCGACGCAGATGCCGAGGAAGGGACGGGCCTTCGCCTCCACCGCCTCGCGGATCGCCTCGACCATGCCATCGACGGCGGCAAGGCCGGCGCGGCAATCGGCATAGGCGCCCACACCCGGCAGCACGATGCGATCGGCGGCTGCCACCACATCGGCCCTGTCTGTCAGCACGATTTCAGCATCCGCGCCGCTTTCGCGGGCGGCGCGTTCGAAGGCCTTGGTGGCCGAGCGCAGGTTTCCCGAACCATAGTCGATGATCGCGACTGTCTGGGTCATGGTGTCATTTCCGGTGTTATGGCCTCAGGCCAGCATGCCCTTGGTGGACGGCACGCGGCCTTCCTGACGGGGATCGATTTCGGCAGCCGCGCGCAAGGCCCGCGCCACCGCCTTGAAACAGGTCTCGGCGATATGATGGCTGTTGGCGCCGTAGTGATTGAGCACATGCAGCGTGATGCCGGCATTCTGGGCGAGCGCATGGAAGAACTCGCGCATCAACTCGGTATCGAAGGTGCCGATCTTCTCGCTCGGGAAGGTGACGTTCCACACCAGGAAAGGCCGGCCGGAAAGGTCGAGCGCCGCCTTGGTCATGGTCTCGTCCATGGCGAGATCGATCGAGGCGTAGCGGGTCACGCCGGCACGGTTGCCGAGCGCCTTGGCCAGCGCCTGGCCGATGGCGATGCCGACATCCTCCACCGTGTGGTGGTCGTCCACATGCAGATCGCCCTTGGCTTCGATCGTCATGTCGATCAGCGAATGGCGGGAAAGCTGGTCGAGCATATGGTCGAAGAAGCCGATACCGGTCGCAATCCGCGCTTCACCGGTGCCGTCGACATTGACGGACACGGAAACCGCGGTTTCATTGGTCTTGCGCGAAATTTCCGCGCGGCGGGCTTCGGTCTGAGCGGCCATAATGCCTGATGCCTCCATCGAAACGGGATAATGGGCGTTTCTTATCAGGCAGGCTCGGGAAGCGCAAAAGAAAAGCGGGCGTGTTTCCCGCGCGCCCATTCTCGGCTAAGGGAGGAGCAATCGTCATTGAAAGCCCTTCCCATGCCCGCCGCCCAACGCCCCGCCTTGCTTTACTTCCTCGCCGCCTTTGCATCCGGCTGCGTGCTGGCGTTGATGACGCATCTGAACGCCGTCATGAGCTTTTACAGCAATGCGATGTTCGCCTCCTGGACGGCGCATGCCACCGGCACGGTGGTGTCGATCGCGCTGCTCGGGCTTCTCGGACTCAGGAAGCGCGCGGGCGCGGCGGAGGCCAAGCCGGCGATCCCATGGTGGGCCTATCTCGGCGGCGTGTTCGGCGCGGCAACCGTGGTGTGCGCGGCGCTGGCCGTCAATTCGCCACTGGCGCTTTCCGGCGCGATCGCGATCGGGCTTGCCAGCCAGGTACTGTTTTCGCTGGCCGCGGATTATTGGGGCTTTTTCGGCCTGCCGGCGCGCCGGCTCGACCGGCGTGATGTGATCGTCGTGGCGCTGATCCTCGCCGGCGGCCTTCTGGTCATCCTCTCGGGGGCGCAGGCATGATCGCGGCAATCATCTATGCGGTTGTCACCGGCATCCTGGTAATCCTCAGTCGGCAGGTCAACGGGCGCCTCAGCCTCTCCACCTCGCCGATGACGTCGTCCTTCTACAACCATCTGGTCGGCTTCGCGGTCATGAGCGCGGTTCTGCTGGCGCTCGGCGGGCTTTGGCCGGCTTCGTTTTCCGATATTCCGCCCTATGCCTGGCTCGGCGGGCCGCTCGGGGTGATCTTCGTCGCGGCCGGCTCGTGGGTCATTCCGAAGATCGGCGCGGTCAACACGGCGGTGCTGATCATCGGCGGCCAGATGATCGCCGGCGCGGCGATGGACATGGCCGAGGGGGTGACGGCCTCGCCGGTGCTGCGGATTTCCGGCCTGATCCTCATTCTGGCCGGCATTCTTCTGGCGCAGGCCCGTCCGAGAGCCTGAGCGGATTGCAAATATGGCATGGCTGCCTACATAGGGAGCCGGAAAGGCCCGTCCCGCCGGGCCGCAATTGAGGTTTTTGATCATGAGCGAACACAATCCCTTCGGCACCATGCATGCGACGACGATCATCACCGTGCGCAAGGACGGCAAGGTGGTGATGGCCGGCGATGGCCAGGTCTCGCTCGGCCAGACGGTGATGAAGGGCAATGCCCGCAAGGTGCGCCGCATCGGCAAGAACGGCAATGTCATTGCCGGTTTCGCCGGCGCCACCGCCGACGCCTTCACGCTTCTGGAGCGACTGGAGCGCAAGCTGGAGCAATATCCCGACCAGCTGATGCGCGCCTGCGTGGAACTTGCCAAGGACTGGCGGACCGACAAATATCTGCGCAATCTTGAAGCGATGATGCTGGTCGCCGACAAGGACATCACGCTTGCCGTTACCGGCAATGGCGATGTGCTGGAGCCCGAGCAGGGCGTCATGGCGATCGGCTCCGGCGGCAATTACGCGCTGTCCGCAGCCCTTGCGCTGATGGATACCGACAAGCCCGCCGAGGATGTCGCCCGCCGCGCCATGGAAATCGCCTCGCAGATCTGCGTCTACACCAATGGCAACATCATCGTGGAAACGCTGGATGCCGCATAGTGACGGCGTCATAGGCTTCCGCCCGCTTGCCGAGAATGATCTCGACATGATGGCCCGCTGGCTCGCCGAGCCGCATGTTGCCGAATGGTGGCCGCGCGGAGAAAAGCAGGTCGAGCAGATGCGCTCCCATATCGGTGATCCGACGGTTTCGCCCCTCGTCGTCCTGCTGGATGATGTGCCGTTCGGTTACATCCAGCTCTGCGATCTTGATCATGAGCGCGACAACGAGCCCGCGCTCGAAAGCCAGCCCAAGGGCACCTTCGGCGTCGACCAGTTCATCGGCCCGGCGGAGATGATCGGCAAGGGCCTCGGCACAAGGCTGGTTGCCGCCATGGCGGAGCGGGCCTTGAATGACGGCGCAAGCCGTGTGCTCGTCGATCCGCACCCCGATAACGCGGCGGCGATCCGCGCTTACGAGAAGGCCGGCTTCGTCCGGCTTGGAACTTTCAGCATGACAGGCGGTCCGGCGCTGCTGATGGCCCGCGACCCTTGAGGAGCAGTGACAGATGACCAATTTTTCCCCCCGCGAGATCGTTTCCGAGCTCGACCGCCACATCATCGGCCAGCACGACGCCAAGCGCGCCGTCGCGATCGCGCTTCGCAACCGCTGGCGCCGCCAGCAGCTTCCCGACGATCTGCGCGACGAGGTGATGCCGAAGAATATCCTGATGATCGGCCCGACCGGCGTCGGCAAGACCGAGATTTCGCGACGGCTTGCCAAACTCGCCGGCGCGCCCTTCATCAAGATCGAGGCCACCAAGTTCACCGAGGTCGGCTATGTCGGCCGCGATGTGGAGCAGATCATCCGTGATCTGGTGGAAATCGGCCTCGTACTGGTGCGCGAGAAAAAACGCCAGGAGGTGCAGGCCAAGGCCCACGCCAATGCCGAGGAGCGCGTGCTTGACGCGTTGGTCGGCAAGACGGCCTCGCCGGCGACCCGCGATAGTTTCCGCAAAAAACTGCGCGCCGGCGAACTCGATGACAAGGAAATCGACATCGAGATCAACGATACCGGTTCCGGCATGGGGGGCTTCGAAATCCCGGGCATGCCCGGGGCCAATATCGGCGTGCTGAACCTTTCCGAAATGTTCGGCAAGCAGCAGAAGACCAAGAAGGTCCGCACCACGGTCAAGGCCTCCCATGACGATCTGGTGCGCGATGAGTCCGACAAGCTGCTCGATGACGAGGTGATCCAGCGCGAGGCCGTGCGGCTGGTGCAGGAAGACGGCATCGTGTTCCTCGACGAGATTGACAAGATCGCTGCAGGCGATGGCCGCATGGGTGCCGGCGTCTCGCGCGAGGGCGTGCAGCGCGACCTGCTGCCGCTGGTGGAAGGCACGACGGTTGCCACCAAGTATGGACCGATCAAGACCGACCATATCCTGTTCATCGCGTCCGGCGCATTCCACGTTTCCAAGCCATCGGACCTGTTGCCGGAGCTGCAGGGCCGCCTGCCGATCCGCGTCGAATTGCAGGCGCTGACCAAGGAAGATTTCCGCCGTATCCTGACGGAAACCGAGGCGAGCCTGATCCGCCAGTACAAGGCGCTGATGGGAACCGAGGAAGTCTCGCTCGACTTCACCGAGGACGCGATCGATTCGCTCGCCGATGTCGCGGTGCACCTCAACGCCACCGTCGAAAATATCGGCGCGCGGCGGCTGCAGACGGTGATGGAACGGGTGCTAGACGAAATCTCCTTCACCGCCCCCGACCAGTCCGGCCAGTCGCTGACCATCGACAGCGACTACGTCCGCAAGCATGTGGGCGACATGGCGCAGGACACGGACCTGTCGCGGTATATTCTGTAGCGGCATTTCTGCAGTTCGGTCTTGCAGAAGGAGGCCGGAACGCATGTTCCGGCCTCCTTCTGTTGGCGCAACTCTCGAAATATACGTTCGTCATGCCGGGCTTGACCCGGCATCCAGGGCCAGTTTTCGAGGTCTATCAACGGTAGCCCTCTTGCACGTGGAGCGTTCCGTAGCCCTGGACCCCGGATCAAGTCCGGGGTGACGGACAGAGTTGCAGGCAGGCTCAGAGGGTCTGCATCATGGCCGTATGCAGGCCGAGACCGGAACGCGTGTTCCGGCCTTGCTATCCCGCCTTCCGGGCCACGAGGAAAGCCGCCTTGTTCTTGCCGGGGCACCATCGGTGGGCGATGGCGAAGCCGGCTGCTTCCATCTCCGCGACGAGCTCATCTTCGGTGAACATGCCGACATAGGGCGCCTTGCCGACCATCTGCATCACCGGTATCGCCGCCCTGATATAGAAGGAGAAGTCGCCGAGACAGGCGGTTGAGGAAATGAAGACGCCGCCGGGCTTCAGCATTGCGTGAACCTTGGCGATGACGCTCTGGCGATCCTCCAGAAGATGCAGGATCGAATGCGCCATGACGGCATCGTAGCGGCCGGCGCTGCTTGCAAGCGCGTCGATATCGCCCTGCTGGAACCGGACATTGGCGATCCCCTGCTCCTCCGCCTTCCTGCGGGCAATCGCGATCATGGCGTCGGAAATGTCGAAGGCGTCGATCTCGGCCACGGCCGGGGCGTGGTAAAGCGCGGTGGTGCCGGTGCCGCAGCCGAATTCGAGCACCCGCATCTCCGGTCCCAGATAGTCGCGCGTGACGTTGAGCTTGGTCCGGTAGGACGCCTCGTCCGCGATCGGATCCTTCGCATATTTCTCCGCTATCTTATCCCAGAAGCGCTTGGTCTTCGTCTTGGAAACCGGCATCGCACTATCCCCGCTGCTCTCGCACTACACTGTCTGATGAAGTCGGGCCGCTTCTACTCGGTTTCAGCCTATGCGGGAATTGCCTAAATTCCTAGAACTGCTATACGGATTTCGATGAAATGGAATGCAGTGTCCTATGACTGGAACCAGGTGCGCGCCTTTCTCGCCACGGCCGAGGAAGGCTCGCTTTCGGCTGCTGCGCGGGCCCTGAAGCTGACGCAGCCGACGCTGAGCCGCCAGGTGGCGGGGCTGGAGGAAAGCCTCGGCGTCATCCTGTTCGAACGCGGCACCCGGTCGATGACGCTCACGGCGGCGGGCCTTCAGCTTCTTGCCGAGGCCCGCGCCATGACGGGCGCCGCCAACAGGATTTCGCTCGTCGCGTCCGGCCATTCCCAGGCGGTCGAGGGTCTGGTGCGGATCGCCGCCACCGATGCGATGGCGACCTACCATCTGCCCGCGATCGTGGAGGCGGTGCGGCGCGAGGCGCCCGGCATCGCGCTCGAAATCAAGACATCGAACCATCTGAGCGACCTCATCCGCCGCGAGGCCGATATCGCCATACGCCACGCCCGGCCGACGGAGGCGGAGCTGATCGCCAGACATGTCGGCGTTTCCTTCGCGGTCATGTATGCCTCGAGCGCCTATCTCGACCGGCTGGGGCGACCGGTCACCATCGAGAAGCTGCAGACCGCCGATTTTATCGGCTTTGAATATCGCGAGCAGTTGCTGCCGCTCTATGCCGAGGCCGGGATCGAGGTCACGGCCAACAATTTTCCGGTGATCACCGAGAGCGGAACGCTGATGATGGAGCTGATGCGCGCGGGGCTTGGCATCGGCCTGATGATGCGGGAGGATGCCCGGTTGTTTGCCGAGCTGGAAGAAGTCTTTCCGGCGTTCCGGCCGATCACGGTGCCTATCTGGCTGGTCACCCATCGTGAACTGCATTCGAGCCGGCGCATCCGGGTGGTCTTCGATATCATCGCCGACCGTCTTGGCGCGCTTTCGGCTGAGGCCGACCGGTAGCGCCGGGCGGATTTCTCCGCGGGAATTGATTTCGCTTCGGCCGCTGCTTACGATGAGGCCAGTCTCATTGTTGTGTCGCGCGTGGCGACGCCACCTTTCAAACATCCGAAAATACATTCCGGAGGAACATCATGGAATATCGCCAGCTCGGCCGTTCGGGCCTCAAAATCTCGACCATCACCATGGGCACCATGACCTTCGGCGGTGTTGGCTGGGCGAAGACGGTGGGCGATCTCGGCGCCGAGGACGCAAGACGCCTCGTCGATATCTGCATCGATGCCGGGGTCAACCTGATGGATACGGCCGATGCCTATTCGCAGGGCGTGTGCGAGGAAATCATCGGCGAGATCATGGACAAGCCGCGCCGCGACAAGATGATGATCGCGACCAAGGCACGCTTTGCCATGGGCGACGGGCCGAATGATGCCGGCCTTTCCCGACACCACCTGATCGCCGCCTGCGAGGCCAGCCTGAAGCGCCTGAAGACCGATGTCATAGACCTCTATCAGGTCCACGAATGGGACGGCTTGACCCCGCTGGAGGAAACCATGGAGGCGCTGGACAGGCTGGTGCGCCACGGCAAGGTCCGCTATGTCGGCTGCTCGAATTTCTCCGGCTGGCATATCATGAAGGCGCTGGGCATTGCCGAACGCGAGCATCGCCAGCGCTTCGTCAGCCAGCAGATCCACTACACGCTCGAAAGCCGCGATGCTGAAAACGAGCTGGTGCCGATCAGCGTGGATCAGGGGCTCGGCATCCTGGTCTGGAGCCCGATCGCAGGCGGGCTTCTGTCCGGAAAGCACCGCCGTGACCGCAAGGCGCCGGAGGGCACCCGCCAGTTCGCCGGCTGGACCGAGCCGCCGATCCGCGACGAGGAGCGGCTGTGGACCATTATCGATACGCTGGTGGAAATCGCCGAGGCCCGCGGCGTTTCGGCGGCCCAGGTGGCGCTCGCATGGACGCTCGGCCGCAAGGGCGTGACCTCGGTGATCATCGGCGGACGCACGGAAGAACAGTTCCGCGACAACCTCGCCTCAGCCGAGCTGAAACTCACCGATGACGAGCGCAGCCGCCTCGACGCCGTCAGCCAGCCCTGGCTGCAATACCCCTACTGGCACCAGCGCAACACCGCGAGCGACCGCCTGAGCGAAGCCGATCTGGCGCTGATCGCGCCGTATCTGGAGGGGTAGTCAGGCGGCGAAGTCCCCGCCCTCAGACTGCTGACAAACCTCTGGATGTGCAGGTTGAGACCTTCGCTGACGTACCCCATGGGCGTCATGCTCGGACTTGATCCGAGCATCCAGGAAACTTAACCCGCTGAATTAAAATGTCTTTTGCGAAGCTTTGCCACGCCGCGTGGATCCTCGTGTCAATGACGAGGATGACCCCAAGTTTGAGGATAGGTTTGTCAACAAACTGTAGGCAAGGTCTCGTGTCGCGGCTATTTATGCCAAAATGGAAAGAAAGTTTAGAATTTATTCCGAATTGACCCCGTGCCCTTAGCCGCTAGAGTGGCGACAAAGACAGTTCCAGCCACAGGGATGGTGATTTCATGGCTCGCATCGAGAAAAACGGCCTTGCCTATGACAAGGCGCTTTATGATTTCCTGACCGAAAAGGTGCTGCCCGGCACCAATGTCGACGCGGATGCCTTTTTCGAGGGCTTCGCCGCGATTGTCGGGGACCTTGCGCCGAAGAACCGCGCGCTGCTCAAGACGCGCGATGCGATGCAGGAAAAGCTCGACGCCTGGTACAGGGAAAACGGCGCGCCTTCCGACATGGCGGCCTATGAGGCGTTTTTGCGCGAGATTGGTTATATTCTGCCTGAAGGCGAGGATTTTGCCGTCACCACCGAGAATGTCGATCCGGAAATCACCACCATCGCCGGTCCTCAGCTTGTCGTGCCGGTGATGAACGCCCGCTATGCGCTGAACGCGGCCAATGCCCGCTGGGGCTCGCTCTATGACGCGCTTTACGGCACGGACGCGATTGCCGAGGATGACGGCGCGGAAAAGGGCAGGGGCTATAACCCGAAGCGCGGGGCGAAGGTCATCGCCTGGGCCAAGGATTTTCTGGACAAGAACATTCCGCTTGCAGGCGGCAAATGGGCCGATGTCACCGGCTTCGGCTATAATGGCGGCGCGCTGATCGTCAAGACACCAGCCGGCGAAACCGGCCTTGCCGATCCGTCGCAATATGCGGGTTTCAAAGATGAGGAGGGCGATGCCTTCCGGCTCTATTTCGTCAACAACAACCTCCACGCCATGGTGTTTGTCGATCCTGCCAGCATGATCGGCAAGGACGATCCGGCAGGCATCGGCGATATCGCGCTCGAATCGGCCATCACCGCGATCATGGATTGCGAGGATTCCGTTGCCGCCGTCGATGCCGAGGACAAGGTGCTGGCCTATTCCAACTGGCTCGGCCTGATGAAGGGCGACCTGACGGAAGAGGTCACCAAGAACGGCCGCACCTTTACCCGCAAGCTTGCCAAGGACATCGCATTCACCGGCGCCGATGGCGCGCCGAAGACGCTGCCCGGCCGCTCGCTGATGCTGGTGCGCAATGTCGGCCACCTGATGACCAATCCGGCGATCCTCGATGCCGATGGCCGCGAGGTGCCGGAGGGCATCATGGATGCCGCCGTCACCGCGCTGATCGCGCTCTATGACATTGGCGAAAACGGTCGCCACATGAATTCCCGCGCCGGCTCCATGTATGTGGTCAAGCCGAAGATGCACGGTCCGGAGGAAGTCGCTTTCGCCTCGGAACTGTTCGGTCGCGTCGAAAAGATCGTCGGCATGAAGCCGAACACGATGAAGATGGGGATCATGGATGAGGAGCGCCGCACCACGGTCAACCTCAAGGAATGCATCCGTGCCGCGAAGGACCGGGTCGTGTTCATCAATACCGGCTTCCTCGATCGCACCGGCGACGAGATCCACACCTCGATGGAAGCCGGCCCGATGATTCGCAAGGGCGACATGAAGGGCGCGCCCTGGATTGCGGCCTATGAGGACTGGAATGTCGATATCGGGCTCGAATGCGGGCTTGCCGGCCATGCCCAGATCGGCAAGGGCATGTGGGCGATGCCGGACCTGATGGCCGGCATGCTGGAGGCGAAGATTTCCCAGCCGAAGGCCGGCGCCAACACCGCCTGGGTACCGTCGCCGACGGCGGCCACGCTGCACGCCACCCATTACCACGCGGTCAATGTCGCCAAGGTTCAGGAAAAACTGAAGGACCGCCCGCGCGCCAGTCTCACGGACATCCTCTCCGTTCCGGTGGCCGTGCGCCCGAACTGGAGCCCGGAGGAAATCCAGGCCGAGCTCGACAACAATGCGCAGGGCATTCTCGGCTATGTCGTGCGCTGGATCGACCAGGGCGTCGGCTGCTCCAAAGTGCCGGACATCAACGATATCGGCCTGATGGAAGACCGCGCCACGCTGCGCATCTCTTCCCAGCACATGGCGAACTGGCTTTATCACGGCGTCGTCAGCGAGGAGCAGATCGTTGCGACCATGAAGAAGATGGCCGCCGTCGTCGACCGCCAGAACGAGGGCGATCCGCTCTATCGCCCGATGGCCGGTCATTTTGATGAATCCATCGCTTTCCAGGCCGCGCTCGATCTGGTGTTGAAGGGCCGCGAACAGCCCAACGGCTACACCGAGCCGGTGCTCCACAAACGCCGTCTGGAGCTGAAGGCGAAGGACGCGGGCTGAGAGACGGCAGGAAGTGTGAATAACGGGGGCTCTGCCCAGCCGCATAGCCCCCCAATCTTCTCGCCCCGGAGGGGAGAGATGTCGCGAAAGCGACAGTGAGGGGGGAGACTTTCACCGCGAACGCCCTCACGATTTGAAATGCCGCGCCACCCTCACTGCCCCTTTCGGGGCATCTCTCCCGCCAGCGGGAGAGAATATAGGGAGCAAACTGCAACGCCAAATGCGATAATCCTGCCCTCAAGGGGAGAGATTGAGGGGCGCAACGCTGCCGCTCGGGCTGTCGCCGACGGCGCCTCGCCCAACGAAACAACCCCTTGTTTTCCATAAGCAATCGCTCAAAAAATGCCTTTCGCACACGTCACAATTTGGGCGTGAACGGCGCGCCATTGTCGCCGCGCTGTCAATGTGCAGAAAGGAAAACACTCATGAAAATGCGTTCACTTGTCTATGCAGGGCTGGCCGCCTCGGTTGTCGGCATTCTTTCGCTGCAGACCACGGCTTCGGCGGCGGAAGTGCTTGATACCGGAGCCACCTGGAATGCGGCCTGCGACGCCGTCATGACCTGCCGGCTGACCACCAGCGACCTGCCGGCCAATGACGGCGGTCTGGCGATTCCCTCCTTCGTGCGCACCAGTGGCGCGAAGTCACCGGTCATGATGGTGCTGCCGACGATCGATGGCTGGGACACGCTCCCGAGCGACGGCAAGTTCACCATTTCGGTCGATGGTGAGGAGATCGCCGCGATCAAGGTCAACGAGCTCAGGCAGGATGACGCCGAGGGCGGCTATGTGACCACCGATCCGAAGATCGTTCAGCCGGTGCTGGCGGCGGCAAGGGTCGGTGAGGACGCGATCATGGTGACCTATGACGGTCCGGAAAGCCAGGAGGTGGCGACCGCCGACCTCACCGGCTTCCGCGAAAGCCTCGACTGGCTCGCCCAGCAACAGCATCACCCGGCCTGAGGCCGCTTGTTTCACGAGAAAAACCACACTACATCGCGCAGGAAGCCTTGCGCGGTGTAGCCAAGGCCGGTCCTTGCCTGCATGCCGGAGCCGACCATGCTGATAGATGCCGCCCGCCGGGCGCTTTACGATCTGATCGACCCGAAGATGCGCGCCATCCTGTGGAAGGTGCTCGGTCTCTCCCTGCTCTGCCTGATCGGGTTATGGGTTGCGATCCGCAGCCTGTTCATGTGGCTTGCCGTTCCATGGCTTCAGAACCTGTTTCCGGCCATGCCGGAATGGACCGGCTGGATCACCTTCGTGCTGCTGATCTTCGCCGCGGTCGGGCTGGCGCTTGGCCTCGCGCTGTTGATGGCGCCGGTCTCCGCGCTGGTGGCCGGCATCTTTCTTGATGAGGCGGCCGAGCATATCGAGCGCAATCACTATCCCGACGATCCGCCGGGCGAGGCGCTGCCGGTCTTCGCCGCGACGAAGGAGGCGCTGGCCTTTCTCGGCGTCGTCATCATCGGCAATATCTTCGCCCTGCTGCTCCTGCTGGTGCCGGGTGTCAACCTGATCGCGTTTTTTGTCGTCAACGGCTATCTGCTCGGCCGCGAGTTCTTCGAATTCGCGGCGATGCGGTTCATGAGCCCGCCGGAGGCGCGGGTCTTCCGGCGCAAGCGCGGATTGACGGTGTTCCTCGCGGGCCTGATCGTCGCCGGCTTCGTGGCGATCCCGATCGTCAATCTCGCGACCCCGCTGTTCGCCACCGCTTTCATGATGCACCTGTTCAAGCGCATGGAGCCGTCAAAAGCCGTGGTTCGTGCGGAAAATTGATCTCAAGTCGCAATAAACGACGAAGATTTCGCGCTTGAATCGAAGCCTGCGAGCCGCTATGACATTTTCATACCACGAAAACGCAGGAGCGCGCGATGAGCCGTATCGTCTATCTCAACGGAGAATGGCTGCCCGAAGAAGAGGCCAAGGTCTCGATCTTCGATCGCGGCTATGTGTTTGCCGACGCGATCTACGAGGTCACCTGCGTGCTGGACGGCAAGCTGCTTGACTATGACGGCCATGCCGCGCGGCTGAAGCGCTCGACGGCGGCCATCGGCATCGCCATGCCGACCGACGACGACACCCTGCTTGCGCTGCATCGCGAGATCGCCAGGCGCAACGACATGACCGAAGGCCTGATCTATCTGCAGGTTTCGCGCGGCAATCCCGGCGACCGCGACTTCATGTTCGAAAAGGACATGACGCCGACCTTCTCGATGTTCACCCAGAAGAAGAATGTGCTCGGCGCGGCGACGGGCAAGAACGGCATCACCGTGATCACGGTGGAGGATCTGCGCTGGGGCCGCTGCGACATCAAGACCGTGCAGCTTCTCTATCCGAGCCTTGCCAAGATGGAGGCCCATGACAAGGGCGCCGACGATGCCTGGATGGTCAAGGACGGCTTCATCACCGAGCAGACCTCGGCAACCGCCTATATCGTGACTGCGGACGATGTCGTCGTCACCCGCCCGCTGTCACGCGAAATCCTGCCGGGCATCACCCGCGCCACCGCGCTCGAAATCGCCGCCCGCAACGGCTTCAAGGTGGAAGAGCGCGCCTTCACCGTTGAGGAGGCGAAGGCCGCGAAAGAAGCCTTCTACACCTCCGCCAGCAATTTCGTGACCCCTGTCATCGCGATCGACGGCCACAAGATCGGCGACGGCAAGCCGGGCGAAATCAGCCTGAAGCTGCGCGACCTCTATATCGCCGACCGGCGGGCGAACGCGATCTGATCGGGCGGTCGCCTGCAGCCGCGCTGCCGGATTTTCTTGATGCCGATGGCGATCTCGGTTTGTCGACAAACCTGTCCTTACACTCGGCGTCATCCTCGTTCTCGACACGAGGATCCAGGCAACACGGCAAGGGATCGCAAAAGTCTGCTGAAATTCAATCGCCTGGATGGTCGGATCAAGGCCGAGCATGACCCCTGTGGGGGAAACGCCAGTGAAGACGTCACCCACGCATGCAAGGGTTTTTCAGCAGTCTGAGGCCGCCACGCCCATGGCGGCCTTTTTGATATGCGATCATGTCGCATTCAGGCCTGAACCGATCGCGTTGCGGGCGGATGATGCGGGTTCGTAGAAAAGCCTGGGAGGAAGACATGGCAAGTGCATCGAACCGCGGCGTGATATTTCAGGGCGCCGGCAAAGTGACTGTCGAGACGATCGATTTTCCGAAACTGGCGCTGGGAGAACGCCGTTGCGATCACGGCGTGATCCTGAAAATCCTGACCACCAATATCTGCGGCTCCGACCAGCATATGGTGCGCGGCCGTACCACCGCGCCCCAGGGGCTCGTGCTCGGCCACGAGATCACCGGTCAGGTGATCGAGTGCGGCCGCGATGTGGAGTTTATCAGCGTCGGCGACATCGTTTCGGTGCCGTTCAACATTGCCTGCGGGCGTTGCCGCAACTGCAAGGAGGGCAAAACCGGCATCTGCCTCAACGTCAATCCGTCGCGCCCGGGTGCCGCCTATGGCTATGTCGATATGGGCGGCTGGGTCGGCGGGCAGGCCGAATATGTCATGGTGCCCTATGCCGATTTCAACCTGCTGAAGTTCCCCGACCGCGAACAGGCGCTGGAGAAGATCACCGACCTGACGCTGCTCTCCGATATCTTCCCCACCGGCTTCCATGGCTGCGTGACGGCGGGCGTCGGGCCGGGCTCGATCGTCTATATCGCCGGCGCCGGGCCGGTGGGGCTTGCCGCCGCCGCCTCCGCAAGGCTTCTGGGGGCTGCCTGCGTCATCGTCGGCGACATGATTCCAGAGCGCCTGCAACAGGCGAAAAGCTTCGGCTGCGAGGCCATCGACCTCAGGCAGGATGCGACGCTGGGAGACATGGTGGCCGAGATCACCGGCACGCCGGAAGTCGATGCCTTTGTCGATTGCGTTGGCTTCGAGGCCCATGGCTGCGGCCATGATCACAGCCACGAACAGCCGGCCACCGTGCTGAACTCGGCCATGGACCTGACGCGGGCCGGCGGCCAGATCGGCATTCCGGGTCTTTACGTCACCGAAGATCCGGGTGCGGCGGACAAGGCGGCGCAGAAAGGCTCCCTCAGCCTTCGCTTCGGTCTCGGCTGGGCCAAGTCGCATTCCTTCCACACCGGCCAGTGCCCGGTGATGCGCTATAACCGGGCGCTGATGCAGGCGATCCTGTATGGCCGGGTGGATATCGCCAAGGCGGTGAATGTCGAACTCATTACCCTCGACGACGCCCCGCGCGGCTATGCCGATTTCGATGGCGGGGCGGCCAAGAAATTCGTCATCGACCCGCATGGCATGGTCGCCGCCTGAAAAACGGGCGGCGATCGCCGGTTCACCCGATCGGAACCAGCGGCGCCGGCATCTCGGAGGTCTTTTCCGCGGCCTTGCAGATGTCGGCGATCACGCAGGCCGGACAGTCCGGCTTGCGGGCCTTGCAGACATAGCGGCCGTGCAGGATCAGCCAGTGGTGGGCGTGGAACAGGTATTCGTCCGGGATCACCCGTTCCAGCTTCGCCTCCACCTCGTCCGGGGTCTTGCCCGGCGCAAGGCCGATGCGGTTGGCGATGCGGAAGATATGGGTATCGACGGCGATCGTCGCATGGCCGAAGGCAATCGACATGACCACATTGGCGGTCTTGCGGCCGACGCCGGGCAGCGTCACCAGTTCCTCGCGCGTCCTCGGCACCTCGCCGCCGAACTCGTCGACCAGCTTCCGGCTCATGGCGATCACGTTCTTGGCCTTGTTGCGATAAAGCCCGATGGTCTTGATATGGGCAATCAACCGTTCCTCGCCGAGGTCCAGCATCTGCTGCGGCGTCTCGACCTCGGCAAAAAGCGCGCGGGTCGCCTTGTTGACGCCGACATCGGTGGCTTGGGCGGAAAGCGCCACCGCCACCAGCAGCGTGAACGGATTGGTATGCTCGAGCTCGCCCTTCGGCTCCGGCCGCTGGACAGAGAAGCGGCGGAATATCTCGCGAATTTCCGCCTCGCTATAGGCGCTCGCCCGCGCGCGATTTGACTTTTTGCGCCTTTGGGTGCTGACTGTGGTTCTGGTTTTTGTCATTTTTTCAATCTGGCTCGACGCGCAATGACCGAAGCGCTTGATGACAGGCCGGTCTTTTCGGCTGAACTTTTCCCCCATCGCTCTTTAGGGCGCAAGGGTTTTCGCGTGCTGCTCATGCTCGCGGCCCTCGGCTTCGTGCCGAATGTGCTCTATTTCACCGTCCATGGCGCATGGCCGATCGCGCTTTACTGCCTTGCGGCCTTTGCCGGTCTCTATGCCGCCTTCCGGCTGTCCTATCGTAGCGCGCTCGAGCGCGAGCACGTACGGGTGTCGCGGCTCGAGATATCCGTCACCAAGGTGACGCCGGCGGGCAAGCGGCTCGAGGCGCATTACAATCCGTTCTGGGCGCGCTTCACCGTCGATCGCCACGATGAATTCGGCATCACGCAGATGGCGCTTGCGGGAGAGGGGCGGAGGACCGAGATCGGCGCCTTCCTCAACCCGGATGATCGCGAGAGCTTCGCCAGGGCGTTCCGGCAGGCGCTTGCCACCGTGAAACAGCGCATTTGAGGGCGGCTGGCAAGAATCGGGTGGCGGCGCGGAAAGAAACCGTGCTTCCTGCCGTGACGAAGGAGCACGAAGCCGATGAACGCCTTATTTGAAACCATATCCGACAGCGCCGTTGAAACCACGCCCTGTGGGGCCGATTACGACACGGTGCGCAGCGTCATAACGATGATCAGCGAAGATTATCGCGAACAGCCGGGGCTCGAAACCATCGCCGAGCGGCTTGGCATGTCGCCGACCGGGCTGCAGAAGACCTTCACCCGCTGGGCCGGCCTGTCGCCCAAGGCATTCCTGCAGGCGATCACGCTCGACCACGCCAAGGAACTGCTCGGCAAGGAGCGGCTTCCGGTGCTCGACACCTCCTATGAACTCGGTCTGTCCGGCCCCGGCCGGCTGCACGATCTGTTCGTCACCCACGAGGCGATGTCGCCGGGCGAATGGAAGAGCGGCGGCGAGAGCCTGGTGATCCGTTACGGCTTTCATGCCTCGCCCTTCGGCCGGTCGCTGCTGATGATCACCGATCGCGGGCTTGCCGGCGTCGCCTTCGCCGATCCGGGCGAGGAGCGCACCGCCTTCGAGGACATGACCGCGCGTTGGCCCAATGCCACCTATATAGAAGACGAGCCGGCGACCGCGGTCTATGCGCGGCGGATATTCGATCCGGAGGAATGGTCCTCGGACCGGCCGCTCAAGGTCGTTCTGATCGGCACGGACTTTCAGATACAGGTCTGGGAAAGCCTGCTGAAGATACCCTTCGGCAAGGCCAAGTCCTATTCCGAGATCGCATCCGAGATCGGCCGGCCCAATGCCTCGCGCGCCGTGGGCGCCGCGATCGGGCGAAACCCGGTCTCCTTCGTCGTTCCCTGCCATCGCGCGCTCGGCAAATCCGGCGCCTTGACCGGCTATCACTGGGGCGTGACCCGCAAACGGGCGATGCTCGGCTGGGAGGCCGGCAAGGCGTGAGCGCCGCGCTTGACCAAACCAGATATTCCAGCCGAACCGGTTGCCGTTTCGGCCCTTCGTTTCCATATCCTTCCTTGACTTTGAAAAGTCCCGCTTGCGATAGTCGCGGGGAAACGACCGCCCTTGCATGGCGGGCCGATGTCTGCGAACAGTCATGAACGCATCACCGCGACCCGCTATCATCGCGGGAGCGCCGCGATGGCTTCGGCGGAACAGGATTGCGGCCGGCCTTCTGGGCCGTGCCAGAGAAGGAAGGATGAGGAAAATGGCTTCCAAGCTAGACCAATTGCGCGAGATGACCACGGTCGTTGCCGATACCGGCGATATCCGCGCTGTCGAGAAACTGAAACCGGTCGATTGCACCACCAATCCCTCGATCGTGCTCAAGGCGCTGTCCACCGACATGTTCGACGATGCCTTCGACGCGGCGATCAAATGGGGCAAGGAACAGGGCGGTGCCAAGGATGACGTCGTTGCAGCCGTCGCCAGCCGGCTCGCCATCGATGTCGGTGCTGCGCTGGTCAAGCTCGTGCCCGGCCGGGTTTCGACCGAGGTCGACGCCGATCTCTCCTTCGATACCGACGCCTCGGTCGCCAAGGCCCGCGAGATCATCAAGGCCTATGAAGACCGCGGCATCGGCCGCGAGCGCATCCTGATCAAGCTCGCCTCCACCTGGGAAGGCATTCGCGCCTGCGAAATCCTGCAGAAGGAAGGCATCGACTGCAATCTGACGCTGCTGTTTTCCAAATGCCAGGCGATTGCCTGCGCCGATGCCGGCGCGTTCCTGATCTCGCCCTTCGTCGGCCGTATCCTGGACTGGTACAAGAAGGACACCGGCGAGACCTATACGTCGGAAACCGATCCGGGCGTGCTGTCGGTCCGCTCGATCTACAATTACTACAAGGCCAATGGCATCAAGACCGTGGTCATGGGCGCTTCGTTCCGCAATACCGGCGAGATCGAAGGCCTTGCCGGCTGCGACCGGCTGACGATCTCCCCGAACCTTCTGGAAGAACTCGCCGCCGACGAGGGCAAGCTGGAGCGCAAGCTGACGCCCGATGTCTTCGAGGCCGAAGACAAGATCGAGATGGACGAGAAGACCTTCCGCTGGATGATGAACGAGGACCCGATGGCGACCGAAAAGCTTGCCGAAGGCATCCGCAATTTCGCCAAGGACCTCGGAAAACTGCGCACGCTGGTGGCGGAAAAGCTCGACGCCTGAAGTTTTTTACAAAAGAATGACGCTATCAACCCGGCCTCGCGGCCGGGTTTTTTGTTGCCTGAAACAGCGCCGGAAGGCTTGTAAACGGTGGCATCAATACTGATTTAATCAGTTGATTTATAATGGAAATTGTTGCGCGCTTCAGGTCGCTCTGTTCTGAAAAATGGAGCGGCATCAAAGACTTCGGAGTGGATCGTCAACAAAAAAACGACGCAGCGGCTCTAAAATGGAGACTTGTTAATCAATTGATTAAATCCCATCTCCCGGTCATCAAACGACACAATGATGATCAAAGGAGTTTCATCATGAACAAGTTCGCAGCAACTGCCGCCCTGGTCTCCGCTCTCGCAGCAGCCCCCGCGGCTTTCGCCATCCAGCCTTCGGCCGTTCCGGATACCGGCACGCTCTCCAAGGCACCGGTCGGCTCCACGGTTCAGATCAATGGCACCGACAATTTCGGCGACCGCTACGTGAACTATTTCCGCGTGGCCGATGACGGTTCGCTCAAGCTGGTCGATCAGGTTCGCCAGAGCAACGACTGAAACCAGAAATAATCGCGCGCCGGAAAACGGCGCCGCATCCGACTGAAATACCCAAGGAGTATTCTGAAATGAACAAGTTCGCAGCAACCGCCGCCCTGGTCTCCGCTCTCGCAGCAGCCCCCGCGGCTTTCGCCATCCAGCCTTCGGCCGTTCCGGATACCGGCACGCTCTCCAAGGCCCCGGTCGGCTCCACGGTTCAGATCAATGGCACCGACAATTTCGGCGACCGCTATGTCAACTTCTTCCGCGTGACCGATGACGGCTCGCTGCAGCTGGTCGACCAGGTTCGCCAGAGCAACGACTAAGAAAAGCAGGGCGCCGGCGCCGGCAATGGCGCCGCACCCCTCTCAAGGAGTGATAAAAATGAAAAAGATCGCAGCATCCGCCGCTCTCTTCTCCCTTCTGGCCGCCGCACCGGCCGCCTTCGCCATCCAGCCTTCGGCCGTGCCGGAAACCGGTACGCTCTCCAAGGCTCCGGTCGGCTCGACGGTTCAGATCAACAGCACCGACAAGTTCGGCGACCGCTACGTGAACTATTTCCGCGTGGCCGATGACGGCTCGCTGAAGCTCGTTGACCAGGTTCGCCAGAGCGACGACTGACGCGTCAGATAACCCGTGCGCGCCGGTCTCCGGCGTCGCACGCTTTCAGGAGCAATGGCAATGACAAGGTTCACGGTCCCCTCAGCCCTGGTCCTTTTGCTGGCCACCGCGCCGGCGGCCTTCGCTCTTCAGCCCGCGGCGATCCCGATGGACGGTCTGCGGATGATGGTGTCCGCCGGCAGCGTCGACATTAAAAGCGCCAAGCGTTTCGACGCCGCGGAAAGCGCCGGAATGACTGTCAGCGACGAGGCCCAGCAGCCCGTCGACTGATATCGAGCAGAATGCGGCTTTCGCCGTTGGCGCCGGCGAAGCCGGACATCGGCTGCAATGCCCGAGGTGACTTGCCCCCCCTACACCTCAACATGGCCCCGGTTTTCCGGGGCCTTTTTTGTCATGTGCCGGCGTTGTCGGAACGCGACGGGCCCTCGCATCAGCGCCACACCCAATCCAAGTTTCTGAAAATCATTTTCATGAACTCATTTTTTTAGCGAAAGTTTGTTGACGTTTCGGCTTTCTTGTCTCAGTCTGAAGAAAATAAATTACGAAAATGTTGGGAACAGTCCTCCATGAAGGTCGCTATTATCGGACTCGGTTTCCGTCTGGGTTATCTTGGCGCGGTGTTTTCCGAAATGGACCCCGATTTCGAGATCGTGGGCTATGTGGACCCGGCGCCCGCCGGGCTCGAAACGCTTGAAAAAGACGGCATTTCTCCCGGCAAGGCCTATGAGACGCCCGAAGCGCTGATCGAAAACGAGACCTTTGATCTCCTGATGATCGGCTCGCCCAATTTCATGCATCTCGACCATATCCGCATCGGGCTTGAGGCGGGGCTTACGGTTTTCACCGAAAAGCCGATTGTGATGAGTATCGAGGAAAGCTACGCGCTCGCGGCCCTCCTCCATACCTATGGCCACGACCGGCTGCTGGTCGGCCTCGTGCTGCGCTATTCCCCGCTCTACCGCGATTTGCGCGCCGCCCAGGCCGATGGCCGGCTGGGCGATGTGGTCTCGATCGAGGCGTCGGAGCATATCGCGCCCTATCACGGCGCGTTCTTCATGCGCGACTGGCGGCGCAATACGCGTTATTCCGGCCCGTTCATGCTGGAAAAATGCTGCCACGACCTCGACCTCTACAACGGCGTCGTCGGCGCGCGGCCGCGTTATGTCGCAAGCTTCGGCGGCCGAAAGAGCTTCACGCCGGCCAATGCGCCGCAGGGCGCCGGCGCCAACGATATCGAGGTCTATCACCGCAAGCCGAGCGGCTGGATGGGGTCGGACAAGGTGTTCGACAGCGACGGCGACATCATCGATTACCAGACCGCGACCGTCGAATATGAAAACGGCGTCGCCATGACGTTTCACACCAATCTGAATGTGCCCGACGAGTTCCGCCGCTTCTGCGTGATCGGCGCGAAGGGCATGGCGGAGGGCGATTTCGTGCGCGGCTTCCTCGATGTCCATGATGCCCGTACCGGCGAGAAGACCGTGTCGCGCACCTATTCCGCCCCATCCGAACGCTCGCAGCATTACGGCGCGGACGAGCAGATGGCCGAGGACGTGATCGCCCATATCACCCGCGGCGCGGCCCTGCCGGTCTCCGCGCTCGACGCCATCGAGGCCGGCATTCTGGCGCTCGCCATGGATGAGGCCCGCCGCGAGCGCAAGGTCATCGACCTCGCGCCGGTCTGGGCGCGCTATGACGCGCTGCTTCACGGCGAGACCGCCGAAGCGAAAGCCGCGGGCTGAGGGGGACCGGGATGGATACCAAACGCTCAGCCGTCATCTTCGCCTGGCTCCTTCTCGCCCCCGCCCTGATCTATATCCTGCTGATCGTCGCCTATCCGCTGCTCGACACGATCAACCTCTCCTTCACCGACGCCTCGCTGAAACGCACCTATGACTGGGTGGGGCTCGAGAATTATTTCAAGATCTTCGAGCGCGGCTTCGGCGAGGTGATCCTGCGCACCTTTATCTGGACCTTCTTCTCGGTTGCCGCGAAAATGGTGATCGGCGTGTTCGGTGCCGTGCTTTTGAGCGCCGCCGTGCCAGGCCGCACGCTTTTCAGAGTGCTGACCATGCCGCCATGGATCGTGCCGATGGCGATCGGCATCTTCATGTGGGGCTGGATGTATAATGGCCAGTTCGGCATGATTTCCGGCCTGCTGCAGCGCTTCGGCCTGCTTGACGGTCCGTTCCCGATCCTGGCCACCGGCACGTCGGCCTTTATCGCCACCATCGTCACCGATGTCTGGATCGGCGTGCCGATGGTCACGATCTACATGCTGGCCGCCGTGCAGTCGATCCCGTCCGATCTCTACGAGGCCGCCTGGACCGATGGCGCCGGCCGGTTCTACCGCTTCCGCCGCATCACCCTGCCGCTGATCGTGCCGGCTCTGGTGACGATGTCGATGATCTCGCTGATCTCGACCTTCAACTCCTTCGACATCATCTGGATCCTGACCAAGGGCGGCCCGTCCAATGCCACCACGACCATGATCATCGACACCTACAAGGTCGCGATCGGCTCCTACAAGTTCGGCGCGGGTGCGGCCCGGGCGGTGCTGATCTGCATCTTCCTGTCGATCTTCTGCTTCGTCTATTTCCGCGCCGTCAGCCGCTTTTCCGGGGAGGCCGCACGATGAAACCCACCGCCCGCATCCATCACTACAAATGGTACGAGCTGATCGGCGTCTATGCCGGGCTTGCCGTGTTCCTCGCCTTCGTGCTGGCGCCGTTCTTCGAAGGCTTCATGGTGTCGCTGAAGCCGCTCAACCACCTGTTTTCCGCGCCCTACAAATTCTGGCCGGAAGACCCGTCGCTTGCCGCCTATTTCGATATGTGGGAGCGGGTACCGCTGCTCGGACGCTATATCTTCAACTCGATCCTGATTGCCGGCATCGGCACGGCGCTTTCGGTGATTTTCGTGACGCCGGCGGCCTATGCCTTCGCCCGTTTCGAGTTCAAGGGCCGCGGCCCGCTGCTCGGCGCGTTCCTGGCGGTCAACATGTTCTCCGGCGCGGTGCTGTTGATCCCGCTCTTCCGTCTGATGCGCTCCTTCGGGCTGATCAACACCTATTTCGCGATGATCGTGCCCGGCGTCGCCTTCACCATCCCGACCGGCATCTGGCTTCTCAGAACCTACATGTTGCGCATCCCGCGCGAGCTGGAGGAGGCCGCGCTGGTCGATGGCGCGAGCCGGTTCTACACCTTCCGCCGGGTGATCGTGCCACTCGCCATGCCCGGCATCGCCGTGATCGCGATCGCCGCCTTCCTGACGATCTACGCTCAGCAGTTCATCTTCGCGCTGACCTTCAATTCCAAGACCGAATACATGCCGCTTCCGGTCGGGCTCTACGCCTTCTTCGGACGGCAGGAGGTGATCTGGAACGAGCTGATGGCAGCAAGCTTCGTCGGCATCCTGCCGGTGTTCATCGTGTTCCTGTTCCTTCAGCGCTACCTCGTCGCCGGCATGACGGCGGGCGCGGTGAAGACCTGACCGGCGGTTTCGACCGTCCACTGATTTGGCGATCGGGAGAACATGCGTCGCATGCGATCGCCAGTTTGAACGGCAGGGGTTTGACTGCCGGAACGCAAAGGCCCGCACCGTCCACGGGCGATCATCGAATGGACGAAAGATAGGGGAATTCAAAATGCCTGATCTGAAAAAACTCAGCCTCGGCGTCGCAACGCTCGCGCTTGTCGCCTCGGCCTCCGTCGCCTCCGCCGACGACAAGGTCGTCTCGATGATCCAGTGCGGCGACGAGCTTGCCGAAGGCTATGACGGCTTCATCGCCGAATGGGAAAAGAACAATCCCGGCTACAAGGTCGAGACCGAGGTCGTCGGCTGGGGCCAGTGCCAGGACAAGGCCACCAATCTCGCCGTTGCCGGCACGCCGATCGCGCTCGCCTATATGGGCTCACGCACGCTCAAGCAGCTTTCCGAAAACGGCCTGATCGTGCCGATCCCGATGAGCGAAGAGGAAAAGGCCTCCTACTATCCGCACATCGTCGACACCGTCACCTTTGATGGCGAGCAGTGGGGCGTTCCGGTGGCCTTCTCCACCAAGGCGCTCTACTGGAACAAGGACCTGTTCGAACAGGCCGGCCTCGACCCGGAAACCCCGCCGAAGACCTGGCAGGAACTCTACGACATGGCCGCCACCATCAAGGAAAAGACCGGCACGCCCGGTTTCGGCCTGACCGCCAAGAGCTTCGACAACACCATGCACCAGTATCTGCACTGGGTTTACACCAATAACGGCCAGGTCATCGACGCCGATGGCAATATCGTGCTCGACAGCCCGCAGAACCTCGAGGCGCTGGAATGGTACGGCAAGATGGTGGATGTCTCCGAGGAAGGCCCGACGGCTTACGAGCAGGACGAGCTGACGCCGCTGTTCAACGACGCCCAGGTCGCCATGATCGAGCAGGGCCCGTGGGTGAGAAACCGCGTCAATGACGATCTCAACTGGGGCGTCGCGCCGCTGCCGGTCGGCCCGCAGGGCAAGGGTCCCGGCACGCTGCTGATCACCGACAGCATGGCCGTGTTCGATGGCTCGGGCGTGGAAGAGCAGGCGATCAGCCTCGCCAAATGGCTCACCAATCCGGACAACCAGTTCTATTATGAGAAGACCCACGGCCTGACGCCGCTGCGGCCGGTAGCGGGCGTGCAGGAAATGGTTGAAGCGGACCCGACCTGGGCGCCCTTCCTCGACGGTATCGAGTTCGGCGGTCCGGAGCCGCTGTTCACCGACTACCAGGCGTTCCAGAACGCCATGGTCGACATGGTCCAGTCCGTCGTCATCGGTTCCGCCGAGCCGGCCGAGATCCTCTCCTCGACCGCGGCCGAAATCGAAGAGTACAAGTAAAACGACGGCCGCCCGGCGACCCCGCCGGGCGGCTTCCCATTTGCGGGTTGGCCTGGAATGGCGGCCCGGATGCGGCAGGAGAGACCTCTTGGGACAGCTCAATCTCAAAAACATCTACAAGAATTACGGCATCTACGATGTCATCAAGGGCATCGATCTCGAGGTGCATGAGGGCGAATTCGTGGTTTTCGTCGGCCCGTCGGGCTGCGGCAAATCCACGCTTCTGCGCATGATCGCCGGCCTTGAGGACATCACATCCGGCGACATCACGATCGACGGCGAACGCGTCAACAATCTCGCTCCCGTCAAGCGCGGCATCTCGATGGTGTTCCAGTCCTATGCGCTTTATCCGCACATGACGGTCTACGAGAACATTGCCTTTCCGCTGCGCGTGCAGAAAATGGCGGAGCCGGAAGTGCGCGAGCGCGTCGAGGCGGCGGCGAATATCCTGCAGCTCGGCGAGCGCCTGCAGCAGAAACCGGGCATGTTGTCTGGCGGTCAGCGCCAGCGCGTGGCGATCGGCCGCGCGATCGTGCGCAAACCGAAGATCTTCCTGTTCGATGAACCGCTCTCCAACCTCGACGCGGCGCTGCGCGGCGAGATGCGCATCGAACTGACCCGCCTCCATCACGACCTCGCGGCAACCATGATCTATGTGACCCATGATCAGGTCGAGGCCATGACCATGGCCGACCGGATTGTGGTGCTCAATGCCGGCGATATCGCCCAGGTCGGCGCGCCGCTCGAGCTTTACCACAAGCCGCAGAACCTGTTTGTCGCGGGCTTTATCGGCAATCCGCCGATGAACTTCCTGAAGGTGACCTGCACCGGCGCGGATCAATCGGGCGTCACCGTCGAATATGACGGCAAGAGCCTCACCGTTCCGGTGGAGCCCCGCGACGGCCTCGTCGGCGAAACGCTGACACTCGGCATTCGCCCGGAGCATACCGTGCTCGGCGGCGGCGAACTCGCGATCACAATCAAGCCGACGGTGATCGAACGCCTCGGCATCAACACCATCGCCTATGCGGCGCTTGGCGAGGACAAGACCTTCTGCTCGCTGACTTCGGGCTCGGCCCCGGTGCGCGTCGACGAGGACGTCGTGATCGGCATCAACGCCGCCGACTGCCACCTGTTCGATGGCGACGGCAATGCGCTGGAGCGCCGCGTCGAACTCAAGGATTTCGATTTCGAGAACGTGCTGGCGCCCGAAGCGCAAGGGTGAGCCGGCAGAGCTACACCCGCGTCGTGCTCGGTTGTGGCGTGGCGGGTGTTGCCGTTCGGTTGGCGCGGATTTGAGACATCATGACCGCCGCGAACGCGCCGCAGCCGATCGCCAGCAGCGGATATTCAAGCGGCAGGCCTTCGACATGGCGGAAGGCCGAGTAGCCGAACAGCCCGGCTGCCGCCAGCGCCGCAAGCGCTCGTTCGCGTGCGGTAAACACCGCCAGCCCGCAGCCATAGATCGTTGCCGTCAGTGCTGTCATGCCGAGGGGAACGGCGATGATGGTGCCGATGCCCCAGACCCAGCCGACCGGATTGAAAGTCAAAAGCGGGTTGAATACGATCAGGAACGGAATGATGAAGCCGGAGATCGCGAGCTTTGCCGCTGAAAGCGCGGTCTTGAAATAGGGCGCGCCGGCAATCCCCGCGCCGGCAAGCGCCGCCAGCGCCACCGGCGGCGTCAGCGATGAGATTACCGCGAAATAGAACGAGAAGAAATGCGCGGCCATCGGCTCCACGCCCATCTTGATAATGGAGGGAATGACGACGATCGCGACCAGCGTGTAGGCAGCGCTTGTGGGCACGCCGCAGCCGAGAATGATCGAGACTACCATGGTCAACGCCAGACCGATCAGGAGGTTGCCGGCGCTCAGGATCTCAACAAGCCCGGCGATTTTGTTGCCGAGACCCGTCGTGATCAGCGTCTGCGCGATCAGCCCGACGATCGCGAGCGAAATGCCGATCTGCGCGCCGATTAGCGCGCCGCCGGCAATGCTTTTGGCCAGTTCGACGGGGCGTGGCCGGGTCTGCGGATCGATATAGGACAGGCCGATCGCAAGCACGATCGCCCAGAACGCCGATTTTGCCGGGCTGTACTGCATGATCAGCATGGTGATCAGCACCCCAAGCGGGATGCCGAACAGCGGCAGCCGGCGGAGCAGTTTGCGATAATCGACGCGTTCCAGCGGCGAGCGGATGTCGTGGCGCACTGCAAGGAACTGTACGCCGAGCATCACGCCCCAGAAATAGAGCACCGCCGGCAGCACGCCCGCCAGCATCACCGTATCGTAGGAAACGCCGAGGAAGGACGCCATCAGGAAGGCGGCAGCGCCCATGACCGGCGGCATGATCTGTCCGCCGGTGGATGCCGCCGCCTCGATCGCGCCGGCATGTTCGGGCTTGTAGCCGACCTGCTTCATATAGGGGATGGTGAAGGCGCCGGTGACGGCGACATTGGCGACGGCCGCGCCCGAAATCATGCCGATGAAGCCGCTTGAGACCACCGCTGTCTGTCCCGGACCGCCGCGAAACGCCTTGCCGGCGATCTTGCCCGCTTCCAGGAAGAAGTCGTTAACCTTGATGATGCCGAGCAGCGCGCCGAAGACCACGAACAGGAAGACCTGATTGGCGGAAATGCCGAGAAACTGGCCGAAAATGCCGGAAAGCCCGATGCTGAGATAGGAGACGACGTAATCGAAGTTGAACGGCCGGTGATAAAGATGGCCGGGCAGGCTGTCACCCCAGAGGAAATAGCCGACGAAGATCGCTGCCACGATCGGCAGCGTCCAGCCCCAGGCGGCGCGCGTGGCAATCACCACGAGGCCGATCAGCACGACGCCGACGACCACATCGGTCGGGTCGGGGAAGCCGAAAACCTCTTCAAGGTGAATGATGTTGGCAAGTACGTAGGCGCAGGCGGCAACGCCGAGCGCGCCGAAGGCAAGGTTCAGCCCCATGCCGAAGCGGGTTTTTGCCTGCCGCGCCTGATGCAGGAAAAGAAGCGTGAAAACGAAGCCCAGATGGACGGCTTGATGTTCGTATGAGCCCAGAAACAGATACTGGGTCGAAAACATCTGGTAGGCGAACATCGCCAGTCCAGTGACGATCAGTGCGCCGTCCAACACTCTCACACGCATGTTCCGCAAGCTCCGGTATCGGGCGACCTTCCGCCCTTCTTCAGACTTAAAGGCGGGGACAGTGTCCGCCATTCGCTGCAACTTGACTGAAAAAAAACCGGCGAAGATTGGCTCCGCCGGCGGTGCGCCTTATTGGATGACGCCAGCCTCGCGATAAGCCCTCAGCGCGCCGGGGTGGATATCCTCCACATCCCAGCCATAGACCATGCCCTCCGGCGACATCAGCTTGCCGGTGGCCTGGTATTCGCCGAACTGGTCGACGTTCTCAAGGATCATCTTGGTGATCTGATAGGCGGTTTCCTCCGGGAATTCCGGCGCCACGGTCCAGGCTACGCTATCGGCAAAGCCTTCCAGCGGCTCGGTGATCGAGGGATCGGCGCCGGCCGGAATGGTGGCGTTTGCCATGCTGATGCCGGCCTCGCGCGCCTTCGTCACCTGTTCGGCGCCCCAGGAAAGGTGATGAGGCTTGCGGCCGGAGGCCAGGAATTCGATGGTCTGCGGGCTCATCATCACCCGGTCGCTGACCGGATCGATATAGCCGCCCACCACGGCGGCATCGGCGGTTCCGTCGAGCAGTGCGTCGATCGCCTCGGATGTGCCGACATACTGGATATCGATATCGTCATCGGTGAAGCCGTAACCATCTTTCAGGATCGCGACCGGCTGGATCGCCCAGTTGATCTGGGCGCGGCGGCCGACGGCGATCTTCTTGCCCTTCAGATCCTCGATCGTCCTGATGTCCGGGTCGAGGGTCGCGAGCCAGCTCGAGTTGAGATTGTAGTTGGCAAGGAGTTGAAGCCCGTCATAGGGCTTGTCGAACGGTTCGTCGCCGGCCATGGCCAGTCCCAGGACGCCGCCGCCCGAACCGACTATGGTGGTTTCCTTCAGTTCCGGCTCGGCATCGAGCTTCTTGATGTTGAAGACGAAGCCGGGGCTTTCGGTATGGGTGATGCGAACGCCGATGTCGTTCTTCTTGGAAATCTCCTCAAGCGCCGATCCCATGACATAGGAACCGGTGCCGAAGGGCGCGCTGATCAGGCTGATCTCGGTCTGGTCCTGCGCAAGCGCGCCGCCGGTCCAACAGGCGAGCGTCGCGCAAGCGGCAAACGCTGTCGCAAGGCCCGCATGTTTTGCTGAAGTCTTCATAACAGTTCTCCTCCCAGAGTGTTACTGGTCCTCCGTCCGGATGGCGAACGCCTCGGGCGTCCGGACCTGCGCCCCAGTATCAATGCCGACTGACTATGCCGGTCTGAATTTCGGGATCCCGGCCTCCTTGCTGATCTCCTCGAAATAGACCTTCACGCGCATGCCGATGCGGATATCCTCCTCCGCCACATCGGTCAGCTGCGCATACATGCGCGCGCCCTCGTCGATATCAATCAGGCACATCACCACGGGCAGCTCCTTTTGCCATCCGAGGTAGTTCATCGCAACGGAATGCGAGACCGTGTAGGAATAGACGGTGCCTTCCGGCTTCATTTCCGTCCACTCCAGTGCTCGTTCGCCGCATTCGATGCACCACGGCTTGGGCTGGAAATTGACCGTGCCGCAGCGCGGGCATTTCTGCATCAAGAGTTTTCCTTCGCGCGCCGCCGTCCAGAACGGGCGCGTCAGATCGGAAATCTCGGGAAGCGGTTTTGGCGGCAATGCGTTCATCGTCTCAAGCCTCCGATCCGAGAATGACAGAGATGCAGCTTCGCCCCGGTCTGCCATAGGGGATGCCGCCAAAGCCGCAGATGGCGCCGATCGCGGCATCCTTCACCTGGCGTTTGCCGGCTTCGCCGCGCAGTTGCGCGACCCCTTCCACCAGCGGCATAAAACCGCCATTGGCCCCGCCGGGCTGGCCGCCCGAAAGCTGGCCGCCGTCGGTGGAGAGCGGAAAGTCGCCGTCGAAACGCAAATCGTGTTCCTCGATGAACTTGCCGCCCTCGCCCTTCTTGCAGAAACCCCAGTCCTCGATGGTCATCATCGAGATGAAGGGATAGTCGTCATAGGGTTGCAGGAAGTCGATATCGTCATGTTCGACGCCGGCCATTTTCATCGCGCGCGGCGCGGATTCGGAAAAGCCGGTGACGGTAACGTCCGGGAACACTTTCGATCCCGCGTAGAAATTGTTTGTCTCGCCGAAGCCGAGCACATAGACCGGGCTGTCGGTGATCGTCTTCGCCGTCTCCGCCGATGTGACGATAAAGGCAAGACCGCCATTGACGATCGGCACGCAGTCGAAAAGCCGGATCGGATCGGACAGCATGCGCGAGCCGAGATAATCGTCAATGGAGAATGGGGTGCGATAGATCGCGCCCGGATGGAGCGAGGCATGATAGCGGTTGGTGACCGCCACCTTGCCGAGTTGTTCCGGGGTAACGCTGTACTCTTCCATGTAGCGGCGCAGCACTAGCGCGAATTGCGCGGTGGCGCCCATCACGCCGAAGGGCCCCTGGAAATCCCAGAACACGCCGCGGGTGCGCTCCGGCGAAAGCGGCAGACCGGGTGCGATCGAGGGCATTGAGAGGGGCGTGTCGGCGCCCACGATCAGCGCCCGGTCGATCACGCCCGCCTCGATAAGGGCCGCGGCGCGGATCAGCATCGAGGTGGCGGAACAGCCGCCCTGGTCGCCGCGGATCAGGGCGTTTGGGCTGATGCCAAGATTTTCGGCGGTCGCCGCCGACCAGTTCACGGTATGGGCGACCTCGGCATGGGAAACGCCAAGCCCCTGACCATCGAAGTCGGCCTTGGACATGCCGGCGCTCGAAAGCGCGAGATCCGCCGCCCAGGCGATATATTCATCGACAGTCAGCACTTTCTCGCCAGGCTTGACCCGGCTGTACGGCGTCCTGCCATAGCCGACAATGGCTACCTTGCCTCGCATCGATTTCTCCTCCCTTCGGGCCGATTGAAGATCCGGCCCGCATGTTTCCTAAAAGGATGGCAGGGGCATTTTATTTGTCTAGTTTCTATAGGTGATAGATGTTATTGAGATGGTGAATATTGTAATTGACTGTCTCTCGCGCCTGGAGGAGGGCGCATGAAACTCAGATCAATGGACCTCAACCTGCTTCTGGTGTTCGATGCGGTCTATTCCGAACGCAGCATCTCGCGCGCGGCGGTGCGGCTGAATCTCTCGCAGCCCGCCGTTTCCAACGCGTTGGCGCGACTGCGTCACGCGGTCGGCGATCCGCTGTTCAAGCGCGAGGGGTCCGGCATGATACCGACGGCACGCGCCAAGATGCTGCGTGATCCAATCCGCCAGGCGCTGGAACTGCTCGAACGCGGCTTTCGCAGCGACGAGGAATTCGACCACCAGCATTCCACACGCGAATTCGTGATTGCGGTGGAGGATTACGGCGAGACCGTGCTGATCCCGCGCTTCATCGACTGGCTTGCCGATGTCGCGCCCGGCATCCATATCGAGATCCGCCCGGAACTCTCTTCCTCGCTCACCCGTGAGCTGCGCGAAGGCACGGTCGATCTGGCGCTCGATTATTTCGCATTGCGTGGCGAGGGGTTTGAGAGCAAGTGCGTGCTGACGGAGGACCTGATCACGCTGTCACGGATCGATCACCCCACCATCGGCGAGCAGCTCAGTCTCGACACCTATCTCGATCTTCAGCATGTGGTGATCACCCCACGGCGCAAATCCCGTCCGATGATCGATCTGGCGCTGGACAAGCGCGGTCTGAAGCGCAAGATCGCGCTGACCGTGCCGCATTTCCTGTCGATGCCGGCCGTCGTCCAGCGCTCCAACCTGCTCGCCACCTTGCCGCGCCGCATGGCCTATATCTATGCCGACCATTTCCGCCTGAAGACATATACTCCGCCGGTGCGCACGCCCCAATTTCCGGTCTTCATGATCTGGCACGACACGCTGAACGATGACCCCGCGCACCGCTGGCTGCGAAACCATCTCATGGCGATCTGCGAGACGCTTTAACCGCTACATTATTCATGATCTGAATAATAATACTCCTAAAAATAAATTGGACTGTATAGAGCTCCTGCTGCTAGCCCTGTTGTCCCGACAGGATTGAAGCAGTATGCCCGATTATCAGACAATCACACTCACGCAGGATGGCCCTAAGGCTTTTCTGACCTTCAACCGGCCCGACGTATTGAACGCGCTCAACAATACGCTGATCGCCGAGGTGCTGGACGCCGTTTCAAACCTTTCGGGGGCCACCCGGGTGCTGGTACTGCGCGGCGCCGGCGATCGGGCGTTCGCGGCCGGCGCCGATCTTGAAGAGATGCAGCGGCGCACGCCATGGAGCGAGATTGATTTCGGCAAGCGCCGAGCGTTGGCGCGGCATCTTGAGACCGCTCCCTTTGTCACCGTCGCTGCCATCAACGGCTATGCGCTTGGCGGCGGGCTGGAACTGGCGCTTGCCTGCCATCTGAGGATCGGCACCAAGAGCGCGGTCGTGGGCCTGCCGGAAACCCGGATTGGCATATTGCCCGCCAATGGCGGCACGGCGCGGCTCACGAGGCTTGTGGGACGCGGCCGCGCCATGCGGATGATCCTGCTCGGCGAGCCGGTGAAGGCGGACGAGGCCGAGCGGCTCGGCATCCTCAATTGGGTTGTCGAACCGGAAGTTTTCGATGCGGAAATAGAGACGTTGGCCGAGCGACTGTCGGAGCTTGCGCCTGTCTCCGCGCGCGCAATCATCGATACCGTATCAAGGACAGCCGATATGAGCCTTGACCATGCGATCGACTACGAGCATCGCTGGTTCCAGCTCTGCCTCGGTTCCGAAGGCAAAAAGGAGGGGGTGAAAGCCTTTCTGGAAAAGCGTAAGCCGCAATTCGGAGCTGAACCGGAGAAGGACGGCTTCTGAGAATTCAGGCGTTCGGCCCGCGTTGGGGAGAATGCGGCCGAGCGCCTCCCTTTCGAGGGAAGATGTGGAGGAGAGATCATGACCGAACCGGCAAAGGCCGTTCTCGACCGGGCGCGCATGAAGGGCGCCCATTTCGACTGGCAGGACCCGTTTCTGATAGAGGACCTGCTGTCGGCGGAGGAGATCATGATTCGCGATGCCGCCCGCGACTATGCCCAGGATCGGCTGATGCCGCGCATTCTGGACGCCAACAGGCATGAGCGTTTCGATATTGAAGTGATGCAGGAACTCGCCGAACTCGGCTTTCTCGGCGCCACGATCGACGGCTATGGCTGCGCCGGAATCAGCTATGTCGCCTACGGGCTGATCGCGCGCGAGTTCGAGCGGGTGGACACCGCCTTCCGCTCCGCGCTCGGCGTTCAGAGCACGCTGTCGATGCTGCCGATCTATCTCTATGGATCCGAGGCGCAGCGCGAGAAATACCTTCCGCTTATGGCAAAGGCGGAAAGGCTAGGCTGTTTCGGCCTGACCGAGCCCGATCACGGTTCCGACCCCTCCGGTATGCAGTCACGGGCGAAAAAGGTCGATGGCGGTTATCGCCTGACCGGTTCCAAGACCTGGATCACCCATGCGCCGATCGCCGATATCATGGTGGTCTGGGCCAAGGATGAGGAGGGGACGCTGCTCGGTTTCATCCTGGAGCGCGGCATGGAGGGGCTTGCCACCAGCAAGATCGAGGGAAAGTTCTCCGTGCGTGCGTCGCCCACCGGGCAAATCCATATGGATGACGTCTTCGTTCCGGAGAAGAACCGGTTACCCGGCGCGCGCGGTTATGGCGCGCCCTTCGGCTGCCTCAACAACGCCCGCTTCGGTATCTGCTGGGGCGCGATCGGAGCGGCGGAATATTGCTGGCATGCGGCGCGCGCCTACGTGATGGACCGAAAGCAATTCGGAAAGCCGCTCGCCGCCAACCAGCTGATCCAGAAAAAACTTGCCGACATGCAGACCGAGATCACGCTGGCGCTGACCGCCACGCTGCATCTGAGTCGCATGCGCGACGAGGGCAAGGCGAGCCCGGAAATGGTGTCGCTGCTCAAACGCAACAATGCGGGTAAGGCGCTTGAGATCGCCCGCACCGCCCGCGACATGCATGGCGGCAACGGCATTTCCGACGAGTATCATGTGATCCGGCATCTGATGAACCTGGAAACGGTCAACACGCTGGAAGGCACACATGATATCCACGCGCTCGTGCTCGGACGTGCCCAGACCGAAATTTCCGCATTCTAGCGCGGAACCGTTGCAACTCTTTTCCGCAATTATGGATGTTGATCGCCTGATTGCTCAAGGACTGCCCGATGACCTTTCACAGCCCAGACCGCACCGGGACCATCCGCAAGCTCGTTAGCCCGCGCTCGATAGCGGTCATCGGCGCTTCCGCGGATTTCTCCAAGGTCAATGGCCGCCCCCTCAAGCATCTGCTGGAAAAGGGCTATACCGGCGACATCCTGCCGGTGAACCCGAAATATCAGGAGATTGCGGGGCTGACCTGCTATCCCGATATCGCGTCGCTACCCGTTGCCGCAGACCTTGCCATCATCGCGCTGCCGGCGGCCTTCGTCTGCGATTGCGTGAGCGCACTCGGCAGGCGGGGCATCCGCGCGGCCGTGATCTTCTCCTCCGGCTTCGGCGAGATGGGAGAGCGGGGCAAGGCGCTGGAACAGACGCTCGCCGAGACGGCGAAGGCCGCGGGCGTCATTTTGCTCGGGCCGAACTGCCTTGGCTTCATCAACGCGTTCGAGAATGTCTATGCCACCTTCAGTCAGTATGCTGATGGCGACACCGGCGCGGGGCCGATCGCCTTCGTCACCCAGTCCGGCGCGTTTGGCACGGCTCTCGCCGCCCTCGTGCGCCGGCGCGGTCTCGGGCTCGGTTATTTCGTCAACACCGGCAACCAGGCCGATCTCGATTTCGCCGAGTTGATGTCAGTCGTGGTCGAGGACCCGCGCATCACTGTGGCGGCGGGTTATCTGGAAGGCGTGCGCGATGGCGAGGCGCTGGTCCGGCTTGCGAAGAAGTGCCGCGCGCTCGGCAAGCCGCTGATCCTCACCAAGGTCGGCCGCATGGGCTCCGGCGCACGGGCCGCCGCCTCCCATACCGGGGCGCTCGCCGTCTCGGACGCGGTGTTCGACGCCGTGGTCCGTCAGTATGGCGTGCTGCGCGCCCGCAATGAAGAGCAAATGCTGGACATGATGGAGGCGTTCTGCCAGCCGCGCCGGGCGAAAGGCAACGGCCTCGGCATCGCCACCCAGTCCGGCGGCGCGGGCGTGATGATGGCGGACCGCGCCGAGGAGGTGGGGCTGGAAGTGCCCGAACTCGGGCCCGAGACCCAGGCGAAACTTGCCGCCGTCATGCCGGCCTTCGGGGCGGCCGGCAATCCGGTCGACGTCACCGGCCAGTTCGTCGCCCGCCCGGAGCTCTTGAGCGAATCCGTTATCGGTCTGCTGGGGGACCCGGATATCGATGTCGCCATCGTCTGGCTTCAGTTGATGACCGCCCATGTCGACAAACTGCTGCAAATCTTCGCCGAAATCCGCGATCGCACGACAAAGCCTTTCCTGGTCTGCTGGGTCGCGGCCCCGGAAGCGGCGGTGACCGGCCTGCGCGCGCTCGGCATTCCGATGTTTACCGCCGGCGAGCGCGCGGTGGAGGCTGCCGCTGCCCTTGCGCACTACGGCATGTATCAGGATCATGGCGGTGATAGTGCCGTCACGCCGATGGCTTTGCCGCGCGGCACGGTCTCCGGCGCGCAGCCGACCGTGGAGGCGTCCGCCTGGCTGAGGCAGGCCGGCGTGCCGATGGCAAACGTCGCGCTGGCAGACAGCGCGGATGCGGCAGTGGCGCTCTGGCGCGGCAATGGCGGGCCGGTGGCGCTGAAGATCGAATCCCCCGATATCCTTCACAAGACCGAGATCGAGGGCATTTTGCTCGGCGTCGACAGCGAGGCCGATATCCGCGCGGGCTATGATACGCTGATTGACCGGGCAAAGACCCGGATGCCGGATGCGCGGCTTTCCGGCGTGCTGGTGCAGGAAATGTCGGCTGGCCATGTCGAGCTGGTCGTCGGCGTCAGCCGTGATCCGGTGTTCGGCATTATCGTCATGGCGGGGCTCGGCGGCGTACTGGTTGAGGTGCTGAAGGACGTCACCTTCCGCAAGGCCCCCTTTTGCCGCGAGGAGGCGCTGAGCATGCTTGCCGAGTTGCGCATGGGCGCGGTGCTGGATGGCGTTCGCGGCAAGCCCGCCGTCGACCGGGGACAGATCGCCGATATGCTGGCGAACCTCTCGCACTGGGCGGTGGGGATGGGCGATCACCTTTCCGAGCTTGATCTCAATCCGGTTCTTGTAGGGCCGGATGGCCCGAGCGTGGTCGATTGCGTTATGATCTTCGACACGGAGCCGGGTACGTCCGGCAAGGGCTGAGCCATGCCCCCGGAGGCGTTTTTCGCGGCCGCACCGATCGTCTTCCTCGGCTATGCGGTTTACGGGCTTACCGGGTTTGGCTCGACGATTACGTCCCTGCCGCTGCTGGCGCTGTTTCTGCCGTTGACGGTCGCCTCTCCGCTGATGCAGATATTCGATATCCTCGCCGGCTGTCTCGTCGGCGTCAGGGGCCGGCGGTCGGCGGATTTCAGGGAACTGGCGAAACTCGTCCCGTGGTGCGCGATCGGCGTTGCCGGCGGGCTCGTCGTGTTTCACTATGCGCCCGAACGCGCGCTGAAGTTGACGCTGGGGCTTTTCCTGCTCGCCTATTCCGGTTGGTCGTTTCTTCACCGCGCTTCGCTCGGCCCGGTATCGGCGACATGGTCGATTCCGGCCGGATTTTTCGGCGGCATTTTCACCGCCCTGTTCGGCACGGGCGGGCCGATCTATTCGGTCTATCTCTCGCGCCGTCTGCCGGATTACCGCAGGTTCCGGGCGTCGATCAGCATCTTCATCCTGTCGATCGGCCTCTGCCGATTCTCGTGGTTCGTTGCCACCGGTTACTACGCAAGGGGTGATACGCTGATCCTGGTCATCTGGGTCCTGCCCGCCATGCTGGCGGGCGTTGCCTGCGGCAGCCTGCTGGCCGGGCGCATATCGCGTTCAGCGGTGCTCTATATCGTCTGGAGCATCCTGGCCGCCGCCGGCGTCAGGCTGGTGATCGGCTGATCAGGCCACTTCGCTTTCGCCGAAGGTTTCGGCAAGCGCCTTGTACCACTTGCCGGAGTCCTTAATGGTGCGTTCCTGCGTGTCGTAATCCACGTGCACCAGACCGAACCGCATGCGGTAGCCCTCTGCCCATTCGAAATTGTCCATCAGGCTCCAGGCGTAGTAACCCTTCAGCGGAATGCCGGCGTCGATGAGGTCGGCGCAGACCGCAATGTGCTCGGAGAGATATTCGGTGCGCGGGGCATCGTCGACCACGCCGTCGACCGGCTCCATATTATAGCAGGCGCCGTTCTCGGTGATGTACATGTCCGGCAGGTCGTAGCGCTCGTAGAGCTGCTTGATCAGCTTGCCGAGCGAGGGGGCGTAGACTTCCCAGCCGATATCGGTGAGGACATTGTTGACCGGGGCGGTCTCCCTTGCCGCCGGAAATGCCGCGTCGGGGCTGCCGTCATGGGCGATGCGCATGGGGCGGTAATAATTGAGGCCCCACCAGTCGAGCTTCTGGTTGATGGTCGCGAGATCGCCGTCCTCGATCTCCGGCATGCGGTCGCCATAGGCGGCCATGAAATCGGCCGGGTATTCGCCCTTCAGCATCGGATCGAAGAAGCAGGCATTGTGGAACTGGAAGGCCCGTTCGACCGCTGCCATATCGGCTGCGCTGTCGGAGGCGGGTTCGATCGCCTGGTGATTGCAGACGATGCCGACCGGCACGTTCGGCGCTTCCTGGCGGATCGCCTCGACGCCAAGGCCGTGGGCGAGGTTCATCGTGTGGAGCGCGGCAAGAGCGGCGTCGATCGACTTTTCGCCCGGCGCGTGAACGCCGTAGAGATGGCTGAGCCAGACGATGCACCAGGGTTCGTTGAAGGTCGCGACCATGTCGAGCCGGTCGCCGAGCCGCTTCATCACCGTCTGCGCATAGCGCTGGAAGGCATAGGCCGTGGAGCGCGCCGCCCAGCCGCCATCGCCGGCAAGCGTCAGCGGCAGGTCCCAGTGATAGAGCGTCGCATTGGTCTTGATGCCGCGCTCCTTGCAGCCGTCGATCAGGCGATCATAGAAATCGAGGCCGGCCTCGTTGATCGGCCCGCGGCCATCGGGAATGATGCGCGGCCAGGCGATCGAAAACCGGTAGGTCTCCACGCCGAGCGACTTGATCAGGTCGAGGTCCTCGTCGAGGCGATGGTAGTGATCGCAGGCGATATCGCCGCTGTCGCCGTTGAAGGTTCGGCCCGGCATGTGGGAAAACGCATCCCAGATCGATGGTTTGCGGCCATCCTCGCGGGCAGCGCCTTCGATCTGGTAGGAGGCCGTCGCGACGCCGAACATGAAATCGGACGGAAAGCGTCCGGCCAGGGCCTTGGGATCGATCATGCTGGATATCCTTTCGTCTCGACCGGATGAGGACGATGCCACCCGGTTTCAGTCGTCTCGCCGCCGCAACGCCAGGGCGCAACGGCTTTTTCGAGGCCGATCTCTAGAAAATCCAAAGCGCTTTGTACAGAACGCCGGCGGCAAATCTGTAACGTTACAGAAGTTATCCGCGCAACGTTGCCGAATTGCGTCACCCGACCCTGCATGGCGCCGTTGAGCGCGCATGCAGGACCGAAGCGCGTCAGACGTCCGGCTTCACCCAGGCGCCGTCCTTCTTCGCCGATTCGACGCAGGCCTCGACAAAGGCAAGACCGATCACGCCGTCCTCGATCGTCGGGTAGATCACGTCGGGGGCTTCTCCGCCATCGCGGAATGCCTTGATGGCGAGCGCGGCCTCGGAATAGATGTTGGCGAAGCCTTCGAGATAGCCTTCCGGGTGGCCGGCGGGGATGCGGGAAACGCGGGTGGATTCCGGCAGGGCGCCGGCGCCGTTGCGGGTCAGCATCTGCTTCGGCTGGCCGAACGGGGTGAACCACAGGATATTCGGGTGTTCCTGCACCCATTCGAGCCCGCCCTTGGTGCCGGCGATGCGGATTTTCAAACCGTTTTCAAAGCCGGGCGCCACCTGGCTGGCCCACAGCATGCCCTTTGGCCTGACGCCGTTCTTCTCCTTGAAGCGCAGCATGACATGGGCGTTGTCATCGAGCTGTCGGCCTTCCACGAAACTGTCGAGATCGGCGGCAAGGCTTTCGACGGTCGCACCCGAGACGAACAGTGCAAGGTTCAGCGCGTGGGTGCCGATATCGCCCAGCGCGCCGCCTGCGCCCGAGCGTTTCGGGTCGGTGCGCCATTCGGCCTGTTTCGACCCCTGCCTTTCAACCGGCTCGGTCAGCCAGTCCTGCGGATATTCGGCGTGGATCAGGCGGATATCGCCCAGATCGCCCTTTGCGACCATGGCGCGGGCCTGGCGGATCATCGGATAGCCGGTGTAGTTGTGGGTGAGGATGAACAGCGCATTGGCCTTGTCGGCGATCTCTTTCAGCGCCTTGGCGTCTTCCAGATTGGAGGTCACCGGCTTGTCGCAGATGACGTGGATGCCCTTTTCGAGGAAGGCCTTGGCCGGGCCGAAATGCATGTGGTTGGGGGTGACGATCGCGACTGCCTCGATGCCGTCCTCGCGCGCGGCTTCCTTCTCGGCCATTTCTTCATAGGAGCCGTAGGTGCGCTCGGGGTCGAGACCGAGTTCCTTGCCGGAGGCCAGCGCCTTTTCCGGCGTTGACGACAGCGCGCCCGCGACCAGCGTGTAGTGATCGTCAAGCCGCGCCGCGATGCGGTGCACGCCGCCGATAAACGCGCCCGAGCCGCCGCCCACCATGCCAAGCCGGATGCGGCCCGAATATTTCTCGTCTTTGCCTTCAATCGCCATGTCGTGTTCTCCTGAATTGTCTTTGTCCGGGGTGGTGCCCCTCATCCGGCTGCCGCCACCTTCTCCCCGGCGGGGAGAAGGGATCGTGGGGCTGGTTCTCTGCCCCTCAACCCGATCAGCGAGCCCCCTCGCCCCTCAGGGGAGAGGGTTGGGGTGAGGGGGGAGGCTATCAGCCCACGCAGCCGTTGTGTTTGTCTGCGGCCCTCCGACAGCCGCCATTTTCCGTTTCCTCGTTGCGCCTGCGCCCCTCATCCGGCTGCCGCCACCTTCTCCCCGGCGGGGAGAAGGGATCGTGTGGCTGGTTCTCTGCCCGTCACCCCGACCAGCAAGCCCCCTCGCCCCTCAGGGGAGAGGGTTGGGGTGAGGGGGGAACCGCCTGCGCCAGCGAACCTTACAGCCCCAGCATCCGCTTGTTGGCGGCCTCGTCGGTGCCGCCGCCGGCGAAGTCGTCGAAGGCCTTTTCGGTCACGCGGATGATGTGGTGACGCACGAATTCCGCGCCTTCGCGGGCGCCGTCTTCCGGGTGTTTCAGGCAGCATTCCCACTCGACCACGGCCCAGCCGTCGAAATCATTGGCGGCCATCTTCGAGAACACTGCGCCGAAATCCACCTGGCCGTCGCCGAGCGAGCGGAACCGTCCGGCGCGATCGACCCATCCCTGATAACCGCCATAGACGCCCTGCCGGCCGGTCGGGTTGAATTCCGCGTCCTTGACGTGGAACATCTTGATCCGGTCCTTGTAGATGTCGATGTTGTCGAGATAGTCGAGGCACTGCAGCACATAGTGCGACGGGTCGTAGAGCATGTTGGCGCGCGGGTGGTTGTTGACGTGGTCGAGGAACATCTCGAAGGTCACGCCGTCATGCAGGTCTTCGCCCGGATGGATCTCGTAGCAGATGTCGACGCCGTTCTCGTCGGCGTGGTTCAGGATCGGCGTCCAGCGCTTTGCAAGTTCTGCAAAGGCGGTCTCGACCAGGCCTGCCGGGCGCTGCGGCCAGGGATAAAGAAACGGCCAGGCGAGCGCGCCGGAAAAAGTCGCGTGGGCGTTGATGCCCATATTCTTCGAGGCGGAGATCGCCATCTTCACCTGGTTGACGGCCCATTCCTGCCGGGCTTTGGGGTTGCCGCGCACTTCGGGTGCGGCAAAGCCGTCAAAGGCCTCGTCATAGGCCGGGTGCACGGCGACCAGCTGGCCCTGGAGGTGGGTCGAAAGCTCGGTCACCTCGACGCCGTTCTCGCGGGCCTGGCCCTTGAAATCGTCGCAATAGTCCTTGGATTCGGCGGCCTTTTTCAGGTCGATGAGCTGGCCGGCCCAGGTCGGCACCTGAACGCCCTCATAGCCGCAATCGGCCGCCCATTTGGTGATCGCGTCCCAGCTGTCGAACGGGGCCTCGTCGCCCGCGAACTGACCGAGAAAGATGGCCGGTCCCTTGATCGTCTTCATGATATTTCCTCCGTTCTATGCGGTCGCGTCGTGTCGGTGGCATGCACCTCGGGTTTCCGGCGAAGCGGCCCTGCTTTTGCAGGGCAGGAGGCTCCGCCGGGGTATTCTGTCATGCCGCCCCCAGTGGGACGGCCTACCGGATCAATACGGCGAATCCGGGAAGTAGTAGTCCTCGGCATTGTCCTCGGTCACCAGCGTGGCGTCGAGGATGTAGCTGCCGGCCACCGGCACCTGATCCATCAGGCCCGCGACCGTCAGCTCCATGGCGGTGCCGATCATCGCCGGCGGATAGAGCACGTCGACCGGGATCATGCTGTCGCCGTCCATGACCTTCTTGATCATGTCCTTGGACCCGGCGCCGCCGATGACATACTGAACGTCGTCCCGTCCGGACTGTTCGATCGCCTGCAGCACGCCGACGACCATGTCGTCATCCTGCGCCCAGACCACGTCGATCTTCGGATATTTGGTCAGATAGTCCTGCATCACGCGGAAGGCGTCGTCGCGGTTCCAGTTGCCGAACTGCTTTTCGAGCACCTTGACGTTGGAGCCTTCGAGCGCCGCGTCGAAACCGTCCTGGCGTTGCTGGTCGATCGGGATCGGCAGGCCGCGGATGACGACCACTTCGGCGTCCGGCGTGGTCTCGACGATGTATTCTCCGGCGACGGCGCCGAGTGCCGGATTGTTGCCGGCGACATAGAGGTCGCGGACATTGCTGTCGTTGTTGGACGGCGCGCGGTCGACCAGCGTCACGAAGGCGCCCTGGCTCTTGACCTGCATGATGGCGTTGACCAGCGGATCCGGGTCGGTCGGCAGAATCACCAGCGCGTCGATGCCCTGCACGGCCAGATCCTGCACGGCGTTTGCCTGGCTTGCCGGATCGGGCGAGGTTTTGACGATGATGTCGAGATCTTCATACTCGCCCATCAGCTCCTCGGCCACGCGCTCGGCATGGTAGACAATGCCGGCTGTCCAGCCATGGTCGGCGGCCGGGATGGATACGCCGACCGTCAGCGCCTGCGCTTGCGTAACGCCGACAAGCGATGTCGCCGCCATAAGGGTCGCGCCCAATACCATATGTTTCATGTTTACTCCTCCCAAGTGGCGGACCGGTTCAGTCCGGAATGTCCGGGCTGCGGGCGGTCCGTAAAACCCGCAAGTGCGTTAACTTTTTTGCCGGTTGAACAGCGAGCGCTGCACCAGCATGGCGATGATGATGATCGTGCCCTGGATGGCGGCGATCAGATATTCGGAAATGAAGTTCGACAAGAGCATGATGTTGCCGACGATCTCCAGAATGAAGGCGCCGCAGATCGTGCCCCATATGCGGCCAACGCCGCCCCTGAGTGCGGTTCCGCCGACAACCACGGCGGTGATCGCCTGCAGCTCCCACAATATGCCGGTGGTCGCCGAGGTCGAGCCGAGACGCGGCACGTAGAACAGGACGGCGACGGCAACACAGAGCCCCTGGATCAGATAGGTCATGATCCGGATATTGCGCACCGAGATGCCGGAATAACGCGCCACCTCCTCGTTCGATCCGACGGCGATCACATGGCGGCCGAAGCGGGTGCGGTAAAGCACGAAGGCCCCGATCAGCGCCGTCACCACGATCGCGATCACGGGAACCGGAATGCCGAACACCGTGCCGAAATAGGCGGGGCGATAGGCCGACTGGACGTCGAAATCCTTCAGCGTGATCGCGCCGCCCTGCGACAGCCATGTCGTCAGCCCCCGGAATATCCCCATCGTGCCGAGCGTGACGATGAAGGGTTCGACCCGCCCGACAGTGGTGATCACCCCGTTCAAAAGCCCGCAGGCCATGCCGATCAGGATCGCGAGCACCATAGCGGCGGCGATCAGCAGATAGGGGTTGGAAATCACCGCCGTGTTGATGAACATGATCATCAGGCTGGCGACGAAGGCGACCATCGAGCCGACCGAAAGATCGAGCCCGCCGGCGGAAATGACGAAGGTCGCGCCGACCGCGATGATCGCGATGAAGGCCGAGCGCGTCGCCACGTTCATAAGATTGGTGACCGTCAGGAAGTTCGGGTTGGAAAACGCGCCGAGCACCAGAAGCAGCGCCAGCGCCAGGAACGGCGCCATCACCCGAAGGTCGAGCCGGCTCATGAATCCGGAATTGGTTTCAGCCTGTCCGCTCACGACGCCATCTCCCGCTTGCCGGAAACGCCGGTCGCCAGCACCACGATCTCGTTTTCGTTCATGTCCTCTCCCGTCACCTCGCCGGCGATCTCGCCCGAACGCATCACCACGATCCGGTCGCAAAGGCCGATCAGTTCCGGCATTTCCGAGGAAACCACGATGATCGAGTGCCCGTTTTGAGCGAGGTCGGCGATGAATTTGTAGATCTGTTCCTTGTTGCCGATGTCGATGCCGCGCGTCGGCTCGTCGATGATCACGATCTCGGGTTCGAGCAGCATCATCTTGGCGAGCAGCAGTTTCTGCTGGTTGCCGCCCGACAGTTCGCCGGCGGCAAGTTCCTTCGAACCGGTGCGGATATCGAAGTCGCGGATCGCTTCGTCAAGCGCCTTGTACTCGGCCTTGCGGTCGACCTGCAGGTTCTTCGTGAACCGCTCGAGAGCGGAAAGCGTGAGGTTGGTTCGAAGGTCCTTGGTCAGGAGCAGCCCCTTGCCCTTGCGGTCCTCGGAAAGATAGACGATGCCGGAGCGAAGGGCCGCGATCGGGGCATTGAAGTTGACCGTCCGGCCATTCAGCCGAACCGCGCCCTTGCCGGGTTTGAGCCCCAGCAACCCTTCCATCAGTTCCGTGCGTCCGGCGCCGATCAGGCCGGCGAAACCGAGGATTTCGCCCTTATTCAGCGTGAAGGAACAGCGTTGGGCATAGCCCGGCACGGTAAAGTCCTCGACCTCCAGCACCGGCAGGCCTGCGCCGTCATGGGCGCGGTCGGGATAGAGCTTGGAGACGTCGCGGCCGACCATCAGCCGGGCCATGTCGGCAGGCTCGAGCGTATCGGCGTCGCGGCTGGCGATCAGCTGGCCATCGCGCAGAACGGTCACCGTGTCGGCGATCGCCTTCACCTCGTTGAGGCGGTGGGAGATGAACAGCACGGCGACGCCGCGGTCTCGGATCGCGCGGATGACCTTCAAGAGCGCCTCGGTCTCGAACGGCGTCAGCGAGGCGGTCGGCTCGTCGAAGATCACCACGCGGTGCGGGGTCAACAGCACGCGGGCGATCTGCACGAGCTGGCGCTTGGCGATCGAGAGCCTGGAAACGGGGGTATCGGGCGCGATATCGGCGCCGAGTTCGAGCAGCGCCTTGTGGGCTTCGGCGTTCATCACCCGGTCGTTGACGGCAAGGCCGCGGCGGACCTCCCGGCCGAGGAAAATGTTCTGGGCGACGGTAAGGTCGGGCGCGAGCAGGATTTCCTGATGCACCAGCACGATGCCGGCGGCTTCCGCCTCGACAGGGTTTTCGAAACTGACCGGCGCGCCGTCGACCTTCACGGAGCCGGCCGAAGGCTTCAGATTGCCGGCCAGAAGCCGCATCAGCGTGGATTTGCCGGCGCCGTTTTCGCCGATCACGGCATGGATTTCGCCGGCGCGAACGGAAAGATCGATGCCGTGCAGCACCTCGATCGGGCCGAAGGATTTTCTAAGCCCCTCGGTCTGCAGAATAGCGGCGTTTCCGCCCGCTTTCTCAATCATGATCCTCCCCAGGCGCCGGTCTTGAAGCGCTCATTTCTCTCCGGCGCGCCGCGCCGGAAGATGGTCCTCCGCGCCGCCTTCCCGAGCGGCGCAAAACGGGCGCGGCTTCGCTCTTGTGGCGACGGCTGCCCTTTCCCTGATGAGCCTAGCGGGAAAAATGATGTACGTAAAGCATCTTTCGCCGTCGCAATCGTCTCCGGGAGGCGGGTTCAGGCGATGTCGGGTCAGTCCTGGCTAATTGCGGTTGGGCCTTGCGAAGGCGGGGGCTCGGCTTCTGCCGGCTTTTCGGCGGCGGCGAGGTTTGCCTCCAGCACCCATTCGCGCCAGATCGCGACGATCAGCGCCATCAGCACCGGGCCGACGAACAGCCCGATCAGCCCCATGGTCTTGACCCCGCCGACAAGGCCGAAAAAGGTCGGCAGGAAGGGCAGCTTGATCGGCCCGCCGACAAGGCGCGGCCGCAGCGTCTTGTCGACGATGAACAGCTCGATCGTGCCCCAGGCGAACAGCGCGATGCCGTGGATCGGCGTGCCGCGCGCCACCAGATAGGCCGAGATCAGCGTGAAGGTCAGCGGCGCGCCGCCCGGCACCATCGCCATCACCGCCGTCAGCAGGCCGAAGGACACGAAATTCGGCACGCCGGCCAGATAGTAGGCCGTGCCAAGCACGATGCCCTCGCCCATGGCGATCAGCGTCATGCCGGTGACGGTCGAGGAGATGGTCGCCGGCACCACGCGCGAAATCCGGTACCAGCGATCGGGAAACAGCCGCTCGCCGATCATGTCGAGTTGGGCTGCGAACTTGTCGCCGTCCTTGTAGAGGAAGAACAGCGCGATCAGCATGAACAGCGCCGCCAGCGCCAGACCGAACACCCGGCCGCCGACGAACAGGGCGGTGCGATAGATGCTGCCGATATTCTCGCCGCTGACGGCCTGGATCAGTTGCCCGATATCGCCGGGCTGGCCGAGATATTCCTGCCACTTCGCCGCAACCCATGCGCCGATGGCGGGCAGGTTGTAAATCCAGTCGGGCACCGGCGCGCCGACGCGGTTTGCCTCCGCGGCCCAGGTGATCCAGGCCTCGAGCTCGCGCGACATGTAGATCACCGCGAAGACGATCGGAAGGATCAGGAACAAAAGGATCAGGAAAATTGCGATCGCGGCGGAAATCTTGCGCCGCCCGCCAAGCCGGCGGTCAAGCTTGCGATAGACCGGCTGCGAGGCAAAGGCGATGATCAGTGCCGCCAGCACCGGCACCAGGAAGCCGTGAAAGAAATAGATCGCCGCGAGCGCCACGCCGAGCAGAAGCCAGCGCGCGGCCGTGACGGAGGGGATCAGCGGCGCGCGGGCGGCGGCTGCCGTGCCGATCCAGCTTTGCGTCCTGTGATGCGGTTTCTGATCCATCGCCTGTTTCTTTCCCGTCGGGCCGACCGGCATTATCTATGCTGCCCCCATATCGCCTTTCAAGGTCGATAGCCAGCAAAAGCCCCGTCGCCATCAAAGCCCGCGCTGGCCAGAACCTCTCTCGCCTCCACACCGGACGGACGCGAACGGTCGGGATCGGCGCGGCAAGGGGCGGCGGCGAGCTGGTCGACATAATCCGCCGGCAGACCGTGCTGGCGCGCGCCGGCAACCACCAGCGCATGATACCAGTCGAAGGGCAGCAACGTCGGATCGCGAAAAGCGGGCGGGGCCTTGTAGGTGCAGGCTGAGACCGTCGCTTCGTCCTTCAGGAGGCGCACCGCGCAGTCATCGATGCGGTCATACCCCTTGCCTTTGCCCTCGAACGCATCAAGCAGATCGCGCTCTGCCACGTCGAGCGTGAACACCACGCCGAACACCGCCTCGCCCGCCCGCTCCACGATCGTCGCCTTGCCGGATCCCTCATTGCCGATCTTGGAAAAGGCGAGCGCATGGTTCTCCAGCACCGCCGGACCGACCGGCCTTGCCGACGGGCAGCGCCGCGTCAGCCGCTCGGTCAGCATGTTGGAGCCGTAGGCGAAATAGGCGAGCGCCATCAGCCTTCCAGTTCCTCGCGCAGCATTTCCAGCTCCAGCCATTCCTCTTCCTTGGCGGCGAGCGTCGCGCGTTCGCGTTCCAGCACTTTCGCGGCCTTGGAGAAGCCGTCGGGGTCGCGTGCAAAGAATTGCGGATCGGCCATGCGCTCCTCAAGCTTGGCAATATCCGCCTCGATCTTCGCCATTTCCTTCGGCAGGTTTTCCAGCGCGAATTTCTGCTTGTAGGAAAGTTTTCCTTTTGCCTTGGCGGGCTCGGGCGCTGCCTTTTCCCGGGCGGCCTGCTTTTCCTTCTTTTCCTGGGCCTTCGCTTCGACGGCCGCGCCCTTGCGCTGCGCCATCATGTCGGAATAGCCGCCGGCATATTCCAGCCATTCGCCATCCGGCGACAGCGGATTGGCCGGCGCGATCGTCGAGGTGACGGTGCGGTCGAGGAAGTCGCGGTCATGGGAAACGAGAATGACGCTGCCGGCAAAACCGGCGACGATCTCCTGCAGCAGATCCAGCGTCTCGATGTCGAGATCGTTGGTCGGCTCGTCGAGGATCAGCAGGTTGGACGGTTTCGCCAGGATGCGCGCCAGCATCAGCCGCGCCCGCTCGCCACCCGACAGATTGCGGATCGGCGTGCGCGCCTGTTCGGGCTGGAACAGGAAGTCCTTCATGTAGCCCGCGACATGGCGCTGCTCGCCATTGACCAGCAGCGTGTCGCCGCGCCCGTCGGTGAGGTAATGCGCCAGCGTGTCGTCGGGGTCGAGCTCCTCGCGTTTCTGGTCGATGACGGCGATTTCGAGATTGACGCCGAGGCGGACCCAGCCGCTGTCGGGCGCAAGCTGGCCGGTCAGCATCTTCAAAAGCGTGGTCTTGCCAGCCCCGTTCGGGCCGACGAGACCGATGCGGTCGCCGCGCGAGACGCGCAGCGAGAACGGCTTCACGATCGCGCGGTCACCGAAGGATTTGGTGATGTTCTCCGCCTCGATCACCAGCTTGCCGCTTTCGCGCACATCGCTGACCGTGGCGTTGACCGTCCCCTGCGGCCCCTGATGCCCGCGGTGGCGGGCGCGCATGTCATGCAGTTCTCCAAGGCGGCGCATATTGCGCTTGCGTCTGGCGGTCACGCCGTAGCGCAGCCAGTGTTCCTCGCGCACGATCTGGCGCGCCAGCTTGTGCTGCTCGGCCTCTTCCTCCTCCAGCACCTTGTCGCGCCATTCCTCGAAATGCGCAAAGCCCCGGTCCATCCGCCGGGCGATGCCGCGGTCGAGCCAGACGGTGGCGGTCGAGACGTTTTCGAGAAAGCGCCGGTCATGCGAGATCAGCACCATCGCCGAACGGGTGCCGGCAAGCTCCTCTTCCAGCCATTCGATGGTGGTGAGGTCGAGATGGTTGGTCGGCTCGTCGAGCAGCAGGATATCGGGTTCGGGCGCCAGTACCCGGGCAAGGGCCGCCCGCCGCGCCTCGCCGCCGGAAAGTTTTTTCGGATCCGCCGATGGCGAAATGCCGAGATGCTCCATCATGTAGTCGGCGCGGTAATGCTCGTCGCCCGGCGCAAGGCCGGCGGCAACATAGGCTTCCACGGTGGCATAGCCGGAAAAATCCGGCGCCTGCTCTAGATAGCGGATGGTGGCCGAGGGCTGGCGGAAGATTTCCCCGGACTGCGCCTCGACCAGACCGGCGGCGATCTTCAGAAGCGTCGACTTGCCCGATCCGTTGCGCCCGACAAGGCAGATCCGGTCGCCCGGCTCGACCTGCAGGCCCGCGCCGGCAAGCAGCGGCGTTCCGCCGAAGCTCAAATGGATATCGTCCAGTTTCAAAATCGGCGGCATAACGCCTCATACTCCCGAAAAATCATGCGGTCGGAGAATGATGATCCCCGAACCGTTTTTCAAGCCGAAGCGCACCGGCCCGCCCTTCGCCTTGTTCGACACGCCGCGCGCAGCACCAAAGGGCAGGGCGAAATCAGCCAGCGGATAGACGGCGTTGTCGATCGAAAGGCCGGCAAGGTCTGAGACGCCGAGCACGGAAAACAGCGAGCCCTCGGGCATCTCCACCACCGTCTCGCCGGCAAGCAGGGGATGGGCCTCCTCCTCGCCGGAGGTCAGCACGATGTCGATGCCGTCGCCAGCCAGCCGGACGGCGAGCAGAAGGTTCATCAGCCCGTGATCGGTGCGCTCGCCCTGCAGCGCGCCGGCCATCACGATCCGCGCCGCGCCCCGCTCCAGCGCCTCTTCAACGGCAAGCGCGCCATCGGTCAGGTTCTTGGCGGGCGGAAAGCTCTTGCGCGTGATTTCGGGAAAGCGGGCCACAAGCTCGGCATCGGTGGAATCGAAATCCCCGACCCAGACTTCCGGTCTCACGCCCAACGCCTCGGCATGGCGCATGCCGCCATCGGCGGCGATCACCCGGCTTTCGGCCACAAGCGCCAGCACCCGGTCATCAACCGAAAGCGCGCCGCCCAGCAATATCGTGAAGGTCTCGTTCATCGCCTACGCAATAGAGCGGATCGGGCGCAAAGGGAAGGGTGGCACGCACGCCCGGACGCGTTCGCCTGTCGATCCCCGCCCGGTCCGTTCTGCTCAGCCCGCCGAACGGGCCTTGGGCGCGATCTCGGGGGCTTCGCCGGCGGCGTGTGCGCGGGCGTAGTCCTCGAGGCCGTTGACGAAGCGCTGATAGAGCCTGGAGAACGCATCCAGGTCCTCGGCCGACCAGTTTTCGGTGACGCCTTCCAGAAGCCGCCGCTTGACCGCGTGAACCTCGTTGAGAAGCACCTTGCCCTTCGCCGTGATCACCAGGATCGAACGGCGGGCATCGTTCTGGCACACCCGGCGTTCCAGCACATTCTGGGAAACGAGTTCGGCGACGATGCGGCTGGCGCGCGAGGGATCGATGCGCATGCCTTCGGCAACCGAGCCGATCGTCGCACGGTCGTCTTCGCCGGCGCGATAGACCACGTCGAGCACATCGAGATGGGTGATCTCCAGCGCCGGCGCGACATTGGCGATCGCGATCCGCCCGATGATGCGGCGCCGCATCATCAGCCGCTGCTGCGTCATGGCGTCGGAAATCCGGTCCATGGCGTCGGCCAGGTCGGGGGGTGTCGTATCGCGCTTTTCGTCCATGCTCTCTGTCTATCAGATCATCGGAAATTTTGAAACATGCATAGTGCATATCCATGCTGTTGACAAATACTTGCTTTCAGCACATTTATCGTCCATGCGTTCCACCGAGACTGCCCCGCCCATGGACCAACAGAGCCAGTTCGTCTCGCTGGTCGAGCATCCGCGTCGTCGGGTCATCGCCTTCCTGTTCCTGCTGATGTCGATGTTCCTGGCAACGCTCGACAACCAGATCGTCTCCACCGCGCTGCCGACGATCGTCGGCGAGTTCGGCGCCGTCGAGCGCTTCGGCTGGGTCGCCTCCGCCTATCTGCTGGCCTCCTGCGCGGTGATGCCGATCTACGGCAAGCTTGGCGATCTTATCGGGCGAAAATATGTGCTGATGGCGGCGATCGTGATCTTTCTGGTCGGATCGCTGACCTGCGGGCTTGCAGTCTCTATGAACACGCTGATCGCCGCGCGCGTTCTCCAGGGTTTCGGCGGCGGCGGGCTGATGGTGTCGATCTTCTCGCTCAACGCCGACCTGTTTCCCGCGCGCGAACGGGCCAAGTACCAGAGCTATGCCAGCCTTGTGCTGATGACGTCTGGCGCGCTCGGCCCGATCCTCGGCGGCACGATGACGGCCGCCTTCGGCTGGCGCTCGATCTTTCTGGTCAACCTGCCGGTCGGGCTCGTCGTGCTTGCGGGCCTCCATATTCTGCTCCCCAACCGCAAGACCGGGCGCAAGCCGAAGATCGATTTCCTTGGCGCGCTGCTTCTGGCGCTGATGGTGACGGGGATCGTGCTGTGGTGCGATTCCGGCGAGATCTTCGGCTCGATGCTGTCGCCGGCAAGTTTTGGCGTGGTGGCCGCGGTCGCCGTGCTCACCGGCCTGTGGGTGATGGTGGAGCGGCGCGCGCCCGAGCCGATGATCCCGCTTTCGCTGTTTTCAAACCGGACCGTCGTCCTGCTTCTGATCATCTCGATTGCCAGCGGCAGCATCGCCATCGGCATGGTCAATTATCTCGCCCTGTTCCTGCAGACCGTTCACGGGCTATCGCCCACGGCGGCGGGCCTGTTCTTCATTCCGGTCACCATTGGCCTGGCTGTCGGCGCGCTCACCGGCGGGCGGCTGATGTCGATCACCGGACGATACCGGCCGCTGGCGATTCTCGGCCTGTCGCTCTCGACGCTGGCCTTTGTGACGCTTTCGCTGTTTGCCGTTTCCGCCCCGCTGGCGCTCACGGCGGCGATCCTCGGCCTGCACGGGCTCGGCATCGGCTTCGGGCAGCAGGTGCCGGTGCTTGGCGTGCAAAACGCCGCGCGCGGCGGCGATGTCGGGGCGGCCACCGGCACGGTGACGCTGTCGCGCATGGTGGGCGCGTCGGCCGGCATTTCCATCTACGGCGCAATTCTGGCCCATGGCCTTGGCCGTTCCGCGCCTATTCCGGGCGTCGGACCGCTTACCGAGCTCTCGCCGACCGCCATTGCCGCGCTGCCGGAGCCCGCCCGCGCGCTGGCGATCGGCGGCTACGGCGATACATTCACCATGCTGTTCATGTTTGCGGCCGTCGTCTGTCTGATCGGCCTTGTCGCGGCGCTTGCGCTGCGGCCCATGCTCCTTGGCGCGCCGGCGCAGGCTGCGGAATCAGCCTGACCGCTTGATGGCGGCCTCCGGCGGTGGCGTGATCGCGGGCGGTATCACAGCCGCCTTGGCCTTGCCGGCGCGGGCAAGTGCGGTGCGGGCGGCGAAATACTGGATCGCGATGCCCGCCAGCAGCAACATACTATCTCCCAGGAGCGTGATTCCGGTCATTTCGCGCAGGATCTGAAACGCGAAGGCGGTCAGTGAGCCGGTGACGAAGGTGGCAAGGCTCGCCCGGCCCATGACATTGATCGGCTCGAAGATCGGCAGCGACAGGAAACGCTTGAGCCCCGGCATGTAGACCACGATATAGGCGAGCGCCAGAATGTGGGCGATGCGCGGCAGGCTGAGCCATTCCTTGCTGGTATCGGCGATGAAGTCCGGCATGAAGGCGGGGAAGGGGAAATTATACTCCCCGATCAGCCGCCACCACACCGAATAGACCACGAAAGCGACCGAGGCGGCGTAAAGCGCAGGGTGAAACCCGACCAGCGCCTTGCCGCGCCGGTTGGCGATGCCGACCGCAAGGCCGATCGCAAACAGCAATTGCCAGCAAAACGGGTTGAAGAACCAGGCCCAGTCGGCCGGATAGGCCGGCAGTCGGATCTCGAAATAGCGCGCAACAAGCCAGACCGCGAACGAGACCGACAGCATCAGTCTGATACTGCGCTTGCCAAGCAATAGCAGCGCCGGCAGGGCCGCAAACAGCACGATATAAAGCGGCAGGATGTTGAAATAGCTGACCTGGTAGGTGAGCAGGGCGGAGCCTGCGACCGTGCCGAGCGGCTGTTCCCACAGCCATGACAGCCCGTTCAGCTCGGCGAATTCCTCCATGCCGAAGCGCACCAGAAGCGGCGTTGCAAGCGCCAGCACGACAAGCGTGGAAAACAGATGCGCGCCATAGATCGTGCCCGCCCGCCGCCAGATGCGTTTGGCCGTCTCCATCAGCGAACCGGCCACGAACCGGCCGCTATAGGCAAGGCCGGCAGAAATGCCCGAGATCAGCACGAAGGCTTCCGCCGCATCGGAGAAGCCATACATCCTCATCGTGTAGAACGAATAGAGGTTCTCCGGCACATGGTCGATGAAGATGATGATCAGCGCCAGACCGCGCAGAACATCGAGGCGCGGATCGCGCTTGCTTTTCACCGGCGCCGCCGGGGCGGCGGCATTGCTTCTGTTTGCGTCCAAAGGCGTTATCCCTGCGCGGCCGAATAGGCGGGCTCGATTGCATCCGTCCTCGGCGCGGCGGTCTCCCGGTCAACAGCGGGTCTCTCCTTCCAACGCGCAAGAACGCGGTCGCGTTCCTGGACGATGGCCGGGCGCGCCAGTTCCTCGGGCGTGCGGAACAGCTGGCAGCGATAGGCGAACCGACCGCTTGTCGGCGATGAACTGACGGCGATCAGCAGCGGGGCGATGATCTGCGGGCCGGCAATCGGCGTCAGCCACCAGAACAGGTCCGGCGCGAGCGTCCAGGAGCCGACGAGCGTCAGAATGCCGGTCAGCACGATCCACCAGCTTGCCCGGAAGGCCTCGCCGAATTTCAGCGTTTGGCCCTCGCGGTCGGAGGACGGCCAGCCGCCATCCATGCCGAAGATCACCTGCATCACCGAGCGGCTCTGATACATCAGCGTGATCGGCGCGAGCAGCGACGACCATATGATCTCCGCGAGCGTGGACAGGAACACCCGGAAAAACCCGCCGAAACGGCGCGCTTCGCCGGAGACGCCGGCGCGCAGCGCGATCAGCAGTTTCGGCCCGATCAGCAGCCCGCCGACGCCGACCAGCAGCGTCACCGCGAGCGCGGTTTCCGCGCGCGGAAAGATCGCCGGAAGGTAGGGGCTCGGAAAATAGTCGATCGCGGGCGCAAACAGCGGGGCGACGATCGAGGCGACAATGAACGCCATCCACAGCGGCGAGCTGATATAGGCCATCACGCCCTGCAGAAAGGTGAAGCGGTTCCACCCATGCAGGCCGGGTGCGGTTACAAGACGGATATGCTGAAGATTGCCCTGGCACCAGCGGCGGTCGCGCTTGGCATAGTCGATCGCGTTCTGTGGCCCTTCCTCGTAGGAGCCTTCGAGATCGGGGTCGACCCGCACGATCCAGCCCTGACGCCTGAGGAGCGCCGCCTCGACATAGTCGTGGCTCAGGATATGTCCGCCGAAGGGCGGCGCGCCGGAAAGCGCCGGCAGGCCGCAGCTTTCGGCAAAGGCATTGGTGCGCACCATGGCGTTGTGGCCCCAGAACGGGCCTTCCTCACCCTGGATACGGGCAAGGCCGCGGGTGAACATCGGCGAGAACAGGCCGGCGGAAAACTGCAGGGCGCGGGCGAACCAGGTCTTCGACGCGATGATCTTCGGCAGCGTCTGCAACAGGCCAAGCCGCGGCTCGGCCTCCATACGGCGCAGCATTTCCACGATCGTCTCGCCTTCCATCAGGCTGTCGGCGTCGAGGATCAGCATATAGGTGTAGCGCGCGCCGTGACGGCGGACGAAATCGCCGATATTGCCGGCTTTCTTGCCGCTATTGTCGGTGCGGCGGCGATAATATGCGTCGATCCCGCGCGGCATGTCGGCGTGAAGGGTGAGGAACCACGCCTCCTCCTGCGCAATCACCTCGGGATCGCGGCTGTCGGAGAGGATGGCGATGTCGAAAAGCCCGGCATAGGGCGTTTGCGCCAGCGAATGCGCCATGGCGGCGGCCGACGAAAACGTCGCGCGCGGGTCTTCATTGTAGACCGGAATCAGGATGGCCGTCTTTGCCGCCTGGCCGCTTTCGGCAAGCGAGGCCCGCGGCGGCGTCTTGAACCTGCGGCCGATAAGGCCGCCAATGCCGAGTGCAGCGCCCCAGGCGATCCAAGCGGCGGTCGCAGCGCACAGCGCGATCCGCACGAAGTCGACCCAGTCGGCGCCGTCGGCGAAGAAAACGTCCATCGCGATGCGAGACGCCGCAATCGCGATGATTGCGGCGAATACGATCGAAAAGGTCCGTCTGAAGGCCAGCATCGGTTATCCCTTTGGTCCTTGCGGGCCTCACCGTTGAAAACGGGGGGCCGTCCGGAAAAGTTACCTTCCGGTTTCTAGAGCCGTGCCGAGCGCGGACGCTGCCACACGAGAACCGGCGAGAGTATCGTTGCGATAACGCCGCGGCGGCGCGGGCGCTCCAGAAGCTGCTCGGGCATGGGAAGCGGCGCGGACGCCGGAAGAAACCGGCTGAATTCCATGTTCTGATCCGACCCGTCAATTTGGTTGGTCATCGCCTTTTCTCCACTGATATAACCAGATTTCACTCACGTCGCGGCTCCCGTCCGTCAGCGCCCCGACAATTTCCACCGGCGCGTCGCCGGCGGGCTTGATATCGATTGCCAGACGCCAGACGCCCTGGCCTCTGATCGCCGAGACCGTGGAATGCACGACCTCGCCATTGGTAATGTGCAGGCGCTCCTGCAGTTCCGAGCCGGGCGCCATGTCATCCAGCGGGCCGCCGGCGAAATCAACGACGAGCTTGCGCACGTCGTCATTGTCATTGGCCACACCGGACACGCCGCCCTCGCCGCTGCGGATATCGATGACGCGGGCGAGCCGGGCCTGGTCTTCCTCGATCGCGCCCCAGGTCAGCCGGTAGCCGAACTCGGCCGATCCGCCTTTCTTGGCGGGCGCTTCCGGCTGCCAGAAGCAAACGATATTGTCGTTGACTTCCTTGTCGGTCGGGATCTCGACCAGCGAAATCGTGCCCTTGCCCCAGTTTCCGGCCGGCTCCACCAGAAGCGAAGGCCTCCGCTCGTAATGGGCCTCGGCGTCCTGATAATCCTCGAACGCGCGATGGCGCTGGTAGAGGCCGAACGCCCGTGGATTGGTCTCGCCGAAGAACGAATTGGCGAGCGTCTTGGCATTCTGCAGATTGCGCCAAAGCTCCGTGCCGTCGGCGCGCACGATCTTGAGACCCTCGCTGTCGTGGACCCGCTCCCGATAATCATCAAAGGCATGATGGTTGGCGGGACCGAACAGGAACATGGAAGTCATAGGGGCAACGCCGAGACGCTCGATATCGTTCCGGAAAAACAGCCGCGCGGTGACATCCATGCGCGTGTTCTTGCCCGGCGTGATCACGAAACGGTAGGCGCCGGTGACGCTCGGCCCCTCAAGTGCGGCGAAAACGGTGATCTTGTCCTTCTCCGTGCCCGGCCGCATGATGTAGAAGGCGGAAAAGCGTGGAAACTCCTCGCCCTGGCTGGTCGCGGTGTTGATCGCAAGGCCGCGCGCTGAAAGGCCATAGAGATTGTTCTGGCCGAGCGCGCGGAAATAGGACGAACCCAGGAACGAGATCAGCTCGTCGGAAACTTCCGGGCGGTTCAGCGGATAGTTGATCCGGAAGCCCGCGACCCCCGGCAGCTTGACGCCATGAAACTGCTCGACGTCGAGCGGCGCGCGGTAGATGAAGTCATCGCCCGTAAACTCGAGTTTCTGCGCAACGCCGTCGGCGACCTCGTAGATATCAACCGGCGTCTTGAACAGCCAGCCGAGCGCGAAGGCCTGAAGCTGAAAATCGGACTGGTCGCGCCAGATCGCCTTGTTGGGATCGTAGCGGATAGCGCGGTAATCATCATATTGAAGGTCCCGGAACGGTTCGGGGACCTCCTGGGAGGGTTCCTCGTAAGCCTCCCCGGCCTTGGCCTTCATCTGTTCGGTAAGCGTGTCGAAATTGAACGCGTCAGGAGGCGGCGCTGACGCCTCGACCGTTGCATTGGCTTCCGGCATCTTTCCCGGCTCGACCGCCTGCTGCGCGAAGGCCTTGCCGCCCACCCCCGAAAGAGCGAGCACGCCGACCGCGGTCTGGGCCAGAAAGGTTCGTCTCTTCATGCGTAAATCCCGTTGGCTTTAAATGGATAGATAAAATGAAATGGTGCAGAGCAGCATACTCATTCCCTTCGCCCGCCGGAAGCGCGCAGGCGCGGTTGCGCGAACGCCCGTCGCCAGACGGGCGCGGACGAGTCACAAACGAGGCAGGCCCGTTTCGGTTCCATCGCTGAAGAAGAATATTTTCGATCGATAAAATAGACGTTCCGGGAATCCGGCATGGGGATGGCTCATCAAAAAGGGCTGACACACACATTTGCGTACCAGCCCATTATTAGCAAAGCCATTCAGCCAAAGAATGGCAAAATCATGGCAATGTGCCACCTTCGCGCCGCAATATTTTCACATAGTTCGAAAACGGCGCGACAGGCCCTGATCAGGCGGCCTTCACGATCTCGACCAGTTCGACGGCAAAATTCAAATCCTGGCCCGCGAGCGGATGATTGGCGTCGACGGTGACTTCCTGTTCCTCGACCTTGGTCACGATCAGCGGTACGGTCTGGCCATCGGGCGTGCGCGCCTGAAGCTGCATGCCGGGGGCAACTTCCACTTCCTGCGGCATGGCGGAGCGCGGCACGACCTGCACCTTCTGCGGGTCATGGGGGCCATAGGCTTCGCTGGAATCGACCTTCACGTCGCGGCTGTCGCCAACATTCATGCCGGCGATCTCGCGATCGAGGCCGGGAATGATCTGGCCCGCGCCCACGGTGAATTCCAGCGGCTGGCGGCCTTCGGAACTGTCGAAGGTCGAACCGTCATTGAGGGTTCCGGTGTAGTGAATACGAACGGTATCGCCCGCTTTTGCTTCTGTCATCTCGTGTGCTCCTTCCTTGAAACACTGCACGCTGGCCGAGATCGGCCGCGCCGTTTTCGGTTTTCCAGAGTGCTTTCGCCCCTGAAGGATGAGCCGACACGCTTTACTTCGCATGACGACCGACTTTTCGTCCGGCACGCCGGACAAGCCTTTTACCTAATGCTTGTGAGCCGATTTTTCAAATCGTGCGCCACTTGAAATGCCGGGTGCGCCGCGATAGGTGTTTGGTCAGCTCTAACGGGGTGCGATTTTCGCTGAGAGGCTTTGAGCCAACCCGAAGAACCTGATCCGGCTAGCACCGGCGGAGGGATTAGACGCGCAGGACGCCGTTTTCCCCTCAGTTACCGAACACAAGGAGGCGTCATGACCTATCGCACGACCATCGCCATTCTCGCGCTTGCGGCCCTTCCGGCGCTGCCGGCGGGCGCCGAGGAGAACAAGGTTCTCACCGTCTATACCTATGAAAGCTTCGATGCCGAATGGGGCCCGGGGCCGGTGGTGAAGGACGCCTTCGAGAAGACCTGTGATTGCACGCTGAAATTCGTCAGCGTCGAGGACGGCGTTGCGCTCCTCAACCGGCTGAAGCTCGAGGGCCAGTCGAGCCCCGCCGATATCGTTCTCGGTCTCGACAACAACCTCATCCACGAGGCGAAGGAAACCGGCTTTTTCGCGCAATCCGGCGTCTCGACTGAGGCCGCTGATATCCCCGGCGGCTTTTCCGACGATATCTTCGTGCCCTTCGATTACGGCTGGTTCGACATTGTTTATGACACCCAAAGCATCGACAACCCGCCGACAACGCTCGACGAATTGGTGAACGGCCCCGCCGACCAGAAACTGGTGATCGAGGACCCGCGCACCTCGACGCCGGGCCTCGGAATGCTGTTGTGGATGAAATCGGTCTATGGCGATGACGCTGCCGCCCAATGGGAAAAACTCTCCGACCGGATCCTGACGGTCGCGCCGGGCTGGTCGGAGGCTTACGGCCTGTTCACCAGCGGCGAGGCGCCGATGGTGCTGTCCTACACCACGTCTCCGGCCTATCACGAGATCGAGGAGGGGAGCGACCGCTACAAGGCGATCGATTTCAAGGACGGGCTCTACATCCAGATCGAGGTCGCCGGCATGACGACGATGGCCGATGATCCGGACCTTGCAAGGTCCTTCCTCGAATTCATCCTCACCCCCGGCTTCCAGGACGCGATCCCGACCCATAACTGGATGATGCCGGCAGCCGCGACCAGCGACCCGCTGCCCGCCGCTTTCGAAAACGCAGTGAAGCCGCAAAAGACCCTGCAATTTCCCCCCGACATCGTCGCCGAAAACCGCCAGAAATGGATCGACGAATGGCTGAACGCCATGAGTGCGCGGTGAGAGCGACAGGTCCGGCGGTGAGGCGAGGGCGCGAGGCTGCCTCTCGCTTGGTGCCGCGCCACAGCAAACGACCGCGCCGCATAGCCCCCCAATCTTCTCGCCCCGGAGGGGAGAGATGTCGCGAAAGCGACAGTGAGAGGGGAGCCTATCACCGCGAACGCCCTCACGAGACGAGATGCCGCGCCACCCTCACTGCCCCTTTCGGGGCATCTCTCCCGCCAGCGGGAGAGAGTATTGGGAGCAAGGTGCCGCGCCCCGATGCAACAGACCCGCTCCTTTATAGGCGAGGCCGTGGGCTGGCTGTGCGGCGGGTGCGTGACATTGCCTCACCTCCCGCATACTGCGGCGAACCGCTCCGCATAGCCCCCCAATCTTCTCGCCCCGGAGGGGAGAGATGTCGCGACAGCGACAGTGAGGGGGGAGTCTATCCCCGCGAACGCTCTCACGTTTTGAGATGCCGCGCCACCCTCACGGCCCCTTTCGGGGCATCTCTCCCGCCAGCGGGAGAGAGTATTGGGAGCAAGACGCGGGCCACATATGCACTAGACCCGCTCCCTGAGGCGCGAAGTGGCCGGCGGGTCCAGCAAAAGGCTGCAAATTCATCCTCCAGCCGCTGCCGGGCAAACCTGCCCGCCTGCGCCTGAACGCGAGGACTGCGCCATGCTGATGTCCTCCTCGGAACGCCGCCGCAGCTATGGCTATGGCATCATCGCCCTTGCCGGCGTGATCGGCTTTATCGCGATCGCCATTATCGCACTTTCCGGGTTCGGGCGGCTGCAGGCTTCGGTGGCGGTGTTCGAGGAACCCTATGTCTGGCGCATCCTGCGCTTCACGCTCTGGCAGGCCACGCTGTCGACGCTGATTTCGGTGACCTTGGCCATCCCGGTGGCGCTGGCGCTGGCGCGAAGACCGCATTTTCCGGGTCGGCTGTGGATCGTGCGGCTAATGGCGGTGCCGCTCGGCCTGCCGGTGCTGATCGGCGCGCTGGGCTTGATCGGTATCTGGGGCCGGCAGGGGATATTCAACGATCTGCTGACGCTGGTGGGCCTCGGCCGCCCGCTCCAGATCTACGGCCTGCAGGGCATTCTGCTGGCCCATGTCTATTTCAACCTGCCGCTTGCCGCCCGCCTGTTTCTGGCGGGGCTGGAGCGGGTGCCGCAGGAATATTTCAAATCGGCGGCGATGCTCGCCATGCCCGGCCGCGCGGTGTTCCGCTTCGTCGAATGGCCGGTGATTGCGCCGCTGATCGCCGGCGTCGCCGGGCTGATCTTCATGCTGTGCGCCACCTCGTTCACGCTGGTGCTGATCCTGGGCGGCGGGCCGGCGGCGACCACGATCGAGGTCGCGATCTATCAGGCGCTGCGCTTCGATTTCAATCCCGCCCGCGCCGTCGCCCTTGCCGGCATGCAGATCGCGCTGACCGGCCTGGTGCTGATCGCGCTCGCCTTCCTGCCCAAGGCCGACGATCCCGGCACCAGCGCCGACACCGCCATCGCCCGCCCGGATGGCGCGGGCCGGCTGAAGGCGCTGGCCGACGCCGGCATCATCGCGCTGTTCACGGTTGCCCTCGCGCTCCCGCTCGCCATGATCGTCATCAAGGGCGTGGAGGCGGACCTCATCAAGCTGCTCGGCGAAAGGATTTTTCTGCGGGCGACGGCGACAAGCCTTTCGATTGCGCTTGGCGCCGCACTGCTCTCGCTTTTCGTGGCGCTCGCCTTCATTGCCGCGACCGGGGCGGTGGCTGCGGCAAAACGTCCGAGCACCGTCGAGAAGGGTTTCAGCGCGACGATGGCGGCGATGGGATCGCTGGTGCTGCTGGTGCCGCCGATCGTGCTGGGCACCGGATGGTTTCTGCTGCTGCGCCCCTTCGGGCTGACCGATGCGGCCGCGCCGCTCGTGGTCGCCGGCATCAACGCGCTGATGGCGTTGCCCTTCGTGCTGCGGGTTCTGCAGCCGGCGATCGCGGTTCACCGCGCGCGCACCGCGCGGCTTGCGGCTAGTCTTGGACTTTCCGGTTTCGCCCGGCTGAGGATCGTCGACTGGCCGGGGCTGAAACGGCCGCTTCTGACGGCGCTCTCCTTCGCCATGGCGCTGTCGCTCGGCGATCTTGGTGCCGTGGCGCTGTTCGGCGGCGATGATCTCACCACGTTGCCCTGGCTGCTCTACAGCCGGCTCGGCAGCTACCGCACGGCGGATGCCAACGGCCTGGCACTGATCCTCGGCGCGATCTGCCTTATCCTGATGGTCGCCGGCACCCGCCGGCAGGCTGCGCGATGAAAGGGAAAGCGACCATGCCCGTCGATATCACGCTTGACGATGTTGCCCTGAGGCTCGGCGACAAGGACTTCCGCTTCGACGGCCGGATCGCGGGCGCGAAGGTGAGTGCCGTGACCGGCCGCTCCGGCTCAGGCAAGACGACGCTGCTGAACCTGATCGCCGGCTTCGAAAGGCCCGACAGCGGCGACATTCTGATTGCCGGCGAGCGGATGAACGGGCTTCATGTTTCGAGGCGGCCGGTGACGGTGGTGTTTCAGGAAAACAACCTGTTTGCCCATCTCGATATCTTCACCAATGTCGGCCTAGGCCTTGACCCGGCGCTGCGGCTTGACGATGCCGGACGGGAGAACGTGCGCGATGCGTTGAAACGGGTCGGGCTCGAAGGCTATGACAAGCGTAAGCCCGCGACGCTGTCCGGCGGCGAACGCCAGCGCGCGTCCTTTGCCCGGGCACTGGTGCGCGACCGGCCGGTTCTGCTGCTCGACGAGCCATTCGCGGCGCTCGATCCCGATATGCGCGGCGAGATGGGCAGGCTGCTGCTTGAACTTCATCGCGAATCCGGCAATACCGTCGTTATCGTCTCGCACGAGCCGGACGAGGTGGAGGCGATCGCCGACCACCGGCTGGTTGTCGAGAACGGGCGACTTTCCGCGCGCTATTGACCCTTGGCGCACGAAACGACAAATATGATAAAGTAAAACAGGCGCCGGGCGGCTTTCGCCGGACCGCAGTGATCAGGGACGCGTTCATCCGAACGCGACAGGTATGGTGAATAAGGTCGGCCGCGGCCTCACGCAAGACAGACGCAGGCGCTTCCTGCCGGGAGTGCGGCCATCCGTGTTCGTACTGATCGCGGCGCTGGGGCTCGCCTCGTGCCAGACTAACGACACCTTCTTCATCCTGCCGGAAACGCCTGCCAGCGCCGAGCAGACCGTCGACGCACTGACCCGCAATGATCCGAACGCGGCCATGGGCGCGCGCGAGCATCCGCGCATTCTCGAAAACTACGGCGGCCAGTACCGCGATCCGCAGGTCGAAAAACTGGTGGCCCGCGTCGCCGGCGCGCTGACGGCGGTGTCGGAAAATCCGCGCCAGACCTACCGGATCACCATCCTCAATTCGCCCAGCATTAATGCGTTCGCGCTGCCGGGCGGCTATCTCTATGTCACGCGCGGGCTTCTGGCGCTTGCCACCGATGCCTCCGAGATCGCCGCCGTGCTGTCGCACGAGATGGCGCATGTCACCGCCAATCACGGCATTGAACGCCAGCGCCGCGAGGAAGCGGAAGCGATTTCCAACGAGGTGATTTCCGAGGTTCTGCCGGGCAATCCGGAGGTCGACCAGATCGCCGCGCGCGGCAAGATGCGCCTTGCCGCCTTTTCGCGGCAGCAGGAGCTGGAGGCCGACGCGATCGGCATCCGCATGCTGGCGGAAGCCGGTTACGACCCATATGCCGCCTCGCGCTTCCTGCGCTCGATGGCGGCCTATGCGCAGTATGAATCGGCGGGCGCGGAGGGCGAGAGCCTCGACTTCCTGTCGAGCCATCCCAACACGCCGCGCCGTATCGAGCTCGCCGCCCAGCAGGCCGCGCTCTATGACAATGTCGGCGCCTCGGAAGTCGGCCGCGATTATTTCCTGAACGGAATCAACGGGCTGCTTTATGGTAGCAATCCGGACCAGGGCTATATCCGCAATCGCGATTTCTATCATCCCAAGCTGCAGATCGCCTTCCAGGTGCCGCCCGGTTTCGTGATGACGGACAAGGCCAATGCGGTGGTCGCCACCGGTCCCGGCGATGTCGCGATCCGTTTCGATGGCGTCAAGGCGAATGGCCGGCGCGATCTCGAGGATTATATAAAAAGCGGCTGGGTGACGGGGCTGGTGGAAGGCTCGGTCCAGTCCACCACCGTCAACGGCATGCCCGCAGCAACCGCAAAGGCCGTCGCGGGCGACTGGGTGTTCGATGTCACGGTGATCCGCGACGGCGGCGATATCTATCGCCTGCTGACCGCCGCGCCGCGCGGCAGCGGCGCGCTGGAGGATACCGCCTTTTCCGTGCGGTCTTCGTTCCGCAAGCTGTCGCCCGCCGAAGCCGCCGATCTGAAGCCATTGAGAATTCGCATCGTCACCGTTCAGCCGGGCGACACGGTCGCCAGCCTCGCCGCGAAGATGATGGGCACCAACCGCAAGCTCGCGCTGTTTCAGGTCCTGAACGCGCTGCCGCCGGGGGCGACGCTTTCTGCGGGCGAGACGGTGAAGATCGTTTCGCAGTAACGGGCGGGCAACGCGCGTTTTTTAGGCTATCGCGAGTTCCGACGGGCCGTCGGAGGTCATTGCCATCTTCAGCTTTTCGAGCGCCCGGGTTTCGATCTGGCGCACGCGTTCCTTGGAAATGCCAAGCTCCGCGCCGAGTTCGGCGAGCGTGGCGCTGTCGTCGGCAAGCTTGCGGGCGCGGATCACGCGGTTTTCCCGGGCGGTCAGCTTGGTCAGGGCGCGCTTAAGCCGCAAATGAAGCCGTTCGCCGTCGATGATGCCGGAGACCTGCTCTTCCGGTAGCGGCGCGTCGCAGACCAGAAGGTCGATCCGCTCGGCGCCCTCTTCGCCGTCATTGCCGACGGGGGCCTGAAGCGAGGCGTCATTGCCGGAAAGCCGGGCGTCCATGACCTGCACGTCGGAGACCGAAACGCCGAGGCTGGCGGCGATTTCTTCGTAAATCGCCTGCGAACTCATGCTGCGGTCGCGCGCGGCGATCTTGGCGCGCAGGCGACGGAGCTTGAAGAACAGCGCTTTCTGGGTGGAACTGGTTCCGCCGCGCACGATCGACCAGTTGCGCAGCACGTAATCCTGCATCGAGGCGCGAACCCACCAGCTTGCGTAGGTCGAAAACCGGACGCCGCGCTGATGATCGAAACGGGCAGCCGCTTCCAGAAGGCCGACATAGCCTTCCTGCACCAGATCCGACTTGGGAAGGCCGAAGCCGCGGAACTTGCCGGCCATCGAGACCACCAACCTCAGATGCGCCATGGCGATATCATCGCGCGCATCGCTGTCATCCTTCACTCGCCAGCGGGTGGCAAGCTCGGTTTCCTGTTCGCGTGAAAGATAAGGCGCTGCCATTGCTGCGCTGGCAATGCGGTGGTCCTGTACGTCGATATCCATGGCGTGGCTCCCGGAAGGCGCGTTGTTTGGGCCAACGAGGGCTTCGGGACGACAAGCGCATCCGTTGCTCCTCGAAAATATCAACGCAAAGCGGGGGCATTTAGTTCAACATGGAATTCATTTTTTCAGTTCAAAGGGCTGGATCATAAAAAAATCCGGCCTAAAAGACCGGATTTTTCATTCAACATGTTGCTGGAAGCGCCTTGATCAGGCCGCTTCCTCGCGGGCGTCGTCTTCGTCTTCCGCCGCCTTGCCGCGCTTGGGACCCTTGGCAAGGTGGGTTTCGATCAGGCGGACAGCCTCGGTTTCCGACATCTTGTTGACGGCGGCGATTTCGCGCGCCATGCGGTCAAGCGCCGCTTCATAGAGCTGGCGTTCGGAATAGGACTGCTCGGGCTGGTTCTCGGCGCGATAGAGATCGCGGACCACCTCGGCGATCGAGATCAGGTCGCCGGAATTGATCTTGGCATCATATTCCTGCGCGCGGCGCGACCACATGGTGCGCTTCACGCGGGCCTTGCCCTGCACAACCTTCAGCGCGCGCTCGACGAAATCGGTCTCCGACAGCTTGCGCATGCCGATGCTCATGGCCTTGGCCACCGGCACCTTCAGACGCATCTTGTCCTTGTCGAATTCGATCACGAAAAGCTCGAGCTTCATGCCGGCCACTTCCTGCTCCTCGATCGCGCTGATCGTGCCAACGCCGTGGGCAGGGTAGACGATCGACTCGCCGGGCTTGAAACCGTGGCGGCCGGCAGGTTTTTTCTGTTGTACTGTCATAGGCTTTCAAAAACTCCCTGTTACGCATCCGGCGGGCGCCGGTTCCGGACATGCATGATCCGGAGGGTGGGGCAACGGAGGTTGCCACCCACTGTTTCCATCGAACGGGCAACGAAAAGCGACACGAAATCCTGATCTGAAGACAAAGGCCTTCAAAAAAATTCCGATTATTCGACGTTTGGGTTGATTTCTTTCTTCGGCTTTTAAGACAAAGCTGCCGTTTTATGGGTCAGTGCCAATTATATAGCATGTTGTGCAGCAGAAATCAATGAGCCGTGCACCCGTGACGCATCGTCACCGGCGGGAGGGTGGTCCATGGCCGACACGTAACCGAATTGGCGCGCTTCGCCAAGCCCAAAATTGTGCCCCGGCCGGAAAAAAGCTGCGCTTGTTGACGATGCGTCAATTACCGCAGCATGCCGGGATCAGCCGGTCGGCGCGACGCTCAGTCGCCCGCGCCGGGCTTGTCGGAGAAGAACTTCTCGAACTTGTTTTCGACGCCATCCATCTCCTCCGCTTCGGGCAGCGGCTCTTTCTTGATGGTGATGTTGGGCCAGGATTCGGAGAAATCGGCGTTCAGCTTCAACCACTTGTCGAGGCCGGGCTCGGTATCGGGCTTGATCGCCTCGGCGGGACATTCCGGCTCGCAGACGCCGCAATCGATGCATTCATCGGGGTGGATGACGAGAAAATTCTCGCCCTCGTAGAAACAGTCCACCGGGCAGACTTCGACACAATCGGTATATTTGCACTTGATGCAATTATCGGTCACGACATAGGTCATGAAAGACTCCAGAAAAGCGGCCGGCGCGCGCCCTTTGAAACCGAAAACCGGTTCGCCGCAGGCTTCGCACCCATAAACTCTGCCCGGAACTACCGGCTTTCAGACGGCCGGGCAAGACCATTTCATGCTCGAAACCGGGGCGTGACGGGTAGAACTTTCCAAACCCGCGTCGGCAATTCAGTCGCCGCGCAATTTCGAAAGGTCGCGGCGTTCCTTCTTGGTCGGCCGGCCTGAACCCGGAACCCGCTGGGCCTGTTCGAACGCGTTGAGCTTTTCGCGCGCCTCCGGCGGCGAGCTGATGTGCTCGTACAGCGTCTGCGCTTCGGCAAACGGCCCCCGGCGGGTTCCTGCCGCGCGCACGATCACATGGACATCGCGTCGCTCCAGCGCAACGACGAGCTTGTCGCCGTCGCCGACATCGACGCTCGGGCGGATGACCCGCGACCCGTTGAGCCGGACATGGCCATCGCGCACCAGTTTCTGCGCCAGCGAGCGCGATTTGACGATGCGCGCGAAGAACAGCCATTTGTCGATGCGCTGTTTTTCGGCGGCTTCGTCCATGGTTCTAGCGCTTCATCTGCTCTTTCAGGGCAGCGAGCTTGGCGAACGGCGAATCCGGATCGATCGGCTTGTCCTTTTCGCGGCGCGGCGGGCGCTGGTTTGCGTGATCGTCCTTGCGGTCGCGACGCGGCCCCTTGCCGCCTTTGCCGCCCTTTCCGCCGCGGTCGTTTCTGCCGAAACGCTCGCCGTCGCCCCGGTTCTCACCGGCCTCGCCGCCGCCCTTGCGGCCGCCCTGCTGTCCGCGCCCGCGGCCTTCGCCGCGCTGCTGGCCACGGCCATGCTGGGGACGGGCGTTGCGTTCATTGCGGCCAGCCTGACGCCACAGCAGAACAGGCTTGGCCTCTTCTTCCGGCTTGTCTTCGGCAGGCGCCTCGGCGGTTTCTTCCGCCTTGCCGGCGGCAGGAGCGTCTTCCGCGGCCGGTTCCGACGGCTGTTCCGCCGGCGCTTCGGCCGTCTGCGTCGCAGCGGTTTCCGTCGCGGCAACCTCGGTTGTTTCTTCGGCAGTCTTCGCCTCTGCTGCGTCGGCGCGCTCGGCCGTCATTGCGGCTTCGGCGGTCTCTTCAGTCGGCGTTTCGGCAGGCTTTTCCGCGACGGCCTTCTTGGCGACGGTTTCCACCATCACGCCGCTCGGAGCCTGGCGGGCGGCCTTTTCGGCGTCGCGCGCGGCCTGGATTTCGGCAAGCGTGGCGACCTCTTCTTCCGAGGCGACATCGGCGCGATAGCCGAGACCTTTGAGGATTTCCTCCATGTCGTCGGCGGTCGCGCCGAGGATCGACATCATCGCCGGCGTGGTGACGAAGCGGCGGCCGTCGAATGCGCCTTCCGGCCGGGGCGAACCGCCTTCCGGCTTCCACTGGGTCAGCGGGCGAATCAGGTCGGCGAGGCGCTCGAGAATGTCAATGCGCACGGCGCGCTTTCCGAGGAAACGGAAGCCGGCGAGCTTGTAGAACTCGCGCTCATAGGTCGGGTCGGTGACGACCGAGGTGCGGCCGGCCGCCAGCACCGAGATCAGGTCGCCATAGCCGGGCTTCTCAAGTCCGTCATTCTTCAGCGCCCAGAGTAGCGTGATCATCTCCGCCGGTGCCGGCTTCAGCAAAGCGGGCATGAACACATGGTAGGCGCCGAAGCGCACGCCGTAGCGGCGCAACGAGGCGCGCGCATCCTGATCCAGCGACTTCACCTCATTGGCGACATCGCGGCGGAACAGCACGCCGTAGGCCTCGACAAGCTGGAAGGCGAGGCCGCGGGCAATGCCTTCGAGATCCTCGGCATTGGCGAGATCGTCGAGCGGCTTCAACACGGTCTGGATCTGGTGATTAACGTAGCGCTCGATACGGGCTGCGACATGATCGCGCGCCGGACCGGTCAATCGCTCGTCGGCCAGCAGGATCACGCGCGGGCGCAACACGTTGTCGGAGGCGACAAGCCGGGCCACGGGATCGCCGAGCCAGCGCACGGTGCCAGACGCATCAAGCGCCAGATCGCCATTGCCCGAGGCATGCAGGCGCGCGGCGCGCGCCTCGAACTCCAACGCCAGCGCCTTCAGCGCCGCCGCTTCGATCGCCTTGGCATCGGGACCCTCGGCCCCGGACACGGCTTTGAAACGGAAGCCCGCCAGTTCCCCCACATGATGTCCTTCGACAAAGACATCACCATTCACGCTCACTTCAGCTTCAAGCATCGCATTCTCTCTCAGGCGCTTCATCAGCACAGATGTCCTGCGGTCAACGAAGCGTTTCGTCAACCTCTCATGCAGCGCATCTGACAGCCGATCCTCGATTTTCCGTGTCTTTTCCTGCCAGTGTGTCGGATCGGCAAGCCATCCGGGCCGGTTCGAAACATAAGTCCATGTTCTGATCTGGGCAATCCGCGCCGACAGCGTATCGATTTCGCCATCGATCCGGTCGGCGTGTTTTACCTGCTTTGCCAGGAAATCCTCGTCCACCGTGCCGTGCTCGACAAGGTCGAGATAGAGCGAGGCGATCAGCTCGGCATGCTGGGCGGGGGTGATCCGGCGATAATCCGGCAGCGCGCAGGCTTCCCACAGAAGCTCGATGCGGGCGCGGCGATCGGCCTTGCCGGCAACGTCGGGATTGCGCGCCAGAAATTCGAGCGCGCGCTGGTCGACCGCCGGCAGCGCCCGCGTCAGGCCCGGCACGCGCGGCACGTCGTCAAGGCTCGCCTTCAGGCTGTCGAGCGAGGAGAAATCGAGCGCCTTGGAACGCCATTGCAGCACACGGACGGGATCGAACTGGTGCGATTGCAGCCGTTCCACGAGTTCATCGTCGAACGGCGCGACCCTGCTGGTGACGCCGAACGTGCCGTCGCGCATGTGGCGTCCGGCGCGGCCCGCGATCTGGCCGAGTTCGCCGGGGTTGAGATTGCGATACTGATGGCCGTCGAATTTGCGGTCCTGGGCAAAGGCGACGTGGTCGACATCGAGATTGAGCCCCATGCCGATCGCGTCGGTCGCCACCAGGTATTCGACGTCGCCGTTCTGGTAGAGCTCGACCTGGGCGTTGCGGGTGCGTGGCGAAAGCGCGCCCAGCACCACCGCCGCCCCGCCGCGCTGGCGGCGGATCAGCTCGGCGATCGAATAGACTTCCTCGGTGGAAAAGGCGACGACGGCGGAGCGTCGCGGCAGGCGCGTGATCCGCTTCTGGCCGGCATAGAAAAGCTGCGACAGGCGCGGCCGCTCGACCACGGAAATGCCGGGAAGCAGTTTCTGCAGGATCGGCCGCATGGTCGCCGAGCCGAGAAGCAACGTTTCCTCGCGCCCGCGCAGATGCAGGATGCGGTCGGTGAAGATGTGGCCGCGCTCCATGTCGCTGGCGAGCTGCACCTCGTCGATGGCGACGAAGGCGACATCGGCCTCGCGCGGCATGGCTTCCACGGTGCAGACGCTGAAACGCGCTTTCGGCGGGGCGATCTTCTCCTCGCCGGTGATCAGCGCGACATTGTTGACGCCGACGCGTTCGACGATGCGGGTATAGACCTCGCGCGCCAGCAGGCGCAGCGGCAGGCCGATGACGCCGGAGGAATGCGCCACCATGCGCTCGATCGCGAAATGGGTCTTGCCGGTATTGGTCGGACCGAGCATCGCGGTAACGCCGCGCCCGCTCAAGATCATTGCTTCAGAATTCAATGTCCGGTCCCGAATGATGTGGCCGGGGCCAAATGCTCGCCCCCGACGGTCTTTCATATCCGCGCGGGCCGGCTCCATCGGCCCGCAGCGGTCGCTCGCCTATAGATGGCCTGCCGATCGCCGACAAGCAAGAGGGGCCTTTGGATTTCGGCCGCGAAAACGCCGTTCCGTTAAGTTTTGGAACAGATGCGAACGAATCACAGACGAATCGCTGACTCTGTCGTTTTCCCGATTTGTTCACGGCTAGATATTGCGGAAAGGGACTGCGGGCGGTCCACATCTGGATTCGGATTTTCCCGGGGCCATGGCGAAGCGCCGGATTCGGCCGTCGCATTAACCATTTGCCTCAACGCACCAGAAGGCCTGACCGACGTAGGTCGTCGAGACAGGAACGGCTGACGGGCAGGCGGTCGCCGGCGGTGGTTTCGACGAACACCTTGCCACTCTCGCGCCGGACGGCAGAGACGGCATCGAGCGCAACCCAGTGGGAGCGGTGGATTTGCAGACCGTTTACGGGGGCAGTCTCGTCGATGGCATCCTTCAGCCGGATCAGCAGCATGTGGCGGCCCGCGCCGGTGGTGACCTCGACATAGTGGTCGCTGACGCTGAGCGAGATCAGCGGTCCGCGCCTCTCGACCGGCAGGCGCGTTAGCAGTCGCGGCGGTTCGGGCCTTTGCGGCGTCTCCGCTTCCACCGACTCGTCGCGCGCAAGAAGCTCCATTGCCGCAACGGCGGCGGTGGCGATGATGAAGGCATGGGTCGCGGTCGCGGCGATCGCAGAGGGCGCGAGCGCCGCAAGGCCCTCGACCGCGATCGTGACAGGCAGCACCGCAATGGTGGCGACAGAACCCGCAACGAGAATGACGGCCACAAGCGCGTAATGGCGCGGCGTCCGGCGGGCTCTGAGGTGAAACCGCGTCCACTTTGCAAAGAAATGCGCCGCCCAATAGGTCAGAAACGTGGTTGCCCCCCAGAAGGCGAAGCGCCCGACGAGCGAAAACGCCGATTGCGTATCGAACGGGCCGGACCAGGCGAGCACGGCGGCGAGGATAAGAAGCAGGCCATGCACCCGCCAATTGGCGAGATCGCGCCGCATCTGGCGAAGCGTGAATTGCAGGCCGCTGTCATTCGCGAAGTTTTCGCGCAGTTCGTTCATTCCCTGTTTTCCCGATGTCCCGGAATGTTATGGCAGCGGCCGAGGTTATCGTTTCCCCAAGATGAAAGGAACAGCGGACATGTTTATCGACATCATCAAAGGCACGCCCCTTTACGTCTGGCTCATCCTGGCGCTGCTCGTCTATCGCGGCGTGAAGCGGCTTTATCCGCGCGATGTTCATCTGCGCGCCTTCGTGATCCTGCCGCTTCTGTTTCTGTTTCTCGCCGGTCACCGGCTGGCCACGCTTGACTACACCCATGCGGTGCTTGTCGGGCTCGTCGGTGGCCTCATTGTCGGCGCGTTGCTGACGGTCATGCTGCGGCCGCAGGATCGGCTTTCCTATGCCGGCGGGAACCGCGCCCGTGTCGAGGGCGAATGGCACACGTTGGCGATGGTTCTGGCGCTGTTTGCCGCGCTCTATGCGCAGAATGCCGGCCTCGCCGTAAACCCGGGTCTGGCCAACAACGTGCTTTTCATGCTCGCGGTCAACGCCGTCATCGGCCTCGCCACGGGCTTTTCCACCGCTCGCGCCGCGGCCTATCTGCTCAAGGTAAAGAGGCTCGCAAAAGCCGGTGAAAGTGCTTCGCATTAACTTTCAGGTCAAAGCCGGAACGAATCAGCGACGAATCGCTTACCCGGCGATTTTCCGGTTTTGTTCACCGCTAGATATGGTGCGGGAAGGATTTGTTAACCATATTTTTCAAGCGGTTGGCGCTGCCCGCGCGCACAGCCGTTAACCTTTTCCGCGCCACGTTCGGAAGATGGGCTGGGAACAAAATTTTGCCCGGCCGCGTTTAGGCTGCGAACATATGACCGGAGAGGGCAATCACATGCTGGGCACCATTCTTCTTATTATTCTGATATTGCTGCTGATCGGCGCGCTGCCGCGGTGGGGTTATTCCACCAACTGGGGCTACGGGCCGTCCGGCGGTCTCGGCCTCGTGCTGCTGATCGTCATAATCCTGCTTTTGGCGGGCTATATCTGACAAAGACTGAAGAACATTGGAGACCTGACATCATGAAGAAGACCGTTATCGCCATCGCATTCATTCTTCCGCTGGCCGCCTGCACCACGCAGGAACGCAACACCGCTGCTGGCGCCGGCATCGGCGCGGGCGTGGGCGCGCTTGCCACCAACAGTGCCGGCGGCGCCGTGGCGGGCGGCCTGATCGGCGGCGGCATCGGCGCTGCAACGGCCAACTGATCGCCAATGCGCCGGTCGGGCAAACCCCGGCCGGCGATCCTTATCGAAAGCGGCGCGCGCCTAGGGCTGTCGCGTCAAGATCGGCTCGCAGCATCCCCCCGCTCGTCGATCCAGGCGTCGCGTTTTGCGACGCCTTTTCTTTTGCGCTCAGGCGCGTTCCACGCACATCGCAACGCCCATGCCGCCGCCGATGCAGAGCGTGGCGAGGCCCTTCTTTACATCGCGCCGGCGCATTTCGTGAAGCAGGGTCGTCAACACCCGCGCACCGGAAGCGCCGATCGGATGGCCGAGCGCGATCGCCCCGCCATTGACATTGACCTTTTCCGGGTCGAGCGCGAGCTCGCGCACCACCGCACAGGCCTGCGCCGCGAACGCCTCGTTGGCCTCGATCAGGTCGAGATCGCCGACCTGCCAGCCGGCCCTGGCCAGCGCCTTCTGCGAGGCCGGGATCGGGCCCGTGCCCATCACCTGCGGATCGACGCCGGCGGTCGCCCATGACACGATCCGCGCCAGCGGCGCGATGCCGCGCCGTTCGGCATTCGCCGCCTCCATCAGCACCAGCGCCGCCGCGCCGTCATTGATGCCCGAGGCATTGCCGGAGGTCACGCTGCCGCCATCCATGAAGGCCGGGCGCAGGCGTTCGAGCGCGTGCGCGGTCATGCCCTCGCGGATGCCCTCGTCCTGGTCGACCACCACCTCGGACTTGCGGGTGGCGACGGTGACCGGCACGATCTCGTCGGCGAAGCGGCCTGCTGCGCGGGCGGCCTCGGCGCGGTTTTGCGAGCGGACGGCATAGTCGTCCTGCACCGCACGGGTCAGCCCCCAGCGCTCGGCGATGTTTTCCGCGGTCACGCCCATGTGATAGCCATAGAAGGCGTCGACCAGCCCGTCCTTCAGCATGGTGTCGACCATGGCGGCGTCGCCCATGCGCGTTGCGCTGCGAAGATGGGCGCAATGCGGCGACAGCGACATCGATTCCTGTCCGCCCGCCACCACGATCTCGGCATCGCCGGAAAGGATCTGCTGCATGCCGAGCGCGACGGCCCGAAGCCCCGATCCGCAGAGTTGGTTGATGACGAGGGCGGTCTTCTCGGCCGGCATGCCCGCGGCCATCGCCGCCTGTCGGGCGGGGTTCTGGCCGGCGCCCGCCGTCAGCACCTGGCCGAGGATCGCCTCATCGACATCAGCCGGCGAAACGCCCGCGCGGGCAAGCGCTTCCGCGATCGCCACGGCCCCCAGCTCATGGGCGGGCACGCTGGAAAGCGCGCCGCCCAGAACGCCGATCGGCGTGCGCGCCGCGCCTGCAATAACAATGGCCGAACCGGACATGTTTCTCTCTCCCCATTTCACGATAGCGGCACTGTGCAGAAGCCGGTTTGCGAAGTCAAACGGGCCGCCGCCGCCGCTTTGCCCCGCAGCAAAGACCCCGCCGCCGGCGTCGCTGCATTGCGACAAAATCATTGTACCGGGGCCGGTTTTGAGGTTACATCAGAGCGGGAAGAGGAAACAGATCGCGGGAGGAGGCACAATGCCCGTAAGCGACGGACCGACAATCATCAAGAAATACGCGAACCGCCGGCTCTACAATACCGGCACCAGCAGCTACGTCACGCTGGAAGACCTGGCCGACATGGTGAAAAGAGGAGAGGATTTCACCGTGAAGGACGCCAGGGCCGGCGACGACATCACCCACACTGTGCTGACCCAGATCATCTTCGAACAGGAGGCGAAGTCCGATCAGGCGATCCTGCCGGTGTCATTCCTGCGCGAGATCATCGGCTATTACGGCGACCAGATGCAGGCCATGCTGCCGGGCTTTCTCGACAACGCCATGAAGGCGTTTTCCGAGCAGCAGACCCATATGCGCGAGCAGATGGACAAGGCGCTCTACGCCAATCCGCTGAAGCGGGAATACTACCGCAAGGAAGAGGCCGCGCGTCAGGCGGGCCTCGCCGCGACACGGTATCGCGGTGCGGCGGAAGAGGAAGACCTCGAAGGCATGCACAATGCAGCCCCCGGCGACCTCGACGACCTGCGCCGCCAGCTGCGGGTGCTGCAGGACCGTATCGACAATATGTGAGTGACGCCGGGCGGAAACGCCCGGCCATAAAATTCGCCCCAACAAAAAAGCCGCCCCACGGGACGGCTTTTTTCAATTTCAGCGGAAAGCTGCCTGATGAATCAGGCGTTTTCCTTCGGCGTCAGAACCTGGCGGCCGCGATACATGCCGGTCTTCAGATCGATATGATGCGGACGGCGCAGTTCGCCGGAGTTCTTGTCTTCGACATAGGTCGGAGCCTTGAGAGCGTCTGCAGCACGGCGCATACCGCGCTTGGACGGGGTCGTTTTTCTTTTCGGTACAGCCATTGGACTACTCCACTTGAGGCGCAAGGCTCAATCGACGGCGGGTGAAACCACCGCAAGATCGTCCCTGGAATTCTTGAAATTTGGCGCGCTTATACAGGGCAAACCGGCGTTTGACCAGTCCCCCCGGCATTTTTTTGACTCATCCGGAAGCTGGGCGGCAACAGGGGCGAAACCGGGCTCACACCTCGTCTTCGGGAACCACCCAGCTTTCGGCCAGCGCGCCGTCGCGCCAGCGCTGGAACGCCGGCACGCTTTTGATGGCATTCATATAGGCGAGCGACGTCGCATTGTCGGTGAGTTCATAGACCTCGAAACGGTTGACCACCGGCGCATACATCGCATCGGCCGCCGAAAAGCTGCCGAACAGGAACGGCCCGCCCGAGGCCTCAAGCGCATCGGCCCACAGCGTTTCGATGCGCCGGATATCGGCCTTGACGGCGTCATCGACGGCGAGCGGCGCGGGTTTGCGGCCGAAATTCATCGGGCAGGCCCCGCGCAGCGCCCGGAAACCCGCATGCATTTCCGCCGAGACGGCGCGCGCCGCCGCCCGCTCCACCCTGTCGGCGGGCCAGAGCTGGGCTTCCGGGTAGAGTTCGGCGACATATTCGATGATCGCGAGCGATTCCCAGACCCGGAACCTGCCGTGATGCAGCACCGGCACCTGACCGACGGGCGAGACTTCGCGAAAGCGCGGATTGCCGGCGGGAAAATCGAACGGGATCAGCACTTCCTTGAACGGAATCCCGGCAGCCTCCATCGCCAGCCATGGCCTGAGCGACCATGAGGAGTATTTCTTGTTGCCGATATAAAGCGTCAGATCGCTCATGCCTCGCCCTTCCACCACGTTTGCGCGGGAGTTAAGCCGATTTTGGAGCCCCGCGCCAACAACAATGTCGAATGTCAGTCATAAAGGCAGGTGATATAGGCGCCCGAACGCCCGGCTAGCCGCTCCACGCGGGCGGCGAGGGCCTGCATGTGGCGGCTCGGGGCGGCGGCCTGCCGGCCCACCGGATCGGGCAGCGACACGGCGAGCAGCGCGGCCTGCCGCGCCGTTAGGTCCGAAGCCGAGACGCCGAACTGTTCGCGCGCCGCCGCCTCGATGCCGAAGGTCTCCGGTCCCCATTGCGCGATGTTGAGATAAATCTCCATGATCCGCTTCTTGGGCCAGACGATATCGGCGGAGATCGCCAGCGGCAGCTCCAGCGCCTTGCGGATATAGGAGCGGCTGTTCCAGAGGTAGAGGTTCTTCACCGTCTGCATCGGTATCGTGCTCGCCCCGCGCACGGCCTTGCCGGCCAGCGCATCCTCGACGACCGCCTTGTACTCGCCCCAGTCGATGCCGTCGTGATTGCAGAACTGCCCGTCCTCCGACATCATCACCGATTGCACCAGTACCGGCGCGATCTCATCGAACGGCACCCATTGCCGGTCATAGCCGGTAAAAAGCCGGGTCATCATCGGCACGGATACGGGGTGCACGAAGGATGGCCGGTAAAGCGGCAGCAGCATGTAGGGCAAAAGCACGATCACGATGATGACAATCACGCCGTAGCGGATCAGGCGGCGAAAAAGCGAACGGCGCGGGGCATCATCCTCATCGTCTTCCGGCATGTCGTCGTCGCGCATCGGTTCATTAGCTTTCGTGAAATCCGCCCCTTCCATAGCGTGATGCGGCCGCCAAGAAAAGCCGTGGCGCCCGTGCATGGAAGCGCGCGCGAAACCGCTTGAACGCCGCGCCCCCTCGTGCCAAGACATGGCCCCATGTCAGAGACCGAATTCACCACCCGCCTCGAAAGCGCCCGCAAGGACGTCGAAGCCTGCCTCGACCAACTGCTCGGCCCCGAACCGCTTGACGGCGAAACCGCGCGGCCGGAAACGCTGATGGCGGCGATCCGTCACGGCGTGCTGAACGGCGGCAAACGCTTCCGCCCGTTTCTGGTGATCGAGACCACCCGGCTTCTCGGCGGGCCGGCGGATGCGGCGCTCAGGGTGGCCGCGGCGCTGGAATGTATCCACTGCTACTCGCTGATTCACGACGACCTGCCGGCCATGGACGACGACGATCTGCGCCGGGGCCGACCGACGGTGCACAAGGCCTTCGACGAGGCCGCCGCGATTCTCGCCGGCGACAGCCTGCTGACGCTCGCCTTCGATATCATTGCCGACGATGCGACCGGGCTTGAGCCCGCAGCCCGTCTTGCCCTTGTCAGCGCGCTCTCGCGGGCGGCGGGCATTGGCGGCATGGCGGGCGGGCAGGCGCTCGATCTGGCGGCGGAAAAGACCCCGCCGGACGAGGCCGGCATCGTGACGCTACAGGCGATGAAGACCGGCGCGCTGATCCGTTTTGGGGCGGAAGCCGGCGCGATCATTGCCGGCGCGGCGGCGGACGAGCGCGCCCGCCTTGCCCGTTTCGGCGCGGTGATCGGCCTCGCCTTTCAGCTTGCCGACGATCTTCTCGATTTGAGGGCCGATGCCGAAACCATGGGCAAGGCAACCGGCAAGGATGCCGGGCGCGGCAAGGGCACGCTGGTGTCGCTCCACGGCACGGACTGGGCCGAGCGCAGGCTGTCGGAACTGGTCGAAGAGGCCGAGGCCCTGCTTAGCCCCTTCGGCGCGCGGGCCGCAACGCTGATCGCCGCCGCCCGCTTCGTGGCCTCACGCGAGAACTGAGGTCTGCGCGGGTCGGATGAAGGCCGCGCTCAGTCGTTGCCGATGACGCGGTTGCGGCCGGCTTCCTTGGCTTCGTAGAGCCGCTGGTCGGCCTCGGCGATGAAGCGGTCGAGCGTGTCGCCTTCTGCGGGAATGGCGGAATAGTAGCCGATGCTCACCGTCAGCGGCTCGACATTCACCCCATGCTCTACCGGCCGCGCCTCCACCTTGGCGCGCAGGTTTTCGTGAAAAGCGTGGATTTCCTCCGGCCCTCCGGCGATGTGGTAGGCAATGAACTCCTCGCCGCCATAGCGCGCGACCAGATCCTCGGACCTCAGGAAGTGGGACCGGAAGATTGCGGCGAGATGTTTCAGGCAGGCATCGCCGAAAACATGGCCCAGTCGGTCGTTGATCGGCTTGAAGTGGTCGACATCGAGCATTGCCAGGGTAAAGCGCTCGCCATCGCGCTGGCACTGTTCGAAGATCTCTTCGGCGCGGGTAATGAAATAGGTGCGGTTATAGAGCCCGGTCAGGCCGTCAGTGATCGAGGTTTGCTGCAGCAGGTCGTTGGCCGTGTTCAGCGCCCTGTTGAGCAGCCGCAGCTTGCGCACCCAGTAGAGGAAGATGAGGAACACGACGGCGATCAGCGCCGCCGTTGCGAACAGCAGGCGATAGTCGATCGTGCGCTTGAACGGCGCGAGCTTCTGGCGGTTGAGGATGCGGTCGACCTCGGCGGGGTCGAGCCTGGCGATCAGCTTTTCAAAGATAATGCCGAGGACCGGCTGGTCGGCCGCCGTGGCCGCCGCCGCCTGGATGTTTTCGGGTATCCGGCCGGAGATCTTGATGTCGTTGGTATCCATGGCGGCGATCAGATAGACGAGCGTGTCGAGCGGGCCGACCACGGCATCGAGTTCGCCGTCAAGCACGGCATCCAGCCCGTCGCCTTCGCTGTCGAGCTGAACGATCGTGACATCGGGATAGCGCGCCGCAAGCATCGCCGCCGGCGCATGGCTGGAAACCAGGCCGACGCGCTGCCCGGCGAGATCGCGCATGCTTTCCACGAACGGCGCCTGGAGCGGGCTTGCCACCGCGAGCGCAATTTCGAGATAGGCCGGCGCCGTATCGAAGGCGTCTGCCGCGAAATCGGCGTTGACGACGAAAGGCAGGACGTCGCAACCGGCAAGCGCTGGGTCCTTTTCGTTTCTCCCGGCAAGCGGCACCGGCTGGATCCGCCAGGAGAACTCGCCGTTCTCGCCGAGAAGCGTGAGGATATCTGCGACCGCGCCGGTGAATTCGCCGTCGCGCCCGACCATGGTATAGGGCGGCGATTCCGGCTCGACGCATACCCTGAGCGGCCCCCTGTCGCGCAGATAGGCGCGTTCGTCCTCATTGAGCACAGCGCGGTGGCGGTCGATCCCGGCCAGCGGCGGGCCGAGCCAGCGGTTTTCCATCTCCTGCCAGCGCGCGGTCGGGATCGAGACCAGCACGCTGTCGATGATGCTTTGCAGATAGGGATATTTCGGCGAGAGGCCGAAGCGCAGGTCCTCGCGCTCGACGCCGTCCATCAGGAATTCGCCGCCGATCTCGATATTGATCAGACCGTCGCGGCGGATGATCGCATTGCCGTTGCTCAGCGAAATGATGGCCGCGTCGATTTCGCCATCGGCAAGGGCATGCATCAGCGCTTCCTGGCCGTCATATTGGCGCACGTCGTCAAACCGCGCCGAAACCGCCTCGGCATAATAGATGTCGCGGCCGATCCCGATCCGCTTGCCGTCCAGATCGGCGATATCCCGGTAGGGGCCGAAGCCCGAGCGCACGAATACCGCATTGGGGATGCGGTGATATTCCTCCGAAAACAGGGTGTAGTCGCTGCGCGCCTCGGTGCGCGAGATATTGGTGATGATGTCGAGCTCGCCGGCCTTGAACCGCCGCAACAGTTCGGCCCAATTATCATAGACCGGTTCGAAGGAAAGCCCGGTGCTGGCGCTGATATAATGGGCGAGATCGACGGCAAGGCCCTGACCGCGTCCGTTTTCGAGATAGCTGAAGGGCTGGTAATCGATGATGAAGCCGACAGAGAGCGGCGGCGCTTCCTCGATGAAGGCCTGCTCTTCCGGCAGCAGCCTGAGCAGGCCGGCATTCATCGTGCGACCGGTGCGATAGGTCAGCCAGCGCCCGGTAATCTCGTCCAGCGTTTCGGCGGGCAGCGCCAGTACGGCCTTTTGCAGGATCGACGACAGCACCGCGGCATCGCCGGACTGTTCGAGGACGCCGAGGCGGAAATCTTCCAGTGACACCGCTGTCAGCGGCAGCGCGCCGGCGGCGACCACATTGGTGAACCCGTTCTCGCGAATGAAGAAATTGCCGGTCAGTTCGGCTGCGAGCGCGCCGTCGACCCAGCCGAAGGCGACCGCCGCCATCAGATCGCGATAGGTGGCGTATTCCTGAAGCTGGAACCCGGCCTTTTCCAGGGCGCTGGCGTAATAAATGTCGCGGATCACGCCGATCTGGCGCTCTTTCAGCGCATCGAGGTCGGCGAGGTCGCCAAGCGGACGGTCGATGTTTTCGAACACTATCGTGCGGCGCAGGTGGTAGGGCTCGGTAAAGGCGATAAAGGGCTCGCGCTCCTCGGTGAGCGAGATGTCCGCGATCACGTCCAGCCCGCCGCGCCGGAACTGGCCGTAGATTTCCGGCCATGAGCCCAGCCGGACCGCGAAATCAAGTCCGGTCATTGCGGAGATCGCGTCCAGCACATCCACCGACCAGCCCATGATCTTGCCGTTGAGGTAGAAGGAGTAGGGCTCGTTGTCGGCCACGAGCCCGATGCTCGCTACAGGGTTTTCGGCGATATAGGCCCGTTCCTCATCGGTGAGGTCGAGCGGATCGGCCGCAAGCGGGCCGGCGGCAAGGCACGTCATCAACAGGATGAAGGCGAAGACCGGCGTCGCCAGCTTTCGGAAAATGCCTGTCGCCGACGTCGGGCCGCGATTTTCGCTCAGGCTGGTCTCATCCATGCTGCCTTCTCAGTTTATGGCTCACCGCTACAATATCAAATAGCACACAACTGGCCCGCGCCAAGCTTACTTCCGCTGCAAGGCCGTTTTGACATGAAAGGCATGTGAGATTGGCAACAGGTCCGAACGTCGGCGGCGGCCGGATTGGAGGGTCGGGCAGCGGCCCCTCCCGGCTCAGCCGCTACCGATGATCATGCCGGCCGCCAGCACCAGGCCGCCGCCGAGCACGACCTGGAAGGCGGCGCGCATGAACGGGGTTTCCATATATTTGTTCTGGATGAAGGCGATCGCCCAGAGCTCGAAGAACACGATCACGATGGCGATGATCGTCGCGGTCCAGAATTCGGGGATCAGATAGGGCAGCGCGTGGCCGAGCCCGCCGAGCATGGTCATCACGCCCGACGCGATGCCGCGCTTGATCGGCGAGCCGCGACCGGAAAGCTTGCCGTCGTCATGGGCGGCCTCGGTGAAGCCCATGGAAATGCCGGCGCCGACGGCGGCCGACAGACCAATCAGGAAGGTCTGCCAGGTATCCTGGGTGGCGAAGGCGGCGGCGAAGATCGGCGCGAGCGTCGAGACCGAACCGTCCATCAGCCCGGCAAGACCCGGCTGCACCCAGGTCAGCAGGAACTGGCGGTGCTCCTTGGCGGCCTCCTCGTCGCGCACGTCTTCCGGCGCGTGTTTTTCGGTCAGCGTCTCGGCGAGCTCCTCATGCGCCTCCTCGGCGATGGCGAGATCGCCGAGGAGCTTGCGGGTGTCGGCATCCGAAACCTGGTTCATGGCGGCGCGGTAGAAACGCTGGGCCTGTTCCTCCATCAGCACCGCCTGACGGCGGATCTTCTCCAGCGACAGCGTCTTCATCAGCCAGTCGGGGCGGCGTTCTAGGAAGCCGCGTACATGCTCGCGCCGGACCAGCGGAATGTCGTCGCCGAAGCGGCGCTTGAACATGTCGATCAGCATGCGCCGGTGGCTGTCCTCCACCTCGGCCATATCGTCGAAAATCCGGGCGCTGTCGGGAAATTCGCCGCGCAGATGGGCGGCGTAGGCCTTGTATATGCGCGCATCGTCCTCCTCGGAGGAGATCGCAAGCGCCAGCATTTCGGCTTCGCTCAGGGACGAGAAGTCGCGCTTGGCGCGACCAAAGAGGGGCAGGACCATGGGACTGATTCCGGTTTTAGTTTAGAATAATTCTAAGTCGGAAATCGCCGAAGGTCAAATGGGGAATCAGGGTTTCTTGCCGATAAGCCCTGCAACAAAATCGGGAACGGCGGTCGAGGCCGACCCGGTACGGCATTCGCTGAACAGGCTGTTGCCGGTTGCTTCGAGATTGATCTCGACCGTATGCGCGCCCGCGGATGCGGCCGCCGCCACGAAGCCGGCGGCGGGATATACCGTGCCGGAGGTTCCGATCGCCACGAACAGGGCAGCATTTTCCAGCGCGACCTCGATTGCGTCCATATCGTAGGGCATTTCGCCGAACCAGACGATATCGGGGCGCAGCGAGGGGCGGCTGCAGCTTGAGCAGAAACAGTCCCGATCGAGATCACCCTCCCAGTGCTGGTGGCTCCCGCATTCATAGCACAGCGCGGAATCGAGCCGGCCATGCATGTGCAACATCCGCTTCGAGCCGGCGCGTTCGTGCAGGTCGTCGACATTTTGGGTGATCAGCAGGAAATCGCCGTCCCAGGCGTTTTCCAGCGCGGCAAGCGCATTATGGGCGGCATTGGGCGACGCCTTGGCTGCCTCGCGGCGGCGCATATTGTAGAAATCATAAACCAGATCGGGATTTCTGTGAAAGCCCTCAGGGGTCGCGACATCCTCGATGCTGTGCCCCTCCCAGAGCCCGCCCTGATCCCGGAAGGTGGCAAGGCCGGACTCCGCCGATATGCCGGCGCCGGTCAGAACAACGATCGGGGCGGAAGTGTCAATCTTCATGGGTCACGCCTGTCTCGGGCCCCGGGCGCATCGCCCGAGGTTGATGTCAACGCAACGAGGCGACCGGCAGATCGGTTCCGGTTTCGACCTTGACCCAGCGGCCGCTGTCGAAGGAGGCCTGACGCTTGAGGAAGGTATAGGGCGTATCCGACCAGGCGAGCACATCGTCATTCAGATTGTCGAGGATGAAGTCGCCGTCATTGGTGCGCAGCGTCAACACCGCATGGCCTTCGCCGTTGGGCTTGCGGACCACGGTGATCAGCAGATCGGAAGCGGAAATGCCGGCCTTCATCAGGCGGCGACGCTTCTCCAGCACGAAATCTTCGCAGTCACCGGCGCCGCTCACGGGATAGGCCCAGACTTCCTCGCGACCGTAAAGCTCTTCATCGGTCATCGGCTCGATTTCGGCGTTGACCGCGCTGTTGATCGAAACCACCGTCTTCCAGCCGAAATTGGTCAGCCGTGCTGCAATCGTGCTGGCAGTGTGGGGCGCGCAATCGCGCCGGTGCTGTTCGCAGAATTCGAAATGGCCGATCGGCTGGGAGGTAACCCCGCCCACCGGCATGGCCGATGCGGCAAGCGCGGGCGTCGCAAAGCCGAGGCCCATAATGGCGCAGAAAGCCGAGATGATCAGTCTATCCAAACGAGGCACGCTATACCCATCCGCCCTTGAATTCTTAACAAAGAGTTAAGGAGAAATAGGGCGGTGAGTCAATCAGCGTGAGGGGTCGGCGGACCGAGATCTTAAGAAATGGTTAACCGGCGCGGTGTTCAGCCGCCGTCTCAAGAAGGCCGGAAAGCGCGGTCAGCATGCGGGCAATGTCCTCAGGCCGCGAAAGGCGGTGGTCGCCATCCTGCACCAGCGTCAGAACCACATCATCGGCCGGCAGATGCGACATCAGTTTCAGCGCGTGCTTATAGGGCACGTCGGGGTCCTGCTTGCCCTGGATGATGTGCACCGGGCAGCCGGTCTCGATAATGCCGGTCAGGACCATGTTGCGCCTCCCGTCATCGAGAAGGGCGGCGGTATAGATGGTCGGCTCCGGCCCGTAGATCGACTGTTCCTCGAAATAGCCGTTCTCGGCAAGCGCCTTGCACTGGGCGTCCGTCAGCTCCGGCTCGATCAGTTCGCTGGTGAAGTCGGGCGCGGGCGCGAGCAGCAGAAGCCCGTCGATCGCCGGTGCGCCTTCCTTGCCTTTCAACTCCTGCACCGCGCGAAGCGCCAGCCAGCCGCCCATGGACGAGCCGATGATGATGACCCGTTCGGGCGCGGCATGTTCGATTGCCGCGAGTGCATCGGCAAGCCAGCGCGAGATCGTGCCGTCCTTGAATGCGCCTTCGCTCTCGCCGTGGCCGGTATAGTCGAAGCGCAGCATGGAAAGCCCGTTTTCGCCGGCATAGGCGTCGAGCGCCTCCGCCTTGGAACCCAGCATGTCGGAGCCGTAGCCGGAAAACCAGACGAGGGTGGGCGCGTCGTCCCGCCCCTTGCGAAGGCGCATGGCGATCTTGAGTGGCCCGTCGCCATGGTCGATCTCGGTATAGGTCAGCTGGCTGTCTTCGGTCATATTGCTCTCCATCCTCGTCCCGGGCGCCGCCGCGACCCTCAAAACGCCTGCAAACCCGCGCTTTTGGCGATCGGCAGGTGATTTTCTTTTTCCGCTGTGTTATTGACTCATCGGCTGTAACAACCATTTGTGTCCAACACGTGCAAGTTTTTGTGCAGTTGGCGCTTACGCAGCCGAATTTCAACAAGTCGTCGAATTTCAACAATTTGAGGAGACAACGACCATTCGCAGACCCCACAGAGCCGCTCCCCCGACCAAGGAAGGTCCCCGCGCCAACCGTGACATCCGCATCCGCGAAGTCCAGTTGATTGACGAGGACGGGGAGAACAAGGGCGTCGTACTGACTGAAGATGCGTTGAGAATGGCTGAAGAAGCCGGGCTTGATCTCGTCGAGATCGCCCCCAACTCGACGCCGCCCGTTTGCAAGATTCTCGATCTGGGCAAGCTGAAATATGCCAACCAGAAGCGCGCCGCCGAGGCACGCAAGAAGCAGAAGATCGTCGAAGTCAAAGAAATCAAGATGCGTCCCAACATCGACACCCACGACTATCAGGTGAAGATGAAGGCGATGAACAAGTTCTTCGAGGAAGGCGACAAGGTGAAGGTCACGCTCCGCTTCCGCGGGCGCGAAATGGCGCACCAGGAACTGGGCATGAAGCTTCTGTCCCAGGTCAAGGAAGACACCGCCGAAATCGCCAAGGTGGAAGCCGAGCCGAAGCTTGAGGGCCGTCAGATGCTGATGGTGCTTGCGCCGAAATAAGCTTTTCACTGTCGACGAACGATGACGGACCGTCCGGGAATTGTGCCCGTGACGGTCGTTGTCTTTTTGTCGCGACGGAGAGGTTGCACAATAAGGGCAAAGCGCGTATACACGCGCCGTCCGAGCGGGCCGGCAGGGCATGCCGTGTCCGCTCCAAATGCGAAGCCGGGGTTCGTCTCCCGGCGCAATCAATAAAACGGAGTAGCAAAATGCCCAAGATGAAGACGAAATCGTCGGTCAAGAAGCGGTTCAAGGTTACCGCGACCGGCAAGGTGAAGTCGGCAGCCGCCGGCAAGCGCCATGGAATGATCAAGCGTTCCAACAAGTTTATCCGTGATGCGCGCGGCACGATGGTTCTGGCAGATCCGGACGCCAAGATCGTCAAGCAGTTCATGCCTTACAGCAAGTAACGCCCGTACACCCGCACAACAGATAGATTTAAGGAGATCATGATATGGCTCGCGTAAAACGTGGCGTTACCGCCCACGCCAAGCACAAGAAGGTCATCAAGCAAGCCAAGGGCTTCTATGGCCGCCGCAAGAACACCATCCGCACGGCCAAGGCCGCTGTCGACAAGTCCAAGCAGTACGCCTATCGCGACCGCAAGGTAAACAAGCGCAATTTCCGCGCTCTGTGGGTCCAGCGCATCAACGCCGCCGTGCGTGAACACGGCCTGACCTATGGCCGCTTCATCGACGGCCTGAACAAGGCCGGCATCGAAGTCGACCGCAAGGTTCTGTCCGACATGGCGATCCATGAGCCGGAAGCGTTCGCAGCCCTGGTTGCCGCTGCGAAGAAGGGCCTGGAGTACCTCAAGAAAGAAGGTACCGCCAACGAGTTTGAAAGCGCTGTAGCTTAAGCCAGCGCTTCCCGACCTATACGACATTTGGGAAACCCGCGCTGGCAGGACCAGTGCGGGTTTTTCGCATTCAGACGATCACACTTACGGACCGTTATCGGTCCAGGCGGCAGCAGGAAGACGAGAACATGTCCGATCTTGATGATCTGAAGACGAAGCTGATGGACGAGATCGCGGCGGCCTCCGACGAGGCGGCGATCGAGACGGTGCGCGTCAACGCCATCGGCAAGAAAGGCTCGGTGTCGGAGCTTTTGAAGACGCTCGGCAAAATGGACCCGGAGGAGCGCAAGACCCGGGGTGCTGCCATCAACGCGCTGCGCGACGAGGTCGGCACGGCCATCGCCGCCCGCAAGGCGGAGCTGAAGGATGCCGCGATCGAGGCCCGGCTTGCCGCCGAGACCGTGGACGTGACGCTCCCGGTGCGGCCCTCGCCGTCGCTCTCGGGCCGCATCCATCCCGTCAGCCAGGTCATCGACGAGATTACCGCGATTTTCGGTGACATGGGATTTTCGATTGCCGAAGGGCCGGAAATCGAGACCGATTACTATAATTTCACGGCGCTGAATTTTCCGGAAGGTCATCCCGCCCGCGAGATGCACGACACCTTCTTCTTCAATCCGGACGAAAACGGCGAGCGCAAGGTGCTCCGAACCCACACCTCGCCGGTGCAGATCCGCTCGATGGAAAGCCAGGAGCCGCCGATCCGCATCGTCGCGCCCGGTAAGACCTACCGTCAGGATTCGGACGCCACCCACTCGCCGATGTTCCATCAGCTCGAGGGGCTGGTGATCGACAAGACCACCCATGTCGGCCATCTGCGCTGGACGCTGGAGGAATTCTGCAAGGCCTTCTTCGAGGTCGACAGCGTGACCATGCGCTTCCGCCCGTCCTTCTTCCCGTTCACCGAACCGTCCTTCGAGGTCGACATCCAGTGCGACCGCTCCGGCGACCAGGTGAAGTTCGGAACCGGCACGGACTGGATGGAAATTCTCGGCTGCGGCATGGTGCACCCCAACGTGCTGCGTCATTGCGGCCTCGATCCCGATGTCTATCAGGGCTTTGCCTGGGGCATGGGCCTCGACCGCATCGCCATGCTGAAATACGGCATGCCGGATCTCCGCGACTTCTTCGCCGCCGATGAACGCTGGACCAGCCATTACGGCTTCCGCCCGCTGGATATCCCGACGCTGTTCGGCGGTCTGTCGTCATGAGCGAGCTTCCGGAGCGCTACAGGGACGCCGTCCAGTTCGCGTTCGGCGATACGCCGGCGCTGAAGGACGAGCTTCTGGCGCTGGTGCTTGAGGGCAAGAAGACGGCGACCTGCACCGCGCTCAGAGATGTGAAGGACGCGCAGGAGCCGATGCCCGAGATCGGCCGCCGCGATGTGGTGCTCGACGGCGCCGGCAAGCCCGCTGCCGTGATCGAGACCACCGAGGTGACGGTTCGCCGGTTTGACGAGGTCGACGAGGCGTTCGCGCGGGACGAGGGCGAGGGCGACCTGTCGCTCGAATACTGGCGCGATGGCCACGAAGCCTATTTCGCCCGCAATGGCGGCTTCGAGCCGGACATGGAGCTGATCTGCGAACGGTTCCGGCTGGTGGTGACGCTGGGTGACGACGAAAACGCTTGATGAGAACAGAAATCGACGGCTCTGGGTTTATCTATCCGGTTTGCAGTCGAGTGAAATGGCGAGACGAGAGACATGAAATTCACACTGTCCTGGTTGAAGGACCATCTGGAGACCGAGGCTTCGCTTGCGGAAATCTGCGAGCGGCTGACGACGATCGGGCTTGAGGTTGAGGAGGTCGATGACAAGGCGGCCTACAGGCCGTTCACCATTGCCAAGGTGATCGAGGCGAAGCAGCATCCGGATGCCGACAGGCTGCGGGTGCTCACCGTCGATGCCGGGCCGGCGATCAATGGCGGCAAGCCGCTTCAGATCGTCTGCGGCGCGCCGAATGCGCGCACTGGCCTAGTTGGCGCGCTGGCGCTGCCGGGGACCTATGTGCCGGGCATCGATGTGACGCTGTCGGTCGGCAAGATCCGCGGCGTCGAGAGCCAGGGCATGATGTGCTCGGAAAAGGAGCTCGACATGTCGGACAGTCACGATGGCATCATCGACCTGCCTGAGGATGCGCCGGTGGGCGCAAGCTTTGCCGAATATGCAGGGCTGGACGATCCGGTCATCGAGATCAACCTGACGCCGAACCGGCCGGATTGCACCAGCATTTACGGCATCGCCCGCGATCTGGCGGCTTCCGGCCTCGGCACGCTGAAAGCGCCGAAAGCGCCGTCCTTCAAGGTGGAGGGCGACACGCCGGTCGGCCTCACGCTCGATTTCGCGGCGGAAGACAAGCACCTCTGCCCCGGCTTCGCGCTGCGTCTGGTGCGCGGCGTGAAGAACGGGCCGAGCCCGAAATGGATGCAACAGCGCCTGATCGCGATCGGCCTTCGCCCCATCAACGCGCTGGTCGACATCACCAACTACATGACCTTCGATCAGGGCCGGCCGATGCATGTCTTCGATGCGGCCAAGGTCAAGGGCGGGCTTGTGGTGCGCCGGGCGAAGGCAGGCGAAACGCTGCTGGCGCTTGATGAGCGCGAGTATGAATTGAATCATGACAATGTCGTCATCGCCGACGACAACGGCGTCGAATCGATCGGCGGCATCATGGGCGGCGAGCATTCCGGCTGCGACGAGAACACCACCGATGTGCTGATCGAATCGGCGCTGTGGGACCCGATGAACATCGCCCGTTCGGGCCGTGATCTCGGCATCATCACCGATGCGCGCTACCGCTTCGAGCGCGGCGTCGATCCGGAATATATGGTTCCCGGCCTGGAGCGCACCACCGAACTGGTGCTGGAACTCTGCGGCGGCACGGCTGCGGAGAAGAAGGTCGAGGGTTATGACGGCTATGCGCCGAAGATCATCGATTATCCGTTCTCCGAGGTGAAGCGCCTGACCGGCCTCGATGTATCGGCCGATGAAAGCCGCGATATCCTAACCCGCCTTGGTTTCGGCCTCGAAGGCGATGGCGAGACGGCTTCCGTTTCCGTGCCGTCCTGGCGGCCGGATGTGGAGGGCAAGGCCGATCTGGTGGAAGAGGTCATGCGCATCCATGGCGTCGACAAGATCAGGCCCGAACCGCTGCCGGCGGCCGGCGCGGTCAATGAAAAGATCCTGACCACGCTGCAGATCCGCTCGCGCGCGGCCCGGCGCGAGCTTGCCGCGCGCGGCATGATGGAGGCCGTCACCTGGTCGTTCATTCCGGAAGACCAGGCGAGGCTCTTCGGCGGCGGCGCGCCGGCGCTGAAGCTATCGAACCCGATCGCCGCCGACATGTCGGACATGCGCCCCTCCCTGCTGCCCGGACTGCTTTCGGCCGCCCGGCGCAATGCGGCGATCGGCCACGGCGATGTCGCCCTGTTCGAGGTCGCCGCGACCTATGAGAATGACAAGCCGGAAGGCCAGCGCCGCGTTGCCGGCGGCATCCGCCGCGGCACGGCGACGCTTTCCGGCTCCGGGCGGATGTGGTCGAACGGCGAGACCGGGGCGGGCCGTGGAGTCGGCGTGTTCGACGCCAAGGCCGATGCGCTGGCCGTGATCGAGGCCTGCGGCGTGCCGATGGGCAATGTCCAGATCGTCGCCGGCGGGCCGGATTGGTATCACCCCGGCCGCTCCGGCACCATCAAGATGGGCCCGAAGATTGTGCTTGGCCATTTCGGCGAGTTTCATCCCAAGGCGCTGGAAGCGCTCGATGTTTCCGGCAAGCTCGCCGGTTTCGAGATATTCATCGATGCCATGCCGGAGCCGAAGAAGAAGCCGACCCGCACCAAGCCGGCGCTGACGCTGTCGCCGTTCCAGACGGTCACCCGCGACTTCGCCTTCGTGGTCGACCGTACGGTGGAAGCAGGCGCGATCGAGCGCGCGGCGGCGGGCGCCGACCGCAAGCTGATCACCGGCGTCACCGTCTTCGATATCTTCGAGGGCGCGTCGCTTGGCGAGGGCAAGAAGTCGGTCGCCATCGAGGTCGCGATCCAGCCGGCCGAGCGCACGCTGACGGATGAGGATTTCGAGGCGCTGACGAAAAAGATCGTCGCCAATGTCGGCAAATCCACGGGCGGCGTGATCCGGGCATAGGCGGGCGAAGTCAGCCCCGTGCGGGAGGCAGGTGCGCGCATCTGTCTTCCGCCCGCGCCTTGCCGCAGCGCCCCCTCGCCCCTATAACCTTGGGAAACAACCCTGGAGAGACCGATGACCGAGGCTGCCGGCAAGACGACGATCGATGACGCACAGGTCGAGTGGTTCTCGAAGATGGCCGCCGAGTGGTGGAACCCGCACGGCAAGTTCAAGCCGCTGCACAAGTTCAACCCGGTGCGCATCAGCTATATCCGCGAAAAGGCCTGCGGTCATTTCGGCCGCGACGAGAAACTGGCCCGCCCGCTGGAAGGGTTGCGCGTGCTCGATGTCGGCTGCGGCGGCGGGTTGCTGTCGGAGCCGATGGCGCGCATGGGCGCAAGCGTTGTCGGCATCGACCCGGCGGAAAAGAATATCGGAATCGCCAGGACCCACGCCGCTGAAAGCGGCGTGCCGGTGGATTACCGCGCCGTCACCGCGGAAAAGCTTGCCGAGGACGGCGAGAGCTTCGATATCGTGCTCAACATGGAAGTGGTCGAGCATGTCGCCGATGTCGATTTCTTCCTCACGACCTGCGCGTCGCTGGTAAAGCCCGGCGGCATGATGTTCGTCGCCACCATCAACCGCACGCTGAAGGCAGGGGCGCTCGCGATCTTCGCCGCCGAACGGGTGCTGCGCTGGCTGCCGCCCGGCACCCACCAGTATGAAAAACTGGTGCGTCCGGAGGAAATCGAGACGCCGCTGAAGGCGTCCGGCATGACGCCGGTGGAGCGCCAGGGCGTGTTCTACAGCCCGCTGACCGATAGCTGGAACCGCTCGAAGGATACCGACGTCAACTACATGGTGCTTGCGGTGAAGCCGGAGGCCTGAGCGCGCCGGTCGGCCCTGCGCGGCGTCAGTTGAACACTTCGTTCGGATAGACGCCCCAGATATCTTTCTGTCGCATATAGCCGTTGACGCCCTTGACCGAGAGCTCGCACCAGGTGCCGTCGCATTCCTCGAGATGGACGATCACCCCGGGCTCCAGGCTTGCGACATCGCGCGCCGAATCATCCTTGCCGGCCTTCAGCGCCAGAAAATTCTCGCTGTCCGCATTGCCGTCGCGCAGCCAGGGGGCAATCATGGCGTTGCGCTGGGAGGAGAGCACCGAGACATGCATCCAGCCCTCGGTGCCGTCGGCATCGCGCACCTGCCGCCAGACGCTGTATTCCTCGGTGATCTCGACGGGAAGGCCGGGGCGCTTGTAGATCCATTTGGTGGCGTAGTTGAAGCCGGGGCCGACGCGCATGCGGGCGCGATCCGGCTTGATCATGGCAAAACGCGGCAGCGGCCCGCCCGAGGCGCCCTTGCGCTCGGTCTGCGCCATCGCCGGCTCCAGCATGGCGAAGACAAGCAATGTGCAGATCAGCAATCTTGCCAGACGACGCATATGACCTCTTCGAATGCCGTTTTCCCGGCCTGTTGTTGTTCTGTTCGCGCGGGTTTGCAGCCACGCGCCTGCCCTTCAACGAGGGATTTACGTGTCCGACGCGGTTTTCATCACGGGAAGAACCGCTTCAGGTGGAAAAGCGCCCTCATTATGTGCATTATCGCCCGACATGATTAATGAGCTGTTAACCGATGAATAACCCCAGAAAGCCCGTCGTCGTCGTCACCCGCAAGCTGCCCGCTTCGGTGGAGGCGCGCATGGGGGAATTGTTCAGCGTCGAGCTGAACCATGACGACCGGCCATTTTCGCGCGAAAGGCTCGCCGAGGCCATGGCCCGCGCCGACGTGCTGGTGCCGACGCTGACCGACACGATCGACGCCCAACTGATCGAGAAGGCCGGACCGAACCTGAAACTGATCGCGAGCTTTTCCAACGGCATCGACAATGTCGATGTCGATGCCGCCGCGCGAAAAGGCATCACCGTCACCAATACGCCGAATGTGCTGACCGAGGATACCGCCGACATGACCATGGCGCTGGTGCTGGCGGTGCCGCGCAGACTTGCCGAGGGGGCGCGCCTGCTGGCCGGCAGCGGATCGGACGCCTGGCAGGGCTGGAGCCCGACATGGATGCTTGGACGCAGGATCTGGGGCAAGCGGCTCGGCATTGTCGGCATGGGGCGCATCGGCACCGCGGTCGCGCGCCGCGCCAAGGCGTTCGGGCTTTCGGTGAATTACCACAACCGCAACCGCGTCAATCCGGAGACCGAGGCGGAGCTGGAGGCGACCTATTGGGACAGCCTCGACCAGATGCTTGCCAGGGTCGATATCGTGTCGGTCAACTGCCCGTCGACGCCGGCGACCTATCACCTGATCTCGGCCCGCCGGCTGGCGCTCTTGAGGCCCGAGGCCTACATCGTCAACACCGCGCGCGGCGACGTCATCGACGAGGCGGCGATGATCCGCTGCCTGGAAGAGGATCGCATCGCCGGCGCCGGCCTCGACGTGTTCGAGAACGAGCCGGCGATCAATCCGCGGCTGCTGGAACTCGCCAGAACCGGCAAGGCCGTGCTTTTGCCGCATATGGGCTCGGCCACGCTGGAAAGCCGGGTCGATATGGGCGACAAGGTGATCATCAATATCCGCACCTTCTTCGATGGCCACCGACCGCCCAACCGGGTGTTGCCGGGCCGGATCTGAACGGCCTCAGCCCAGAACCTTCAGCCGCATGCCCGGCCTCAGATGGGGCAGCAATACCCGCATCGCCGCCGGCGCAGTCGCCACGCATCCGGCGGTCGGTGCAAAATCCGGGCGGGCGAGGTGGAAGAACACAGCGGAACCGCGATTGCGGGCGCGCGAGCGCATGTTCCAGTCCATCACGACCACGAGATCGTAAATGCCGTCCTCGCGCTGCAGGCGTTCATGGCTTGCGGCAAAGGGCAGGCGGACGGGGCGGTTGTAATTCGGCGAACCCGGCGCGTCGCACCAGCCGTCATCGGCTTTGGTCGCCATGATCCGCAATCCGGAATGCGGCCAGCCTTGCCGATGCCTTGGGTCGCGATAGCCGTAAAGCAGGGCCATGACGGCGATCGGCGTCTTGCCGTCGCCCTCGCGTTTCAGGGCCGTCATGCCATTCCTGCCGATCGCTGCTTGAAAGCGGAGCGGGCCGAAGGCGAGGATGGCGCGGTGGACGGGACCCGGCGCGCGGCGCACCGCGATCACGCCCCGGGTTTTCGTCGCGGAACGGCTGGTTTTCTTCACTTTTTTTTGCTTTGTGCGTGAAATCATATAGTTTCATAGCAATACGCCGGGCCATGGCGTATCGCAATGGTCTTCGGGGATGCGAGGCAGAGGGCAGGTGCGGATGACAGAGCGGACGATACTTCTCGTCGATGACGATGCGGATTTGCGCGAGACGCTGGTGGAACAGCTGGAGCTCTACGACGAATTCATCCTCCGCTCCGCCGATTGCGCGGCCAAATCGCTGAAGATGCTGCGCGAGGAACAGATCGATCTTCTGATCATGGATGTCGGCCTGCCTGATATGGATGGTCGCGAGGCGGTGAAGATCGCGCGCAAGAACGGCTACAAGGCGCCGATCATCATGCTGACCGGTCACGACACCGACAGCGACACCATTTTAGGGCTCGAGGCGGGCGCCAACGACTATGTCACCAAGCCGTTCCGCTTCGCCGTGCTTCTGGCGCGCATTCGCGCCCAGCTTCGCCAGCACGAGCAGAGCGAGGACGCGACCTTCAATGTCGGGCCCTATGTGTTCAAGCCGGGCCAGAAACTGTTTCATACAGCAGACGGCCAGAAGATCAGGCTCACCGAAAAGGAAGCCTCGATCATCCGCTATCTTTACCGCGCCGGCCAGAAGGTGGTAACCCGCGACATGCTTCTGGAAGAGGTCTGGGGCTATAATTCCGGGGTCACGACGCACACGCTCGAAACCCATGTCTACCGCCTGCGCCAGAAGATCGAGGAAGACCCGTCGAACGCGCGTATTCTGGTGACCGAAAACGGCGGCTACAAGCTGGTGCCATGATACGGCATTGACGCGGCCTCGGGGGTAATGCGTTCGGGCGAGGGGGACGAGATAATGGCACTGTCTGACGACATCGCGACGCTGCGCCGGGTGGAGCTTTTCTCCGGCTTTTCGGTGGAACAGTTGCGTCTCATCGCCTTTACCATTTCGCGGCTTTCGCTTGGCGAGGGCGAATTGCTGTTTGACGAGGATCAGGACAGCGCCGGCGCTTACATGCTAGAAAGCGGTCATCTCGATCTTCAAGCCGGCGGGCGCTCCGCCGGCATTGCCGGGCCCGGCAGCCTGCTGGCAGAGGCAGCGCTGATCAGCCCCGTGCCCCATCGTTTCGCCGCCCGCGCCAGCGCGCCATCGGAACTCCTGCTGATCCGCCGCGAGCAATTTCTGCGCCTGATCGAGGAATATCCCGATATCGGACGGGAAATGGAAAACCGCCTGCGCCAGAGCTTCGCCGACATGGTCGGCGCGCTGAATGCGGTGAAGACGCGGCTTTCGGATTTTTAGGCTTCGTTCCGAAGGCTTCTACACCGGTTCCACGACCAGCTTGCCGCCGTCATTGCCGGTGATGCGCACCGTGGCGCCCTGCGCCGCGTCAGGCCCTTCCGCCGTCCATGTCGTGTCGTCCAGTTTGATGCGGCCGCGGCCGTTGGTGATCGCCTCGCTGACGATCGCGGTGCGGCCGATCAGGCTGGCCGCGCGCTGGTTCAGGAGCGGCTGGTCGGAGGTCGTGTCGCGGCGCGAAAGAATGCGCCGGCCGACGAGGATGCTGACGAAGGCGAGCACGGCGAAGAGCACGAGCTGCAACTGCCATACCCAGAAGCCGAAACCCTGGAAAGGCAGCGACAACAGGCCGAGGATCAGGGCCGCGATGCCGACCCACATCAGGAACACGCCCGGCACGATCAGTTCCGCCAACAGCAACAGCAGGCCGACGATGAACCAGCCCCAGGGCCCCGACTCGGCGAAGAAGACGAGCAACTCCATCGCCGTCAGCTTTCGTCGTTCGGGCGCGACCCGGAGACCGACGGGGTGGAACGCGTCGGCCGCGATGCCGTCGTCCCATCGCCATCGGAGCCGAAGACTTCCCTGGCGATCTGGCCGATGCCGCCGAGCGAGCCGATCAGCGACGAGGCCTCCATCGGCATCAGCACCACCTTGGAATTCTTGGCCGTGCCGATCGAGGCCATCGCCTCGGTATATTTCTGCGCCACGAAGTAGTTGATCGCAGCGACATCGCCCTCGGCGATCGCGGTGGAGACGGAACGGGTGGCGTTGGCCTCGGCTTCAGCCAGCCGTTCGCGGGCCTCGGCCTCGCGATAGGCCGCTTCGCGCTCGCCCTCGGCCTCCAGAATCGCGGATTGCTTGGAGCCTTCGGCGCGGAGAATCTGGGCGGCGCGGTGGCCCTCGGCGTCTAGAATCTGCGCGCGCTTTTCGCGTTCGGCCTTCATCTGCCGGCCCATCGCTTCGACCAGATCGGCCGGCGGGCGGATATCCTTGATCTCGATGCGCGTCACCTTCACGCCCCACGGCTCGACCGCGAGGTCAACGACCCTGAGCAGGCGTTCATTGATGGAATCGCGGTTGGAAAGCAGTTCGTCGAGGTCCATCGAGCCCATGACCGAGCGGATATTGGTCATGGTCAGGTTGAGAACCGCGAGCTGCAAATTGGCAACCTGATAGGCGGCGGAGGCCGGGTTGAGGATCTGGTAGAAGCAGACGGCATCGGCCTGGACGCTGGCATTGTCGCGGGTGATGACCTCCTGCTCGGGCACATCCAGCACCTGTTCCATGATGCTGATGCGCTTGCCGATCCGGTCGATGAACGGGATGATCAGGTTGAGGCCGGGGGTCAGCGTGCGGGTGTAGCGGCCGAAGCGTTCGACGGTATAGCCATAGCCCTGCGGCACGGTCTTGATCCCGGCGAACAGCGTCAGAAGGATCAGCACCGCCAGAATGATGATCGTGATGGAGAACCCTGTCAGTGCTTCCATGTCATTTCCTCCTTCGGCCGGTTCTTGTTTAGTTTACCCAGCCCGACAGCTCGCGCGCAACCACGTGGTCGATCACTCGCATGCCTTCGTCGGAATCATTCAGGCAGGGAATATGGGTGAATTTCTCGCCGCCATGCTCCATGAAGCTCTCGCGCGCCTGCTCGCCGATTTCTTCCAGCGTTTCCAGACAGTCGGAGACAAAGCCGGGGTTCATCACCGCGATCCGCTTGATGCCCTTTTTCGGCAGTTCCTCGACCGTCTTGTCGGTATAGGGCTGCAGCCATTCCTCCGGCCCGAAGCGGGACTGGAAGGTGATCATCAGCCGCTCCTTGGAAAGCCCGAGCCGCTCGCGCAAGAGCCGCGCGGTCTTCTGACACTGGCAGTGATAGGGATCGCCCTTTTTGAAATAGGACTGCGGAATGCCGTGGAACGAGGTGATGATCAGCTCCGGCTCCCAGTCGAGCGCGGCGAGGTGGTTTTCGACCGATTTCGCCAGCGCGTCGATATAAACCGGGTCGTCGTGATAGGGCGGCACGGTGCGCAGCGCCGGCTGCCAGCGCATGTCGAGGAGCGCCTGAAACGCCTTGTCATTGACCGTCGCGGTGGTTGACGCGGCATATTGCGGATAGAGCGGATAGATCAGGATGCGCTCGCAACCGGCCGCCTTCAGCGCCTCGATGCGGGCGGGAATGGAAGGCTGGCCGTAGCGCATCGCCCAGTCGATGACGAGGTTCGGCGTGTCCGCGTATTGCGCGGCGAGCTTTTCGGCCTGGCTGCGGGTATAGGTGCGCAGATAGCTCTCATCCAGCTCGTTGTTCCAGATCAGCTTGTAGGCCTCGCCGACCTTGGCCGGCCGGCGGTTCAAAACGATGCCGTAGAGGATCGGATACCAAAGCGCCCGCGGCCATTCGATCACGCGCTTGTCCTTCAGGAACTCCTCCAGATAGCGCCGCATCGAAGCCTTGTCGGTGCCGTCGGGCGTGCCGAGATTGACGAGCAGGACGCCGACCTTGCCGAAGGCGACGCTGGGGTGTTTGTCCGGCCATGCGGCATGCATTTCTGACATCGGCAGTCTTTCCATTGTTGTCGTTGTCGGGTTTCATATAACAACGCAAACAAGGCTTCGCCAGATTATACGGTGTCGCAGGTGGATCGGGGCTCTGCCGTCTGTTGCTCACATTGAAGAGGTGAGGGCCTGGCAGCAAACAATCTCCCCCCTTGAGGGGGAGATGTCGCGAACGCGACAGAGAGGGGTATGGGCATAAGCCTCATATTCCGAATTTGCCGAGAGGGTGCACCCCTCTCTGCCCCTGTCGGGGCATCTCCCCCTCAAGGGGGGAGATTATGGGTTGAGACGCTTCTATTACTTCGCCACGTTCACGATGCGCCCGTCGGTATAGGGCTGGTAGGGGCTGTTCATGCCGATATATTCGGCGACGGCATCTTCCAGGTTGGGGCCGAAATCATAGGCGTTCATGCCCTTTTCGGCGAACACGGCATAGCCGTCGCCACCCCCGCGCACATAGTTGTTGGTGACGATGCCATAGGTGGCGGTCTCATCGATCGGCGTGAAGCCACCATTGCCGTCAGCGACCTCGACCGAGACCACGCGGCTGCCGGGCTCCTTGCTGGAATCATAGGTATATTTCATGCCGGAAACCTGCGGGTAGCGGCCGGCGCCGTCCTCGATCTCCGACAGACCGTTTTCCAGAGCGGCGATCACATCGGCGCCCTTGAGCTGGAACGTCGCGATCGTGTTCTGGAACGGCAGCACGGTCAGCACCTCGCCCATGGTCACCGTGCCGGCATCAATTGAGGCGCGTACGCCGCCGCCGTTCTGGATCGCGAGCGTGATGCCCTGGTCGGCGACGCGGGCGAGCATGGCGTCAGCCACGAGATTGCCCATCGAGCATTCCTCGGCGCGGCAAACGGTGCGGTCGCCATTGACCTCGCTTGCGGTTTCGCCGACTTCCCGCTTCTTCAGCTCCTCAAGCGGCGCATCGAGTTCGGCGACCCGTGCCGCGAAGGCTTCGTCCGGGGTCACGGACGCGTCCAGCAGGATCGGCGCGCCGGAAACGTCGATCACCTTGCCGTCATCATCGAAGGTGACGTTGAGATCGCCGAGATATTTGGAATAGGCATAGGCGGTGACGACCGGAACCTCTTCGCCCGACGGGTTCTTGACCATGGTCGGATAGGGGCCGGCGGCCTTGTCGTCGGTGCTGGAAAGCAGGGTGTGGCTGTGGCCGCCGACGATCACATCGATGCCGTCCACGGCGGCGGCGATCTCCTGATCGCGCTTGTAGCCGACATGGGACAGCAGAATGATCTTGTTGACGCCCTGCGCCTCGAGTTCGGGAACCGCCTTCTGCAGATATTCGATCTCGTCTTCGAAGGTGATCTTGGGGCCGGGCGATGACGTCTCATCGGTATCGGTTGCCAGCACCGAGACGACCCCGACCTTCTCGCCGTCGAAATCGAAGATCTCATAACCCTCGAACTTGCCGTGAACGATGCTGTCCTCGGCCGCGATCGTGTTGCCCGAAAGGATCGGGAAATCGATGGCGTCGATGAAGGCGAGCAGTTCTTCCGGCCCGTCATCGAATTCGTGATTGCCGATCGCCATGGCATCGAAGCCGATGTCATTCATGAATTCGGCGATCGGGGCGCCCTTGTACTGGGTGTAGAACAGCGAGCCCTGAAACTGGTCGCCGGCATCGAGAACCAGCAGGTTTTCGCCTTCGTTGTCGGCGCGCTTCTGGTCGATCGCGGTCTTGACCCTGGCAATGCCGCCGAAGCATTCGCCGGCGGCATCGTCTTCGGCCGAGCAGGTCGAATCATATTTGTTGATTGATTCGATGCGGGAATGGAGGTCGTTGATATGCAGGATTTCGAGGTCGAAATCGGCAAGGGCGCTGCCGGCTGAAAGGGTCAGCGCGGATGCCGCGAAGAGGGCGGCTTTCGAAAGGGAATGCATGGCAGACTCCTGAAAAGAATGAAATCGCGGCACTTGCCGCCCGGCACTTAACTTTACACGGGAATGTGACGACGTTTTAAACCGCCGCGTCAAGTGCCGATTTCAGGAGCGGCCACAAAGGCGGGCCGCCAAACCGCGCTGTCAGAAACTGCCGCCGGTCTGCGCGCCGGAGAAATTCACCGAGGGCGCGGCGGCGGGCATCGATGTCGGCGGCGTCATGGTGTTGCCCGGCATCGTCTGGGAGGGTTGAGCGCTCGCCACCTGCTGGGACAGGTCGGGCAGGGTGAAGCCCACGGGGGCCATGCTGGGCTTGTAGAGCGAGAATTTCGCGCCCTGGCTCGGCGTGCAGTTCATCAGATAGGGGGCCACCAGCGCGCAGTTGACCCTGGACTGGGTCCGGCGCAGCACCGAGGTCAGCTCGATCTCGATCAGGTTGCCAGTCTCGGTATAGGTGCCGATCGCAAGCGTGGTGTTGCTGTCGGCCGAAAGCGTCTCGAACCGGCCACCGGCAAAGCGCGATATGATCCCGTCCTTGTCGCGCCATTCGCCGTCGACGGCGGAAACGGGAGCCTGCGGCGCCGACGGCGTCGCGGGCAGCCGGCCGGACTGGGGCGTGGTGGTGCAGGACGCGGCAAGCACTGTGCAGCAGACGAGGGTCAGGATCGGGATCGTTTTCACGGGCGCGCTCTTTCGCAATCGGTTCAAACACAAGAAAGGCTTATCTGGCTTCAAAAATCAACTGCAAGAGGGCTGACTTGGTTCCATCCCCGCCGCACCGTTGCATGGAAGGCTCACTGTCCGCGTGCGTGTCGGTACCGCAGAACCAAACCCGGCATATGCCGAAACCTCCCTGTGTTTTCCGCCGTCGGGGACGATGACCGGTATCCACCGGACCCGAAACTGTTCTATTGAGAGGCAAACGCGAAAAGGAGGCGGCGGATGGCGGAAAAGCCGAGAATCAGAATTGTCTATTGCAGCATGTGCAACTGGCTGATGCGTTCGGCATGGATGGCGCAGGAACTGCTTTCGACCTTCTCGCTCGAAATCGGCGCGGTCACGCTCGAGCCGCGCACAGGCGGTATTTTCGAGATCTGGGTCGATGATGAACTGATCTGGGAGCGCAAGCGCGATGGCGGCTTTCCCGCCCCCAAGGAGCTCAAGCAGAGGGTGCGCGACATCATCGATCCCGAGCGCGATCTCGGCCATGTCGATCGCGCGGGCGAGCCCGGAAAGCAGGACTGAGGTGGCAGGCGACAGGTCCGGTCGAGGCGAACAGCTTTTTTGTCGCGAAAACGTCAAATACCCGTTGACTAATGCCGCCACGCCTCTTAAACGAGCCGTCATTGCCCAGATGGCGGAATTGGTAGACGCGCCAGCTTCAGGTGCTGGTACTCGCAAGGGTGTGGAGGTTCGAGTCCTCTTCTGGGCACCAATTCATCTCGATATCCCGATTGTGTTTTGCCCCGCTATTCTCGCGGGAACCGGACGGCTGTTGTCACGCCCGGACGTCATTGATGCCGTATAAGTCGTGCGATTTGACAGAAGTTCCCGGTTCGGTTGTAGTCTACCTTCGGGATTTGAAATAAAACACCCCAATAGTAACAATTTATACAATCATTAGTATTGCCTGTATCAGGATTTTCAATTATTCATCTATCGAAATATACAGCTATTGTGCAAAAGGGCGCGCCTCAGAAAATATAAAAGGGAGGTGAAGGAATGCATGATATTAGTGCGGAAAATCAGGAGCGCGCTGGTCGCTGGCTGATTGAAGAATCAAAGAAAACGAGAATGTTGAGGTCCATAGAAACGTCCTTGGATCTTGCCATCAAGCTGGGTTACAGCGCTGCCGCGGTTCGTATGTATGGAGCACTCGAGCTTATACATAATGAAAAGGACCTCGGAGAAGATTAATGATCGCGTAGAACGCGTCGTCGAGTAAAAAACCGGCGGCGCGTTCTTTTTGACAGGCTTTAACGTCTTTCCGCCAGCCACTCCCGTGCACCGCCAATATCCATCGGTCTGCCGAACAGGTAGCCCTGTCCCAGATCGACCTTGAGGCGGAGCAGGGTTGCGTATTCCTCTTCGGTTTCCACGCCTTCTGCGATGGTGAGCGCGCCTGTCTGGCGGGCGAAGTCGACCATACCCAGCACAAGCGCCTGTTTGGCGAGGTTGGCGTTGATGTCGCGTACCAGTTCGATGTCGAGCTTGAGGATATCCGGCCGCATGCGCAAAAGCGCGATCAGGCCGGAGAACCCGGCGCCGACATCATCGGCGGCGGTGCGTATGCCGCGCCGACGCAGACCTTCGAGCGCGGTCGCGAGTTCGTTGAAATCCTCCGCCACATCGTGTTCGGTGATCTCCAGCACAAGCCGCTCGGGCGGCATATGGCCGATTGCTTCCAGCAGCGCGCCGCTGGCGATGGTCTGCGGGGAGGCGTTGAAGCCGATCGCCATCTCTTGCGGGATGTCGCCGAGCAATGTCAGGGCCTTCTCAATGGCCGCGATTTCGAGCTCGACCTGGCGGCCTACCTGTAGGGCCTCCTCGAACCAGATATTGGGGGGCCTGCCGTCGGCAAACCGCGACAGGGCCTCGAACTTGATCGGCCGCAGGGTTTCAAGATCGACTACCGGCTGCAGCACGATCCTGAAGCCATCCGCGGCAAGCGCGCTGTCCAGGCGGGCATTGATGTCGGCGATCTCGGCGCGGCGGCGCAGGCCGTCATTGATCTGGTTGCCGGCAAGCCCGGCAAAGGTCTCCATCACCGCAAGGTCGCGTTCGCCGAGGCTTTCATGCGGGGTGGTGCGCAGGCAGCAAAGCATGCCGTATACCTCGCCGTTGTCGCGGTAGACCGGCAGGCTCATATGCGCGCCGATCGGCACGTTGTGCGTGATCGGCATGGCCACGGCCACCGGGTGCTGGCTGGTGTCGGTCATCAGGTTCGGCAACACGCCGTCGAGAATGTGCTGACAATAGACCTCGGAAAGCGGGATCACCGATCCTGGGCTGATAAGCGCCTCGAAACCCGGCGCGCTGACCGCGCGGAAAACGGACTGGCCATCGACGATCTCGGAAAGATAGGCGACCTCCATGTCAAAATGCTTGCGCACCGTCTCGAGGATAATATCGACGGCATCCCTGGGCTGGTCTGTCGGGCCCAGGGTCAGGTTCAGGGGTAGGCGACCCATCTTTTTAGCGTCCGCTGTTTCGAGCTCGTCAGCATGCTACAGCGGATCTTGTGTCGCCGTCCAGTTTCATGGTGCGTCTCACGCAACGGAAACAGTGCTTTGGCCTTGAATTTCTTGCCTTTTATCAAGTCTGGACCCTGAAATGGTCGCCTTCGAGCTTCACCGCGTGGCCGCTCATGGCCGATTGCTGGGCGGCATGGCCCATGGCAACGGCCCACCAGCCATCCTCCAGGCTCACCTCCACCGCTCGCGAACCGGCGATCGCGGCGACAAAACTCTGGTGCTGGTAGAAGGTCGAGCCGTTGTGATCGCCCGCCATCAGAAGCGTCGGATCAACCGGGATAACCGTTTCGCGGGGGCCCTTGGGGTGGCGCGGAGAATAGACCATGCGGGCTTCCGGCGGCGCGCCGAGTTCCGCCGGCCAGAAGCGGGTCGGGCCGGGCACATGGCATTCGATCTTGCCGTTAGGCCCGATTGCGGAAATCTCCTCCTGAAAGCGTGATCCTTCCGCGAACATGCAAAGCTCCAGCGCCGCGCGGGCTCCCGAGGCGAAGTCGACAATCACATAGGCGTGGTCCCAGACATCCGGCCGCTCATGGCCGTCGATCACCTCGTCGCGGTGATTGAAGGCCTGGCCGCCGCTTGCCATGATCCGCACCGGGTCGCTTTTCATCACCAGCCGCATCAGGTCGAAGAAATGGCAGCATTTCTCCACCAGCGTGCCGCCGGAATAGCGGTTGAACCGGTTCCAGTTGCCCACCTTGTTTAGAAACGGAAAGCGATGTTCGCGGATGGTCAGCATCCGCACGCCGCCGGTCACGCCGTCAGCCTCGGCCAAAAGTCGCGCGATCGGCGGCATGTAGCGATATTCCATCGCCACCCACACCGGCGCGGGGTAGCCTGCCTTGAAGGCGGTCACCCGGGCGGTGTCGCCGGGATCGGTGAAGAGCGGCTTTTCCACCATCAGCGGCAGCGGCCGCGTGCGGGCGATCTCCTCCATCTGCGACAGGTGCAGGTGGTTGGGGCTTGCGATCAGCAGGCAGGTGATCGCCTCCACCGCCAGCAGATCGGCGACGCTGTCGCAAAGCCTTGCCTGCGGGGCGAGGGCCGCCGCTTTCGCGCGCATTTCCGTGTCCGGCTCGAAGATCGCGCCGATCTCCGCCTCGGGCAGAAGCGCGATATTGCGCAGATGCTCCTGACCCATCATGCCGCAGCCGATAATGCCGTAGATTGCCTTCACCTCAACCCCTCCTATTTGAGCCGCGCGACATAACGCACCACCGCCGGGTCAAACCATGTGAATGAAAATTCCGCCTTCTCGCCGTCCCGGTCGAAGGAGACGCGCTGCACCTCGGGAACCGGCGCGCCGGACGCGAGCCCGAAATCGTCCGGCGCCCAGTCCGGCACGCGGCCAAGCCCGATCCGGTCCTCGGCCCGCGTGATCCAGAGCCCCAGCCGGGTGCGGTAATGGAGATAGAGGCTTTCCGAAAGGTCGGTCATGGTGAGCGTCTCGGCATAGGCCACGTCGAGCCAGATTTCCTCAAGCGCCGCAAATTTCTTGCCGACGAAACGGCGGCGGCGGATGCGGTGGGCACTGGACGAGGCGCCGAATGCCGGCAAATCCGCCGGCTTTTCCATAAGGTCCACGGAGAGCGGCCGCGCCGTCGGGAGGCCGCCGCCTTCGATCAGCTCCAGCCGGAACATGGTGTAGACGCTCGCGGGATCGGCAATCGCGCGCACGTAATTGCCCGAGCCCTGGCGGCGCTCCAGCAGGCCGCGCGACTCCAGTTCGTTGAGCGCCTTGCGCAGCGTGCCCACCGCGACGTTGAGTTCGGCGGCAAGCTTGCGCTCGGGCGCGAGCTTTTCGCCATCGACCAGCCGCCCCGCCGCCAGATCGCGCACGATCAGTTCCACGATCTGCAGATAGACCGGCAGGCTGCCATCATTGCGGGATTTCATCATCACCTCAAAATTGATACACTATTGATTTACTCGAAATTTGATGATACGCAAGCAAAAAAATTGGGAGAAACGCATGACCGTCGTGCCCGTCACATCCGCCGATCTGAACGCTGCCGAAGTCTCGTGGTTTTCCGCGCTGTGTTCGGATGATTACGCCTATCTCGGCGTGCCGGATGGCAGGCTTCGCTCGTCCTTCGAACATTGTTCGGCAATCGTGAAGAAGGCGGAGAGCCATGGCTTCCGCAATATCCTGTGCCCCTCATCCTATCAGGTGGGGCAGGACACGCTGAGTTTCGTGGCGGGCTGCGCGCCCATTACTGAAAAGATCAATTTCCTGGCGGCGATCCGCTGCGGCGAGATGCAGCCGATCATGCTGGCGCGCACGGTCGCCACCCTCGATCACATGCTGAAGGGGCGGCTGACGCTGAATGTGATCTCCTCGAACTTCCCGGGCGAGGAGGCCGACAGCGCCTATCGCTACCGCCGCAGCCACGAGGTGGTGGAAATCCTGCGTCAGGCCTGGACGCGCGACGAAATCAATTACGACGGCGAGATCTACAAGTTCAAGAACGTGACGACCGAGCCCGCGCGGCCCTACCAGCAAAATGGTGGGCCTTTGCTTTATTTCGGCGGCTATTCGCCGGATGCCTTGGATCTTTGCGGCGCGCAATGCGATGTCTATCTGATGTGGCCGGAAACCAGGGACCAGCTCGCCGAACGGATGAAGGCGGTTCATGAACGCGCCGCCGCCCATGGCCGCACGCTCGATTACGGCCTGCGCGTCCATGTCATCGTGCGCGATACCGAGAAGGAAGCGCGAGAATATGCCGATCATCTGGTCTCGAAGCTCGATGATGAATATGGACGGCTGATCCGCGACCGCGCCCATGACGCCGCCTCGCTCGGCGTCTCGCATCAGGCCCGCGCGCGTGAACTCGCCGACCAGTTCGGTTATGTCGAGCCCGGTCTCTGGACCGGAATCGGCCGTGCCCGCTCGGGCTGCGGCGCGGCGCTGGTCGGCTCCACCGATCAGGTGTTGTCCAAGCTTGCTGAATATCGCGCAATGGGCATCCGCGCCTTCATCCTCTCCGGCTATCCGCATCTTGACGAGGCCGATCATTTCGGCACGAAAGTTCTGCCCGCGCTTGAGACCTGTTCGCTGCCGCATGTATATGGCCGGGTACCAGAAACCACACCGGCAACGCCGCTTGGCGTTGGAGAGAGGCATTGATGCAGCGGGTCGATATCGCGAAGGATTTGAGTTTCAGCCGTCTGGTCTACGGGATGTGGCGGATCGCCGAGGGCGATGCCGCGCCGAAGACCGTTCAGGCCAAGATCGAAGCCTGCCTGGCGCAGGGCATCACCACCATGGACAATGCCGATATCTATGGCGGCTACACGGCGGAAGCCGTGCTTGGCGGCGCGCTGAAGGCGTCACCCGGCCTGCGCGACAGGATCGAGATCGTCACCAAATGCGGCATCGTCGCGCCCACGGGGCGGCATGCCGGTGCGCGGGTGAAGCATTACGACACGTCGGCGGAACATATCCGCGCCTCGGTCGAGGCATCGCTCAAGGATATGGCGACGGATCATGTCGATCTGCTGCTGATCCACCGTCCCGATCCCATGATCGATCCGGAGGAGACCGGCCGGGTGCTGGACGATCTGGTGGCCGAGGGCAAGATCCTTGCCGCCGGCGTCTCCAATTTCCGCCCGCATGATTTCACCCTGCTGCAGGCCAATATGGAAACCTGGCTCGCCACCAACCAGATCGAACTGGGCCTGCTGGCGACCGACCCCTTCACCAATGGCGATCTCGCCTTTCTGCAGGAGCGCAAACTGCCGGTCATGGCATGGTCGCCGCTTGGCGGGGGCCGGCTGTTTTCCGAAGCCGGAAAGCCGTTGCTTTCCGCGCTTGAGGCGATCGGCAAGCGCTTCGGCGTCGATGCTTCGGCCGTTGCGATCGCATGGCTTTTAGCGCATCCGGCCAATATACTGCCCGTGCTCGGCACCAACAATCTCAACCGGATTGCCGCGATTGCCGATGCCGAGAAGGTCGAACTCGACCGCCAGGACTGGTTCGCCCTGTTCGAGACCGCGCGCGGATACGAGGTTCCTTAGCGCATTTCGCAGTCACGCCGGACGTCCGCGAAAATGCGGCAAGATATGGAGAATGACAGTGCACCAGATGGCGATCGCAAAAGACAATGTGTTCGTGCCGGACCCGGCCGACAGCCGCCGCTATCGCCATGCGCTGGGCGCGTTTTCGACCGGGGTCACCGTGGTCACGCTTAAGGGCGATGCCGGGCCGCAGGGCATGACGGTCAACAGCTTCGCCTCGGTGTCGCTCGATCCGCCGCTGGTGCTGTGGTCGCCGGCCAAGTCTTCGCGTCGCCACGACCTGTTTTCCGGCGCGCGCCATTTCGCCATCCATGTGCTGAAGGCCGACCAGCACGATCTCTCCGCCCGCTTCACCCGCGGCGGAGCGGCGTTTGAAGGTCTCGACCATCATCTGAACGAGGAGGGCGTGCCGGTGCTTGCGGGAACGCTTGCCCGGTTCGAATGCGCCCGCGCCGATGCCCATGACGCCGGCGACCACACCATCGTCGTCGGCCGGGTGCTGCGCGCCGCCCATGGCGAGGGCGAGCCGCTGATCTTCTCACGCGGCGCCTTCGGCCGGTTCGCCCATCACGGCTGAAGATACCGGCCGAGCAATCAGCTCAGTCTTCGGAAAGCCAGGGCGCGTCGGGCGTCCAGAGGATGATATCGACGCCAAGGTAATTCTCGGCAAAATCGACGAATTCCGCCCTGGTATAGGGCTTGCCGGTCTTGTCGTTTTTGTATTTCAGCGTGGATTCCTGAATCGCCATGGCGACCACCGGCAGCCGGTCGTGATAGTCGTGGAAGAACGGATAGGCGTTCTTCATCTGGCCCTTCCGATACGGCGCGATGTCGGGACCGCCAAGGCCGATGCCTTCCGCCGCCGCCATTTCGAATAGCCGTTCCATATAGCCGTGGTCGTTATTCCATTCGCATGGCCAGAAATTCACATACTGCACCACGTCGCTCTCGGTGAAAACGGATCGGGCGTGGCGGAGATTGTCGAGCTCGGCGTCAAAATAGGCGTCGCAGGAAAAACCGGTCGTGTCGGCCTTCATGTCGATATCGATCGCGGTTTCGGGAAGATTGATGCCGGCGATGCGCCCGTCGAATTCCTGCGCCAGCGCCGTCAGCAGCGCTTGAAAGCGCGTCCGCAGCGCGTCGTTCCACTGGATCGCGGCCCAGCCCTGCTGAACGGGCAGTTCCTTGCCATTGCCGTCCATCTGGGCCACGAGGCCGCCGTCATAGATCGGATCTGTCAGGATATAGTCGGGCAGGCGGCGGGCTTCGTTGGAGAAGAACCGGTCCTGGAGCTGGACGTAGAATTGCTTGCCCAGCGCCTCGGTGCGGGCGAGATCCGCTTCGATCTCGGAGAAGTCATACACACCTTCGCCGGGCTCGAGTTGCCGCCAGCTGTAGATCTGCTGGAAACCTTCAATATCGGGCCGCTGCAACAGGTGCGTCAGCGTCGTCTCATCGGCATCGCCCGAATAGATGAAATTCGCGGGCTCGGCCGCAGCGGAGGAGGCGACCAGACATGCCGCCGCCAGTAGAAATTTGAATGTCATCGTTTGCCTCCGACTGCCCTGGTCCGTCACGCGGAGTATAGCGCCGAATGTGAAGCCAGGACGACGGGGAAGGGTTGAGAGGAAAAGATGGTTACTGGCCAGTTAATCTTGCTCGCCAAGCGCTCGAAAGCGTTTGGATTCTTTACGAGGAAAACCCGATCAGCGCCCGGCAATCAGTCCCGGCAGGACGCGCGAGACGGTGCGTTCGATCACGTCGACCAGCACCATGGTCTGGTGATCGACCTCGATGTTCAGAAGGTCGCCGGGCCGGTAGCGGGAAAATGTGGTCTGGCGCAAGGTTTCCGGGATCAGGTTGATGGTGAACAGATTGTCCTCGACCTCCGCCACCGTCAGGCTGCAGCCGTTGACGGCCAGATAGCCGCGCGGGAAGATATATTTCGCCCAGTCTTCCGGCACGCGGAAGCGAATGAAGGCCCTTTCCTCCGCGGTGCTGATTGCTTCCACGGTGGCGGTTGTCGCCACATGCCCGGCGATCACGTGGCCGCCATTCTCATCCGTCATCTTGGCCGAGCGCTCCAGATTGACGCCGTCGCCTGCGGCAAGCGTGCCGAGATTGGTGCGCTCCAGCGTGGCGTTCATGGCATCGAAGGTGACATTGTGGCCGGAAATACCGGTGACCGACAGGCACACGCCCTCGATGTTGACACTGGCGCCGAGCTTCAGATCGCCAAGCAGTTCATCGGTGAATTCGATGGTGAATGTCTTGCCGCCGGGATAGGCGGTGATGTCGGCGAGCGGCCGGACGGCCTGGACGATGCCGGTATACATGGAATTCTCCCGTCGCGCGGGCATGGCGCGAGCTTGCTCGAAATCATCGGATCGCCGGCAATATGAGCGGGCTTACGCCTGAAAACAAGTGCGGCGCCGAAGACGGTGCGTTCATGCCTTGGGCGGCAGGGAATAGGCGTTTTCAACGGCGATCGACAGCCATTCGTTGAAGGTTGCGTCCGGGCAGTCGTCGGCGTCGACATGGTAAAACCCGCTCATCTTGCGCCCGCCATGGACCATCGGCTCCGAACGTCCGAGCCTGGCTGCGGCATCGGCGTTTTCCTTGCCGATGCGGAACAGGTAATTGCCCTCTCCGGATTTGCGCCGGCTGACGGCGACCACCATATGGCCGTTCACCAGAAAGCAGAGCCCGCCGAACATCTTCTTCTCGCCGAGACCCTCAAGGCCTTCGAGGCGGTCGCGAACCCTGGCGCTCAGTTCCTCGTCAATGGCCATGTCCGTCGCCGTTCAGATAGGCCTTGAAGGCCTCGCCGTAATCGGGATGCCAGCGCGACAGCGGCGGGCGGTTTTCGACGATATCGCCGATCGCCCACATCATCCGCTTCTCGTCGGTGGCGCGGTCGACCTCGCCATCCGGGCACAGGATGTAGAAATCGCCGTCTTCCAGGCTTTTCAGCATGAACTCGACGGTCTGCTTCGGCGTCCAGGCGCCCTTCGGCTTTTCGTCGCGGCCATTGGCGGTCAGCGGCGTGAACACGAAGCCGGGGATCAAGAGATGCGCCTCGAGTTGGCAACCCTCGATATTGCGCAATTCATGCTGCAAGGCTTCGGTAAAGGCCTTCACGCCGGCCTTGGCGACATTATAGGCCGGGTTGCCGGGCGGCGTGGTGATGCCCTGCTTGGAGCCGGTGTTGATGATGATCGCCGGTTCGCCATGGGCGCGCATTTCCGGCGCGAAGATGCGGGTGCCGTTGATCACGCCCGTCAGATTGACGCCGATGATCCGGTCCCACGGCATCTGCTTGCCGAATATGGCGGTGCCGGGCTGGATGCCGGCATTGTTCATCAGCACATGGATATTGCCGAGCGCGCGGTGGGCGGCGCGCTCCAGCTCCTCCAGTTCCGAGAGATCAGAAACGTCGGTGGCGTGGGCTTCCGCCTTCACGCCCTTCTTTTCGGCAAGTTCGGCCAGTTCGTTTCCGGCCCGCTTCAGCCGCTCGCCCTTCAGGTCGGCGATCATCACATTCATGCCGAGGTCGATAAAGGCCTTGGCGGCGGCAAGGCCGATTCCGGATGCGCCGCCGGTAATGACGGCGGAATTGCCCGCTTTGAGTGCCGGATGCTGGCTCATGATATCCTCCCGTTTTCCGCCTTCTGCCTGATTACGGGGAGCGATCGGGCGCGCGGTTTGACTTTGCCTATGACTTTTTGGCAGATGACACGGCATGTCAATGCGCAAATCGTCTGGCGCGCGCGGCGCTTCGCCACGGTTTTCCTTGCGTGGCGGCGCAAAGCCGCTAAAACGGCTCACACATTCAAAACACGATATGGACCTGAACTCACATGGCAACGCACAAAGACGTCAAGAAGGTCGTGCTCGCCTATTCCGGCGGACTTGACACCTCGATCATCCTGAAATGGCTGCAGACCGAACTCGGCGCTGAAGTCGTCACTTTCACCGCCGATCTCGGCCAGGGCGAGGAGCTGGAACCGGCGCGCCTGAAGGCCGAACAGGCGGGCGTGAAGGAAATTTTCATCGAGGATGTGCGCGAGGAGTTCGTCCGCGATTTCGTGTTCCCGATGTTCCGCGCCAATGCCGTCTATGAAGGCGTCTATCTGCTCGGCACCTCGATTGCCCGGCCGCTGATTTCCAAGCATCTGATCGAGATCGCCGAGAAGACCGGCGCCGATGCGATCGCCCATGGCGCCACCGGCAAGGGCAATGACCAGGTCCGTTTCGAAATGTCGGCCTATGCGCTGAACCCCGATATCAAGATCATCGCGCCGTGGCGCGACTGGTCGTTCAAGAGCCGGACCGACCTTCTGGAATTCGCCGAAAGCCACCAGATCCAGATCGCCAAGAACAAGCGCGGCGAAGCGCCGTTCTCGGTCGACGCCAACCTGCTGCATTCGTCCTCCGAAGGCCGCGTGCTGGAAGATCCGGCAGTTGAGGCCCCGGAATATGTCCATATGCGCACGGTCTCGCCGGAAGCCGCGCCCGACAAGGCGACGATTATCAAGATCGGTTTCGAAAAGGGCGACGCCGTCTCGATCAATGGCGAGCGCCTCAGCCCGGCGACGATCCTCGCCAAGCTCAACGATTATGGCCGCGACAACGGCATCGGCCGGCTTGATCTCGTCGAAAACCGCTTCGTCGGCATGAAGTCGCGCGGCGTCTACGAGACCCCCGGCGGCACCATCCTGCTGGCCGCACACCGCGCGATCGAAAGCATCACGCTCGACCGGGGTGCGGCTCACCTCAAGGACGAGCTGATGCCGAAATATGCCGAGCTGATCTATTACGGCTTCTGGTTCTCGCCGGAACGGGCGATGCTGCAGGCCGCGATCGACAAGAGCCAGGAGCATGTCGAGGGCGAGGTGACGCTGAAGCTCTACAAGGGCAATGTCATGGTCATCGGCCGCGCGAGCGACAAATCGCTCTACTCCGAAGCCCTCGTCACCTTCGAGGACGACCACGGCGCCTACGACCAGAAGGACGCCGCCGGCTTCATCAAGCTCAATTCCCTGCGTCTGAGGACGCTGGCCAAGCGCGACCGGATGTGAGCAATCTTGCAAGACGAGGCGGCGACCCAGTTGCCTCGTCGACCTCGCCTCCGGGGACCTCACCCCGACGGCGTCAGACGATCTTTTCGAGCGTCAGATAGACCTGGCACAGCGCCACGGCGATATAGACACTCACGAACCAGTTGATGGCGCCGGTGATCGGGATGATGACGAGCCAGTGAAGCCATGTCGCATCGGAAAGTCCGAGCGGGCCGTCAATCTGGGCTAGCGCGAACCCGATGGCGAGCACCGCCAGCGACAAGAGCGTGAACCGCCATGCAAGCGAGCCAAAACTCGCCTGACCGCGCTTTCGCGCTGCCCGGAATGTCGGGTTTTGACCATAGACATATGCCGGGAGCCATGTGCCGAAATAGGCTATGCCCCAGACCGCGGAAAGCTCGAGAAGCACGGTACTCCCGTAGATCAGGGCGATGTTGACGTTCACATTCGTCAGGTCGACATGGGTCACGGCCAGAAGCAGCAGGATTGGAATGGCCACCGATATGGCCACGATGACAAGGTCGCGCCAGACGAAGCCGAACAGTTCCGCAGGTGCGATCCCCGCGCCGGGGCTGAAGGGGTTCAAGGAGGCCTGTCGCAGGAGCCGCCTGTAGATGAAAAAGAGAACCGCGCTGCTTACGACGATCTCCAGCAGGCTCGCGATGGCGGCAGGCGCGAGCGCGGGAAGAACCGTCGTCGCGACGATCACGATCGCAAAGAACCAGACATTGGCCCGCATGAAATCGAGCGCATTGCGCAACATAGTCTGTGCCCCCGGAATGACAGCTTCAACCTTAAAGGGCTTTCGCTGTAAATACCAGTAGAAGGCGAGGTTTCCGCTATTTCATTGCTGCGGAACGCTCGGGGGCCTTGTTCCAGTCGCCGCCGGCCGCCGGCTGTTCGGCGGGCTCCCGGATTTCCGGCGATGCCGGTTCCCGCGCCTCGACCAGGCGCAGCCAGAGATAGCAAGCGACGGCGATCGCGCCCATGGCCGGCACCATGATCTGCATGGCGAGCACGGGGGAGCCCAGCGCCGCGGCGATCATGCCGGTGACGAGGCCCGAGCCCATCTGCATGAAGCCCATCATTGCCGAGGCGGAGCCGGCGATATCGGGAAACGGCAGCAGCGCGGCATTGGTGATATAGGGCATCAGGAAGGCGATGCCGAAGGCGAAGCAGCCGACCGGCAGCATGACCGAAAGATAGGAGATCGTCAGGATCTCGGTGGAGATCGCCAGCGAAACCGCGCCAAGGGCGACGAAGAACAGGCCGAAGGCCACCTGGGCGCGCGAGGTAAACCAGCGCAGCAAGATGCGAAAGACTACCGAGCCGGAGAAATAACAGCCCGTCTGCATGAGCATGCCGATGCCGAATTGCGAGGGCGTGAGGCCCGCGAGATTGATCATCACGAAGGGCAGGATCGAGGCCAGCGCGTAAAGCGATCCCGCAGACGCGGCGATCACCAGCGACGACGCCATGAAGTGCTGGCTGCGCAACAGCCGGCCATAAGCCTTCAAAAGCGGCAGCGGCCGGGCCTTGGCGCGATCCGGCTTTCCGGTCTCCGGCATCAAGAGAAGCACCAGCGCGCCAAGCGTAAGGCCGAAGCCGATCATGGCGACGAAGATCGCCTTCCAGCCGACCAGCGAAAGGATGATGCCGCCGATGGTGGGCGCGATCGCGGGTCCGGTGGCCAGCATGATGCCGAGCATGTTGAGGATCCGCGAGGCCGGCTCGCCGGTGAACTGGTCGCGCACGATCGCGCGGCCGACGGTGAGCCCCACCGATGCGCCGATGCCCTGGATCAGCCGGCCAGCCAACAGCATCGACACGCTGCCCGCGAAGGCGGCGAGGATGCTGCCGAGCAGATAAAACGTCAGAAACCACACGACCGTGCGCCGCCGCCCGAACGCATCCGACAGCGGCCCGGTGGCGAGCATGGCGAAGGCAAAGCCGCCGAAATAGAGCGAGAGCGAAAGCTTGATCGCGCCATCGGTGGTGGCCAGCGCCTGCGTCAGCGCCGGCATGGCGGGCGTATAGAGTGACAGCGAAATCGGGCCAAGCATGGATAGCGCCGCGCCCAGCACGCTTGTGCGCCCTTCGCTCATCAACGGCCGGGTTGCGGTGGTCTCGCTCATCCTCGCGTCATCTTTCAAAGCCGCGCGAAATTGTCGCGCATGGTCCTGAGCGCCCGGAAAAGCGCCTGCCTGTCGCTTTCGGGAAGGTCCGCCTGCAGGCGCGCCACCAGATCGTCCGTATGCGCGCGAATGTCCGCGAGCACCGCCTCGCCCCTTTCCGTCATCGATACGCATCTGGCGCGCCCGTCCTTCGGGTCGACGCGGCGCTCGATCAGGCCGGCCTTTTCGAGACCATCGACATAGCGCGACAGCGTCATCGGTTCGATGCCGAGCGCCACCGCGATCTCGCTCTGGCGCACCCCGTTGCTGGCGGCAATGCGGGTGAGAGCGCGCGCCTCGCCCGGCGTGACGCCGAGGCCGCTTTTCGCGATCTCGCGTTCGAAGGCCGCGCGAAACAGCCGCGCGACATCGCTCAGTAGAAAACCGAGTCTTTCGGTTGGCGCTTGCGTCATGCCGTTTCCCGTCATCCGACATTTAGTAAGCATTGCTTACTATCTTTGGAAGGGGCAATCAAGGGTCTTGCCTTGAAGCCGCGTCTGCCGCACACACATGATAGGCCGCCAGCCAGCATGAAAGGACCGATGCGACATGACCGACACGATCAACAGCGCTCTCATCCGCTGGGAGGGTTTTGCGGGCCTGCCCGCATTCGACCGCATCACGGAGGGCGACTTTACCGCCGCCTTCGACTGGGCGATGGACGACCACAACCGCGAGATCGACGCGATCGCGACCGACGCCGATGCCCCCGATTTCGCCAACACGGTCGATGCGCTGGAGGTTTCCGGCGACGCGCTGTCGCGGGTCAGCGCCGTGTTCTTCACGCGCGCAGGCGCCGATACCAATCCGGAAATCCAGAAGATCGAGCGCGAGATCGTGCCGAAACTCTCAAGCCATTACTCCGCGATCGGCGCCAACAAGGCGCTGTTCCAGCGCATCGATACGCTCTGGCAGGCGCGCGATGGGCTGGGGCTCACCGGCGAGCAATTGCGCGTGCTGGAACGCCACTGGAAGGGCTTTGTCCGCTCCGGCGCGCAGCTTGAGGGCGAGGCGCAGGAGCGGCTGGCCGCCGTCAATCGCCGGCTCGCCGAACTCGGCGCCGCCTTCGGCCAGAACGTGCTCGCCGACGAGAGCGATTGGGCGATGTTTCTGACGGAGGAAGACGAGCTTGCCGGCCTGCCCGATTTTCTGGTGGATGCGATGGCGGGCGCGGCCAGCGAGCGCGGCCACGAGGGCCAGTATGCCGTCACCCTGTCGCGCTCGATCGTGGAGCCGTTCCTGACGCTCTCGGCCCGTCGCGACCTGCGCGAAAAGGCGTTCCGCGCCTGGACCGCGCGCGGCCTTTCCGGCGGCGAGCATGACAACCGCGCGATCATGAAGGAAACGCTGGCGCTCAGGGCGGAAAAGGCAGCACTTCTTGGTTATGATAATTTCGCCGCGCTGAAGCTCGACAATACCATGGCGAAGACCGCGAATGCCGTCGATGCGCTGCTGATGGATGTCTGGGAAAAGGCCGTGAAGGCCGCAGCCGCCGATGAAGCGGAACTGCGCGAACTGGCGGCGGAAGAGGGCTATAATGGCGAGATCGAGGCCTGGGACTGGCGCTATTACGCCGAGAAGCTGAAGGCCCGGAAATTCGATTTCTCCGAAAGCGAGGTGAAGCCCTATCTTCAGCTCGAGAAGATCATCGAGGCCTGTTTTGCCGTGGCCGAGCGGCTGTTCGGCATTCGCGCCGTGGCGAAGCCGGATGTGAAGGCCTATCACCCGGATGTGCGGGTCTATGAAATCCGCAATAGCGACGATGACTTGATCGCGCTTTTCCTCGGCGACTATTTCAACCGCACCTCGAAACGCTCCGGCGCCTGGATGAACGCCCTGCAAAGCCAGCACCGGCTGACCCTGCCGAACGGGGATCAGGGCGAAATCCCGATTGTCATCAATGTCTGCAATTTCGCCAAGCCCGCCGCCGGAAAACCGGCGCTGCTGTCGCTGGACGATGCCCGCACCCTGTTCCACGAATTCGGCCACGCGCTGCACGGCATGCTGTCGGATGTCACCTATCCGTCCGTCTCAGGCACCGGCGTCGACCGCGATTTCGTGGAACTGCCCTCCCAGCTCTACGAGCACTGGCTGACCACGCCGGAGGTGCTGAAAACCTATGCGCTTCACGCCGAAACCGGCGCGCCGATGCCCGAGGCGTTGATGGACAAGGTGCTTGCCGCCGCGACCTTCGGCCAGGCCTTCGCCACCGTCGAATACACCGCCTGCGCGATCGTCGACATGCGCCTCCACACGGCAGAACACCCGCCGGCCGATCCGGTGGCGTTTCAGGACGGCGTGCTCAACGCGATCGGCATGCCCAAGGCGATCGCGATGCGCCACGCCATCCCGCATTTCCTGCACATCTTCTCCGGCGATGGCTATTCGGCAGGATATTATTCCTACATGTGGTCCGAAGTTCTGGACGCCGACGCCTTCGAAGCCTTCGAGGAGGCGGGCAACGTCTTCGATCCGACAACCGCCGGCAAGCTCAAGTCGGAAATCCTCACCAAAGGCGGATCGGTTGCCCCCGAAGCCGCCTATCAGGCCTTCCGCGGCCGCATGCCCGGCCCCGAGGCAATGCTGAAGGGCCGGGGGCTGGTTTAGGGAACAAGCCCGCCGATCAAAGCCCGATTTCGTGGGCGAAGGGCGGGTTGGCGCCGGCGCGGGAGACGGTGACGGCGGCGGCCTTTGCGCCGAGCGCAAGGGCGTCGCGGATGGCGTCGGCGGATAGCGTCTTCACCTTGTCCTTGGTCAGCAGGCCGGCGAGATCGAGCGAGGCGAGGATGCCGGCATCGAAGGTGTCGCCGGCGCCGACGGTGTCGACCACCTCGACCTTTTCGCTCGGCACCTCGACCTTTTCCGTGGCGGTGTAGGCGATCGTGCTGTCGCCGCCGCGGGTCACGACAACGAGGCTGGCGCCGGCTGTAATCCAGTGGCGGGCCTTGTCATCGAGCGAACCTTCCAGCCCGAACCAGTCGAGATCCTCGTCGGAGAATTTGAGAATGTCGGCCTTCGCCGCCATCCGTTCGATCCGGGCACGGTGCTTGTCGGGGTCGGTGATGAAGCTCGTGCGGATATTGGGGTCGAGCGAGATGACGCGGTTCTCCGCCTCGCGCATCAGCAGCGCCTCGTAGGTCGAGCCGCAGGGTTCCGGGATCAGGCTGATCGCGCCGAAATGCATGGCGCTGCAATCATCGCCGATTTCCGGCAGGTCGGCCTCGGTGATCATCCGGCCGGCGGTGTTTTCGTCGTAGAAGGCGTAGCTTGCCGCGCCGTTCACCAGCTTGACGAAGGCAAGCGTGGTCGGCCGGTCGGAGGTGGCGACATAGGAATGGTCGACATTGGAGGCATCGAGCTTTTCGCGGATGATGTCGCCCATCAGGTCCGATGAGAGACCCGAGAAGAAGCCGGTCGGCCGGCCGAGCCTTGCGAGCGCCACCGCCGTGTTGCAGACCGCGCCCCCGGCATAGGGCGAAAACGCCGGCTCGCCCTTTGTGGTCTCACGGGGCAGCATGTCGATAAGGGCTTCGCCGCAGCACAGGATCATTATGTTCTCCCAGTTGGTTTCAGCGCGTCTCAGGCGGACAGTCGGTCGACGCCGCCGCGCGCCTTCGACCAGGCCATCGGCTGGTCGAGGAAGTCGGCGACGGAATCGAGCGCCTTGTCATCAAACAGCTTCTTTTCCCGCGCCACCGCCAGCACGTTCTGCCAAGTCGCGATATAATGTAGGTCAACGCCGCCATCGGCGAAACGTTTCCCGGCCTCGGCGAAGATATCGTAATAAAACAGCGCCATGCCGTGATTGACGATGCCGCCGGCATTGCGGATCGCGTCGATGAAGTTGAACATGGAGCCGCCGGCCGTCGTCAGGTCCTCGATCACCAGCACCCGCGCGCCTTCCGGCATATGGCCTTCGATCTGCGCGTTCTTGCCATAGCCCTTCGGCTTCTTGCGGCAGTAGATCATCGGCAGGTCGAGACGTTCGGCCAGGAAGGCGGCAAACGGAATGCCCGCGGTCTCGCCGCCGGCCACGCAGTCGAACTGTTCGAAACCGGCCTCGGCCATGATCTTGGCGGCGGCGAAATCCATCAGGGTGGAGCGGATGCGCGGAAACGAGATCAGCCGGCGGCAGTCGATATAGACCGGGCTGACGAGGCCGGAGGACAGTTTGTAGGGCTCGTCGGGGGAAAAATGCACCGCCTCGATTTCCCACAGCATCCGGGCCATCAGATCGGCCATTACTTGCGGCTCGGCAAAACTCGCGCTCGTCATCTCGGTTCCTTTCGTCTGGCCGCCCTGTCTGTGGCTTGTCCGTGCCCTGTCTGAAGGAAAAAATCAATTGCCTGCTGCCGAAAGTGCAGCGCTTTGGTGGCCTCAGGATAAGGAAACGATGCGATATCGCAATGATTGTGGGCGGTATTTGCGGAGCGCCAACGGCGAGGCGCCGATGAAACGCATCGGCATCGCAGCCTTCTACCCCTCGCCCCCAGGGGAATCGCGTATGGCTTTTAAGCTATTGAATATTTGACGCAAATCGATTCA